>JAMCYH010000321.1 GCA_023474025.1 Deltaproteobacteria bacterium
GCGATTCACCATACTTTTGATCTGGTAAATCTATATCGATTTCATGCAAATAACGAAATCGCTTACTATAACCTGCTGTTTTCTGTAGCTATCTCGGCTGCGGCTTTTACCATTGTGGAATTAGGAACGGGGCCAGGAATAAGTTCGCTGGCTTTTATCCGCGTTTTGCAATACTACAATAGCCTTCGAGCTGAAAAAGGCACGCTTCACACATGTGACCTAAATCCGGCAATGCAAAAACCACTTAAACATTACGGAGAAATCGTCAAAACTCACCTGATGAGCACCAACAAGCTTGCAGGCTCATGGACTGAGCATAAAACGTCAATTGATCTTCTCCATATAGACGCAGATCACTCCCATGAGCAATCACTAAAGGATTTTGATATTTTTTCTCCCTTTGTACAAACTAACAGCTTAATTTTGATGCACGATACGTTTCCTCTGTCAGGAGAATATGAGCGGCCCCACCTCAGTGGCACCGTATACAAAACTGCGCAGCATATCAAAGAAGAATATCGCGAAGAATTTGAAATTATGACAATACCTTATCTTTGTGGCATAAGCATTGTACGTAAAAAAGGCGCTAAATATTTCTAGGCCCCCAAAATGACACCTCTTGAATTTATCCACAAGGCAATCCAAAGACTCAGCATAATTGCCAGTACATTTCCATATAATCTAATGAGATACAGGCTGAAGAAGATTTATGAAAAACGGCCTGCCAGTATTACACGCACAGATCATACGATCGAGCCGCCCAATATCGAAATCATCCAACTCGGGCAAAATTTACGTGAAGATATTCTTCGACAATATAAGAACAAATATCAATTTAAATCATATCGTATTCTGTTTCAAGTCCCGCCCTCCGGCGTGGGAGCCCTATGGTTTAATGATCTAATACAAACTTTGTCGCACACAGGTATTCAATGTGCATCTGTGCAATGGAGTGACCCCAACTTCCGTCAAATCTGGGATGCTTTTCATCCGGATGTTTTTATTTCATTTGATATTGACGAGGTTCTACGCTCCCTCGACCTTGACTTCATTAACCGGTATAAAAAATCCGATGGCTGTCTGCGGCTATTTACCCCTTCCAATAAACACAATTTCCCCAAACCGGGGATGCCTGCCAAAGATGAATGGCGCTTTGAACTGGCCCGAATCGGACAGTCAGCGGACGCTTATTTCTGTATGTTTGTTGAAGAATTTTTTAGCCAATTCTGGAGCGAATGGAAAAATATTGGTTTTCAATATCTATCATTGCCTCATGGCTGCAATCCTATTTATCAATACCCGCGGGAGTCTGCCAAAGATTTTGATTACTTCATGGCCACCTCTTACGGCCCGGAACGCGTGAAATTAACTTGGCAATATCTCAAACCTATTTTGGAAAACTACTATGGCTTATGGGCGGGGCCAAACTGGGGTTTTGGCCTGGGGCCACTAAACAGCACCCAACTTCCCGATCTGTACGCACAAGCAAGAATAGTACCCAATCCATTGGCACGATTTCTTATCGATTATCCTTCCGAAATTACCGAGCGGGCCTTCTCGGCCACTGCCTGCGGTGCTTTTCAAATTACCGACTGGACACCTGTCACAGAACGATTCTATTCTCCCAATGAATTGGTAACAGTACGAAGTAGAAAGGAATTTATCGAAAAGTTTGATTACTATATAACCCATCCTGAAGAACGCAATCAAATCATTAAAAACGGTATGCAGCGCGTGTTTAAAGACCACACTTATTTCCATAGAATTGACCACTTGGTTGAATTCCTCGACCACAACCAACAGCTCTTTCAATCTCCCTTCACTTAGTTCGATAGGCATCTTGCATGAATCATAGATGTGCCTTAATAGATACGGAAGATACGAAACAATGAATGAACCCCGCCGCAAGCGGACGGGGTATCATCCGCGAAAGTTATAGAATACTTACAACCTTTTTCTTACGCCGCAGAGCGGCGAGGTATTGAACCCATGAAGGAATAAAATGCTGAAAGATGAAGATTCAAGCGTTCGATGGGTGTTAGTCGTAGTCAAAAAGGATTAACCGACTACCCAAGTTGTTTTGCGCAAATCGATGATTGACAATTGATAATGTTGATATCCTGACATGAATATCCGGACAGAATTTCATATTGGCTTAACTCATAGCGTCAACGAGTTTATAGTTTGTCCTACCATCCGGAAGGCAGAAAATATGTTGATGAAATCCGGCAAATTCCGCATACAAGGCAAAAATGTTACGATCAATCAGCGCACTTATTGAAGGTATACTGATGATGCCACGAAGGAGATTCTGAATGTTCTCGATAACGACAAGACCTATAGCCAAAATCTTGGGCAATTTACGTTTTCAACACCTGCTCGAAAAATTGTCGCTTAATATAGAGAGCTTAATGGGAATTGGAATGGGTAGTGTTGTTGAATCCAGCGGCGAACAGGCTGTTATCTTTTGGTTAGCTCAACATAATGAGCTGGAAAACCAATTATGCGTCTTTGACGTGGGTGCCAATAAAGGGCAATTCCTTTCTATGGCGCAAGCCATATTATCTGGTTTATCCGTTATAGTACACGCCTTTGAGCCAAGCCCAGCTACCTATTTAGTTCTTCGCCAGAATACTGAAAATTTCAGCCATGTGGTTCTGAATAACTTTGCCTTGGGCGAAAAAGCTGGTAGTTTTGCCTTATATTCAGATGCCCCAGGTTCTGGCCTTGCATCCCTGTCGAAACGACGACTGGATCATTTTGGGTTGAATTTTAATCACTCCGAAATTGTTCGCGTTGAGACCTTGGATCAATATTGTGAGTTGAATCAAATCCATCATATTGACCTTTTAAAATTGGATGTCGAAGGCCACGAATTGGATGTGCTTAAGGGAGGCCGCAAAATGTTCGCGCAGCAGGCCATTGATATTGTTGCTTTTGAATTTGGCGGTTGTAATATTGATACACGCTCTTATTTTCAGGACTTCTGGTATCTTTTTCACGAGATGGGAATGGGTTTTATTTATCGTATTACCCCGACTGGCTATCTTTATCCGATAATAAAATATATGGAAATTTATGAGCGCTTTCGTACTACCAATTTTGTGGCCGCGAAGTTTCAACTTGATTAATTTTTGAAGAGCAAAATGAAGATGATGAAAGTGCTGGTTTTTAGCAAGGACCGGGCTATGCAAGTCCAGGCGACTCTGCAATCGTTTTTGGCACATTGCGCTGACACAGAGAACATTCGAATAAATGTGTTATATACCTGCTCGAACGAACAGCATTCAAGACAATATTTGCAGCTAGCACAAGAGTGGCAAAGCCATCCACAGGTTCGATTTATTGAACAGAACCGGTTTCGCCGGGATGTGTTCAATATCCTGAATCCATACTCGTCAACCAGCTTCCAAAATTCGATCTATGCATTCCTTGCGCATGTTCATCCCCGTATCGTGCGCGTGTGCCGTTGCCTCGTTTCCCCTCCCCGCACGCCATCTCTGATAATGTTCCTGGTGGACGATGCCATTTTCACGCATGAATTCAGGCTTTCGGAAATAATTGAATGTCTTGCCATGCGTAGAGATGCCCTGGGATTTTCCCTGCGGCTCGGTGAGAATACGACATACAGTTATATGAGCGATCGCGAGCAGCAACTACCCGTGTTTGAACCTGTTGATTCGAACGTTCAAAAATACATGTGGACGAAGGCCGATCAGGATTTTGGTTATCCCCTGGAAGTCTCCAGCTCCATCTATCGCCTGGTTGATGTCATCCCGATATTACTTGAAATAAAATTCGACAACCCGAATTTGCTGGAAGGCGGGATGAACAAACGCAGGAACCGATTTGCCTCGACCCGCCCATTCCTCTTGTGCTATAACCGTTCCGTGGCTTTTTGCAATCCTGTCAATCTTGTCCAAACGGTCAGCCTGCAAAACCGGGCAGGAACAAAAAGACATTATTCGCCCACTGAATTGGCAAACTTGTTCGATGCTGGCAATCGCATCAATTTCGAAGCCTATCACCACACCACACCAGTCTCCTGTCATCAGGAAATGGAGTTAGTCTTTAAAAAGAGAGACAATACCTCATGACCATTCCCGTTAGTGTTGTCATGCCCGTTTATAACAGTCAAGATTTCCTGCCAGAAGCAATTGAAAGTATCCTAAGTCAGACTTTCCGAGATTTTGAATTCATCATTGTGGATGACTGCTCCACTGATAACTCGGCCGCGATTGCCCTTGACTATCAAAAACGAGATGCCCGTATCCGAATCCACCATCATGAACAGAATACCGGCATCGTCGGCGCGCGCAACACAGGCCTTGAACTGGCTCAAGGGAAATACATAGCATGGATGGACTCTGACGATGTTAGCATGCCGGAACGGCTTGCAAAGCAATTCCTGTTTATGCAGAGCCATCCAGAAGTTGGCATCACCAGCACAAATGCCATCATGATTGACGAAAAAGGCAATTCTCTTTCTGACATCCAAATGCCGCAAACTCACATTTTAATTACATGGGCGTTTTGTTTTTATGACCCAATTATCAATCCCGCAGTCATGGCTAATCGCGAACTTTGCAGCCAGGCTGGGGGATACAGGGATTTGGCAAAGGACAAAACAGAATACTTTCCAGAGGATTACGATTTGTGGATACGCCTTTCCAATCAGACACACTTCTATAATTTCAACGAAGTCTTACTGAAACTACGTAAACACGGCAAGAATATTACCAGCACTCGCTTGCAATCCACGCTAAGAAACAGCTCACTAATCTGTCGTGCGTATCTGCAATCCATGTTGGGAAGGGAAATACCACAAACCCATCTTGAGATGGTGTGGGGAATTGCAAATCCCCCCCGCCTGCGCGGTATACCGCAGTTGATCGAGAAGTTATACAGCCGCTCTATCAACCTTCCTGAAATATCACCCCTGGAAAAACAACTGATCCGGGAAGATGCCGCGATGCGCCTGATACGGATGGCGGTAAAGTATCCATTTGACCCCTACAGTTTGCCTGTCTTGAGGCAAGCACTGAAAATCAACCCAAAGTTCCATATATATCTATTCGAAAAACTATTGCGCAAGGCCAGCACGCTTCGAGAGAAAGCTCGATGAAGATATTCATTGTTGCCATGACCGACAGCATCCATACCGCCCGCTGGATTAACCAAATCGCAGATCAGGGGTGGGATGTCTATCTGTTCCCTGTATCTATAACGGAGCCACACCCTGGCATGAAAGGTGTTTCTATTTTTGGTTCATTCGTCC
>JAMCYH010000001.1 GCA_023474025.1 Deltaproteobacteria bacterium
AACCCAATAAATCGGTACCTTATCAATTCTCCCATGTTACCGGAACTGAAGAAAAACTTTGACGGGTCTCTGACCCTCTATATTCAGAAAGACTCGCCTGGCAAGGAAAAGGAATCGAATTGGTTACGAGCACCGAATGGCGCTTTTTATCTGGTCATGAGGCTTTACTGGCCGAAAAAGGAAGCGCTGGATGGCGCCTGGAAACCTGCGCCTGTGGTCCAGGTTTATTGATAGATCCACTGGATCCTGGCCGCTCAATGGAACTCGAACCTCATTAAAGAGTTTTTTCCTTGGAGCTGCCAGGGCCATTTTCTGTAAGCCTCTAAAATTCATCAGATTTGGCAAGGAAACAACAAGAAAGAAATTAAAAGTATAATCCCGATTACAATCCAGCAAATTCTGGGCCCGCCTGCCAGTTGCTTGTATCGGGTTTACCGGTAAGTATTAGCCTTTTCTTCAGCAGCTTTCTTCTCCTAACGGCGTTTTTCCTCCTCCGCCAGGTCAGTTTTAAACAATTTCAAACAAATTTTTTCTCAGCCCACTTGACATCATCAATCTGATGATTAATCAATTTCTCGAATTAACTCATCGGGTTACAATATTGGAGTTCTCAACAAGGAGGTATCCAACATGTTTTATTGGAACGTGAGGAGAGGTCCTATGTGGTCGGAGCTCAGTCCGATTCAAAGAAGCCTTGATGATCTAGCTCGTAAAATGAATCTGACAACTAGAGCTCCTTTCGAGCCGTGGCTTACTACAGCATACATTTTCCCTGCGATAAATGTTGTGAAAGAAGGCAACTCGTATGTGGCCACAGCCGAAATTCCCGGCATAAACTCAGAGGATCTGGAAATCAAGGTCGAGGGAGACACCTTAAGCATCAAAGGAGAACGGAAACCGGAGGAATTGGGAGAAGGTGTCAGTTACCACAGAAAGGAAAGAACTTCAGGAACTTTCCAGAGGAGTCTGACTCTCCCCAGCAAGGTCGAGGCGAATGAGGTCAAAGCTCGCTACGCTGAGGGTGTTCTGACAATCACTCTTCCGATAGAAAAATCTGCGCAACCCAAGCAGATATCTGTGACTACTGAGTAACCACACCGGAAAGGAGGGAGGATAAGGATGACAGACAAGGAACTCCAGCTTACTGAAAAACAGGAAGTCGCAGCTCCAGGAGGGGAATTCACCCGCGAGGGTGTCTACTTTACTCCCGCTGTTGATATCTGTGAGACGGATAAGGAGCTCATGATTCTTGCCGATATGCCTGGCGTGAAACCCGATGGTGTGGATATCGAGGTCAAAGAGGGTATCCTTACCATTGAGGGGAAAGTTCCAGGGACTACCCCGACAGGAGAGCCTTTGCTCATGGAATATAAGCAGGGAAACTATTTCCGCAGTTTCCGGATTACGGACTCGGTTGATGCCAACAAAATTGCGGCGGCCATATCCAATGGGGTTTTAAAGGTGATATTGCCCAAGATCGAAAAGGCCATTCCAAGGAAGATACCAATCACTGCCGGTTGAAAAGAGTCAGTTCCCTATCGTTTAGTTTCCCGGATGGAGGCGGCAGGCTCTGAATGGGTTCTAGCTGCCCCACCACGCCTTTCAAGGGAGAACCGTGATGGTATGGTTTGTATTCAGAGGATCGACATCGTTTGAGAACCAGATACGAAGAGACAGCGGCCTGAAATCTCTCGATGAGATATTTGAACTACTACTGAACCAACGAGTCAACACTCCCAGGTTTGTTTCCAAACCCGAAAGGCTTTGCAGACAATGCGGTAAATCATATACCGAGGATCTTTATGCGAGCGATTTGTGTGAAAAATGCCTGAGCAAAAACACGGGTCAGCGAATCAGGCCATCTACTTATCCATGCAATAATTGTGGGATAAGATTTTCAGTAAACTTGCTAAAGAATGGTTTATGTAACGGTTGCCGCAAATGCGGCCAGTCAACCACGGAACATGAAAGCCCTGGAAATCGTCGGGTCGAACCATCTATTTCGGATAAAGCTGTAAGCGAGGCTTATCAGACACTTGGATGTGACGAGAACGACTCAGATGAGATTATCAAGCTCCGGCGTCGAGAGCTGGCAAAGGAATTCCACGCCGATCACCTGTCACAGGGAGCCCCGCCTGACCGTATTCGCGATGCCAACGAGAGATTCTGCCTGGCGCAGGAAGCCTATGAAATCATAATGATCTCAAGAAAGAAGGGAACTTGAACCCAGATCAGCATTGATATCCACGTTTAGAGCACGCCAGTAATCTATTTTCTCATAATATATCTGTTTACTTCTTCTTTGATTAATCGGGCCAATTCCATATCGCCAATATACTCGGCCTTCTCTGAGGCTTTCTCCATTTCGGTAATCCATTCTGCCTCATGGAAGCCTCTTGCTGTCGCGTGCGAGATCTCATGGATCAAAATGACTTTTAAGTGGGCAATTTTAGGATCGCCTGGATGGATGGAACAATCCCTAACCAGGGTTATGGTTTTTGATTCAGCATTACAACCGCTTTGAGCTCCATAAAGGTCATCGACAATTCTCAATTTCCATTCATTGTTACTATCCCATCTTGGGAAATAGTCTCTTTTTATCTGTATATATACTGACTCAACATCCATTTGATCTCTCGGCTAAAATCGCTTGGACCTTTAGTTGGTCACGTTGCGGGCAAAGCACAATATTTCCACAACTGAATCGCTTGTTGAGACAACTGACGAATATTAAACTGCCAGCTTTTTCAGACCCGATAAATTTTGAGCGTGCCAGGTCTAATTTCTAATCATTAGCAAAACAATAAGAATTACAATCCAATGATACTCCATACCACTCTGGGACTACTGGATGGTTTATTGTACCGGAACTTTTCATGCGGATAAAGGTTTTCTGCAGAAGCTTCTTTCTCTCCACGGCGTCTCTCTGCCTCCACCATCATTACGGCAACTATGAGACGTTCTTAGTCCATTTTATTTCCATTTATTTGGAATGATTATCCAATAAGCGCCTCTAGCGCTCGATTTTTTTTAAGCCTCGCTGTTATTATTATAGCCGCATTTCAAAAAAAACCGCTAATTGAAAATATCGTGCATATTTTTCGTAACATTTGTCCCCATTTGACATGTTTGTTCTTTAGAATCACCCCAATTATTAGAAATAGCCCAGTGGTGAATCCCATAAATAATCAACAGGGAATTGCTACAGACCGGGAGTTAGAGAATTGGGCTTGACGAGAATTCACAATAAATTAACAAAAATCTAACTCCACCACGAGGCTCAACACGAATCGATTCTGAAAATGACAGGCGTCTCTATAGCTTAACAATGAGGAGGAACTGAACTAATGACACAAAACAATTGGACAACGTGGGAACAATGGTATGCCTGGACACAAGAAAATGGCCGTAACCTTGATGATCCATTTCCAAAACAGCGGATTACAGAAAAGACCGTGTTTCTCTGGAACGAGATGACCAGTCCTATGCCATGTCCATCAACCGGTGGAAGTTGGGCCCATTTTCCGGACGCCACCGCTGCCGCCGGGTTTCTCAGACATTTACTCCTGCCGCAATTCTTTGAGATCTGGCTTGTGAGAGAGGAATGGGACCCTTACCCTGAATCTCATATCATGGCTGAGGATTTATTCGAACGGGCGATCGCTTCTGCAGAATGTCGTTATGCCCAGGACATTCCGGAGATGCGGGAAGTCGTTGCATTGCTTGATCGGGCGATTGAATCAGATTCCAACGAAGCCTGTTTCCAGTTACTGGAAAAATCTGTGGAGAGATTTAATCATTTTTGGGCCGATACAGCTACATGGAATTTTGAGATAGAAGTGTATCTGGATCCGGCGTCAGCAGGAAAGCGAATGGGCGAAAGGTGGTTAGGTTTTTTCGACGAATCACCCGCCAAGTGGCGGAGCATCTGTCGCAAGGCGGCCTCAGACGTGAAGGCCAGCTCAAAATTTTTGGAGAACATGAGGGAGTGTGTCGCGTTCTGAGGACATGAAGTTCGCCGACTTGCGCCAACTCAATGTCTGCTGATGATTCAAAATAGCATGAAAGAGCAAGGAGGATTTGGTAGATAACCAATTTTTTTGTAGCTGTTAAAAAACAAGTTATAGCGCCGCTCTGGAACTCGGCGCTATAAAGGTCGCAATGACGGTGAAGTGACATGCGCATCCGAAAATTACAAAAATATGCCATACTTCATGGAAGCCGAAAACCTTGGGATAGAAATCAGGCTTCTTGCTGATATAGACTACCGCCCCCAGCGTAAAAAAGAGCCCACCCAGGACGAGCCAAATCAGCGCAGACACAGGCATAACCACTAGCATCTCTGGAATGGCGAGGATGGCCATCCATCCCATCAGTAAGTAAATTCCGGCCGTGAGCCAGCGAGGGGCTTTTATAATGAAAATTTTGATTGCAACGCCGATAAGCGCCATGCCCCAGACAATCCCTACTAACCCCCATTGCCAGAAACCCTGAAAGAAGTTGAGACAAATAGGCGTGTAGCTGCCGGCAATCAAAAGATAGATTGCTGAGTGATCAGCCTTTCGAAGAGCTTTAATTACTTGAGGAGGAGCTTTGACCATATGATAGGCGGCGCTGGCAGCGAACATCAGGACCAGACTAACGCCATAGATCGTCAGTGAAATAGCCTTGGTGGTGTCGTCGTGCCCTATGAGCAAGAGGATCACTGCACCGCACACAGCGCCTACGGCCGCAGCGAGATGTGTCAGTCCACTGATCGGGTCACGGAATTTGTTGAGCATAGAGCCTCTTCCAAAAACGTTTCTCGGTGTTTAATCATCTGAAATAAATGAGCTTCACAGGCAGGCCCATGGTATACTGTTTTTAGCAAAAAGACGAGATTCCCCTTAACCCACTGCTAACTGATTCGTAGAACAGGCTTGATCGTGGCGCCTCTCCTGGCATCCACGATGGCCTTATTTATCTCGCTAAAGTCATAGAACTTCACAAGGCGGTCAAAGGGGAAATGCCCAGCCCGATAAAGATCGATCATTTTGGGAATGAAGCGCTGCGGGATAGCGTCCCCTTGAATTATGCCGACGGATCTCCGTCCTTCTGTCAGAGAATTTGTGGCGACACCTCCGGCGAGCAGTCCAACCACACCACGTGGGTTCAACACCTGAACCGCCAGTACTTGCATTTTATAGTTGCCGGTAGTTTCCACTACGTAATCGACGCCTCGACCTGTGATACCGGTGATCCGCGAGGCGACGTCGTCATGTCCACTGTCTA
>JAMCYH010000328.1:0-2372 GCA_023474025.1 Deltaproteobacteria bacterium
GGTTATCGATAGTGAATAGAAAAAACATATAAAAACGACCATCAGGATCATAGCCGCAATGAAACTCCAAAGGTAGACGGCGCCGACGGCGATACCGCCGACTACAATGGGTTCTATGGAAAAAATCCTTGGTAGAAAGACCTGCGTGTCGGTGTCCCAGATCATGAACACCATGCCTTTGAAAAAGAAAGACAGCCCAACTGTCACCATGATGACCGCTAGTATTGGTTGCCCTATCATCTTCCTCAAGAAAATCCGCTCAGTGAGCAGACCCAGGATCAGTCCGACAAAGATAGTGCCAATCAGGGCAAATATGAATGCGTAATTGATGGGCATAATAGTCACGAATCTTTGATAGAAAGCCAGACAAACGTAACCTCCAATCATCGTCAACTCGCCCATTGCAAGGTTTAAGACCCCGGAACACTTGTAGATTAGCACCCAGCCCAACGCGACCAGAGCAAAGATAGAACCGAGCATTACCCCAGTAACTATTAATTGAAGAAAGAGTTCCATTTATTTGCTACTCCCTCCTTTAACACTCTGAAGTCGAATGTCGGCCTTGATCTTCGAGACCCTGCCGTCTTCATATGTAATAGTCGTGTCCATGTGCATGATATCTTTATCGCTGTACAAAGCATCGATAATATCTTTGTACCGGTTTTCAACAAAGGCTCGACGAATCTTCCTTGTTCGGGTCAGTTCGTCATCATCAGCGTCAAATTCCTTGTAAAGATTTGCGAATCTCAGAATTTTCGCAGCTTCTGGTATGGATTTGTTAACTTCTAAAATGGCCCGCATAATCAAATCATAAACTTGTGGAATCTGAGTCAATTCGGTATAACTCGTGTAGTTTATCCCATGATCCTCGGCCCACTTCCCGACTGTGTTGTAATCGATACACACGATCCCGGTCACATATGGCCGCTCATGCCCAACAATTAGGGCTTCTCTTATGTAAGGACTAAATTTTAATCTAGCCTCAAGAAATTGAGGTGAAAACTTTCGCCCGTCATTCAGGATCATTATGTCTTTGGATCGGTCAAAGACCACCAGATGACCATCATCATCTATGAACCCGGTATCTCCTGAATAAAGCCATCCATCTATGAGAGCCTTTGCTGTTTCCTCCGGCGCCTTGTAGTAGCCGACAAAAACTGAAGGACTTCTTGAAAGGATCTCGTCATTTTCTCCTATTTTTATTTCCGTATTAGGTATCGGGGTCCCGACAGTATCAAATTTTATGTCACCATCCCTATGGACTACCGAAATTCCCGCTATTTCCGTTTGGCCGTAAATTTGTTTAAGATTAACTCCAATTGCATGGAAAAAACGAAAATGATCAGGTCCCATGGCTGCTCCACCCGTGTAGGCGTGTCGCACATGACTTAACCCTAGTTGATCTCGCACCTTGGAAAACATGGTCCATTCCGCCAGCGTTCGTAAAATCTTCCAGTGAAACGGTATTGGCTTCTTTTCAAATTCTAATTCGGCGGTATGGTACCCAATCTTCATTGCAAGACTGTAAAGATTACGTTTTAGCCAAGTTGCGTCCAGATGCTTGACTTGGACAGTTCTGGTGAACTGTTCATAGAGTCTAGGCGGGGCAAACATGACGTGAGGACCAATTTCCCGCACGTTACTTTGCGCTGTTTCCGGCTCTTCAGGGAAGTTGATGGTATAACCGATCTGCAGACCGCACGAGATCGACATCATCTGTTCCCCAATCCACGCAAACGGCAAGTAAGAAACGAAATCATCTTCCGGCAGGCAGGGGTCGACCCTCATCAGGTTTTGCCCCATTGTGAGCATGTTGTAATGTGTCAACAACGCTCCTTTAGGTAAAGATGTCGTGCCTGATGTGTAAAACAAAAGAGAAATGTCGTCGCCTTTCCCTTTGGAGACAAGGTCGTCAAAAAGATTGGGGTCTTTAGCCATGCGCTCTTTCCCGAGCCTCATGACTTCTTCGAGGCTTATCAGCATGGGATCATCGTAATGGCGCATGCCTTTTGGATCGTCCCAAATGATTTTCTTCAATTTCGGGCATTCATCACGTATGGCCAGGGCTTTGTCTACTTCTTCCTGACCCTCAGCCACGTAAAACTTTGAGTCAGAATGATTAACTATGTACTTGACCTCTTCCATCAAGCAGTCCTGGAATAACCAGACCCCAACACCACCCGCACACATCGCGGCCATTTCAGTCCATAGGGCTTCAGGTCTATTGTCACCTATCATGATGACCTTGTCGCCGCTCTCCAAACCAAGGGACACGAGTCCAAGGGTTATCTGTTTCACGTTTTCGAGGTATTGACTCCAGGTGACGGGGAGCCAGACACCATACTCTTTCTCCCTCATGGCGACTTTGGCGC
>JAMCYH010000328.1:2387-5286 GCA_023474025.1 Deltaproteobacteria bacterium
TGCGGCTGACATACAGATCCTCCACCTCGCCGAGATAGGCCTTGATCACTTCAGGATTCTCCTGGATTTCCGCCGGCGTGCCATCAGCAATTTTGACCCCGAAATTCAATGCCATGACACGATCCGACAGGTCCATGACCACACCCATGTCATGTTCGACCAGAACACATGTTATATTCCAACGCTTGTCTTCATTTATATCTATAATGAAGCGGGCCATATCCTCGACTTCTTCGAGGTTCAAACCGGCTAAAGGCTCGTCTAAGAGGATAAGCTCCGGTTTCACGGCTAAGGCCCTTGCTAATTCGATTCTCTTCTGAAGCCCATACGGAAGCATCCCGGTAACTTCGTTTCGGACCGCTTCAATTTCGAGAAGATCGATGATCTCTTCTTCAATAAATTTTCTGGTTTCAATCTCTTCCCGGGACGTTTTTCCCCAGTAGCAACAAGAACTCAGCAGTCCGGACCTAAGATGTAGATGTCGACCAAGACGGATATTGTCGAGGACAGTCATTCCGCCGAATAATTCTATCTTTTGAAACGTTCTCGATAAGCCCATAGAAGCGCGTCGATGCGGCGAATATTTGCTTATATTCACACCTTTGAAGAAAAGATCTCCCGTCTTAGGATGATACAAGCCGTTAACGCAGTTCATCATGCAGGTCTTACCAGCGCCATTAGGGCCTATGATCGAGAAGATCTCTCCCCTATGCACCTGAAAGCTGACGTTGGTTAGAGCGGCCACTCCATGGAATGATAGAAAAATGTTCTTCGCCTCAAGTATGACTTCCGACATTCAAATCCCCTTTGCGAATCGCATGAAACAAATTGAGCGTCTCGGCAACGGAACAAACTATTTTAGTAGCGGTAATCCAACATTAAGCACGTATCCCCACCGAAATGGCAAGACGGGAACACCTGCGTGAAGATGAGAATTTTACTCTACCAAAAATAGCCGTTACGATCAACTTAATGTTGATCTGACGATTCGACGCGATATTTCGAGACTAAAGACCGTTTTTGAAATTAAAGAGACTGGGAAGAGTGGTTTCCCATGGCTCTGACAATTTGTCAAATTTATGTCATCAATCAAACGCGGATCACGCAAACGCGGAAAACCATGACCCGTTGTATTGAAATCAACAGCCACACCACTTAACTGATCTACGCTTGGTAGCGATAAGCCACAACGATCAAAGACATTCATATGGTTAGATTTTAGATTAAATCGATGAGTCATTAATAAGCTAATCATGAAGAATCGGGAGTTGAAAAGTCAAGACGAAAAATGTTATAGAACACATGTTTTTGAATTTCATCCTGAACTTTCTTCTAGTTAGGCCATTATTTTTTTGTGATCAGGTTAAGTGATTTTGTCGTTTTGGTTCACAACTGGTCAAGTAACGGCCTATGACAACTCGAACCAAATTCTTTTGACCCATTGGCAAAAATAGTCATTGCATAAGAATAATTCACTATAATGAACTGATTGTTCTCGGAAGTTTCGAAATTGTTCCGCATTGGCGGCATTAGCGATAAGCTACTAATTTGGAATAACTTAAATTCTAGCCTTTACACAAGTAAGGCTAATAGAGTTTTACTGTTTTTGCAATCATGGATTTTCTCAGTCGCAATTCATCACCTATGGAGGAAAAAACATGGATGAAGAAAACGCCCTCGTAAAGGAATCACGAGATGGCGTCCTGATTTTGACCATTAATCGCCCTAGCGCGTTGAACTGTTTCAACGTGCCGCTCCTGGAAACTTTTCAATCTACAATAAATAGCCTGGCGTTTGACCGAACAGTCAAGGTTGTAATCATTACCGGATCAACAGAAGGAAAGAATTCCTTCAGCACTGGAGCCGATTTAAAAGAACGCGCCGGTATGGCACAGGATGAGGTCAGGCAATATATCAGGACAATTCGTGACCTCTTTACATCTGTGGAGGAATTCCCAAAGCCTGTAATTGCAGCTGTTAATGGCTATGCTTTTGGAGGGGGGTTAGAGCTGGCTTTGGCATGCGATATAAGAATTGCTTCTAGTACTGCCATCGTAGGTCTCACCGAAACTTCTCTCGCTGTGATCCCCGGGGCTGGCGGAACTCAACGTTTGCCCAGAATCGTTGGGATAGCCAGGGCAAAAGAAATGATTTTTAGAGCCAGAAGGATTTCTGCCAAAGAGGGGTTTGAGTACGGCCTGTTTCTAGATGTAGTGGAACCGGATCATTTGATGACACGAGCTCTGGAAATAGCCAGTGAGATTGCTCAAAACGGACCGGTAGCGCTAGCTCAGGCCAAGTACGCCATTAACAAGGGAATCGAAGTTGGTTTGCCAATAGGGCTGGCTATAGAATCTAACGCGTATGCTATCACGATTCCCACCAAGGATCGCATAGAGGGCCTGACGGCCTTCAGGGAAAAGAGAAAACCTGTATATACTGGTGAATGATGGAGGATTACGAATGGCCACTAATGAATTGAATTATCCAAAGAAAGTTCAGATCAGTGACATCACGGTTCGCGATGGGTTCCAACATGAGGAAATCTGGATTCCCACCGAAGCTAAGCTTTTCTACCTCGAAGAATTGATCCTGTGTGGAATCAAGCATCTTGAAGTAACCAATCTTGGCAACCCTATGTCGATGCCGCAGTCTTCTTTCGGTGATGAAGTGCTAAAGAAGCTTAGAAACTCGAAAAAACTCTCCCGTGCCGGGGTCAACTGGAACGATATTACCCTAACAGCCATAACCATCAGGGAGAAAGCGGTAGACAGGGCCATAGCAGCGAGAAAGGAAGGATGGGGACCCGACAGAATCCTTATGATGGTTTCAACCGATGAGGAGCATCACTTTGCCAACTCGGGGACGACCCTGCCCGCTTATTGGGAAGAAGCCAAAC
>JAMCYH010000349.1:0-19816 GCA_023474025.1 Deltaproteobacteria bacterium
GACTGCAACAGTTGATGGCTGGCCACAGCAAAAAGCCCCATATATCCTTCTTCAGCCTCCCTGCCTTCAAGCTCCATCTTCTCCGCAGTAATCTTTCCATTTGTTTTCCCTACCATAGCCGCGGTCATTAGGGCTCGACCAAGACAGATCGCTTTTACGTACGGCGCCCCCAGGGCTAGGGCCTTGAAAATATGATCTTCCATTGAGAGTCCACCCGCAATTGCGATTGGAGGCACATAGGCCCCCTTTGACTTCAATGTTTCACACATCCCATATGCGAGACACTCAAGATAAACAGTAGGGATACCCCATTCGTTCATCATGCGCCACGGGCTCATACCGGTCCCTCCCCCTGCCCCATCAATAGTCAGCATGTCAATCTTGGCATTTGACGCGAATTTTATGGCCCTTGCAAGATCTACCGGCCTGTAAGCGCCGGTTTTAAGCGTAACGTATTTGGCTCCGATTTTTCTCAAGCGTTCGACTTCATGATAAAAACCATCCTCAGTAACCATACCGAGACGTGAGTGTCTTTCGAACTCAGATATCCCACCTTCTTTAAAGGCTCTCTGCGCGGATGGCGAAGTAGGCTCAGGAAGAACTATGTAGCCTCGTTCTTTAAGCTGAACAGCCCTTTCCAAGGTGTTTAGCTTGACTTCTCCACCAATGTCCTTGGCTCCTTGTCCCCATTTCATCTCGAAAATTTCCACGCCCAGTTTTTCAATAACGTATTCAGGAACACCCAATTTTGTGTCTTCAACATTCGCCTGCACTATCACGCCACCTTTACCTTCATACCAATTCTTGTATGCGTTGATGCGACGTTCCATTTCCGGTGACCTGACAATCTTCCCGTTTTTGAATTCAGCTTCCCTGTCCATTCCACAGATATTCTCACCGGCAACGACTATGATTCCGGAGATGGCGGCTCCAATAGCTATTTCTTCCCAGTTAATCCTGGCTATGTAAGTCGAACCAACAGCGCCCGTGAATACCGGGAAATCCATTTTGAGATCGCCATTTGCGCCCAACTTCGTAGAACAATCGACCGCGGGGAAAGTGGCAACGTCAGGATCAGCCGCTATGCCAAAGGCCCCAACACATGTCCCCTGAATGTTAAAATGAGAAAAATCCAGTGGGTAATCCTTGTCAGCCCCTGCTGTAATTTTCCCATAAGGTTGCGGATAGATTATTTCGCGACCCCTTAATGCGGACCGACCGATTTCGCATGGTCCGGGACATCCATCAAGACAGGTAACACAAATGCCCGAAACAGGGGCTGGCTCAACCCTGGTCTTGGTTTTTGTGGCTGAGCTCCGATTGGGTTTGCTGTACGACATATGTTTCCTCCAAAAAAACATTGAGTCTGCAGCGTCTTTCTGTTTCAATCAGAAATAGACGCGCTTTTAACGCCAAAAAGATTGACGACATAACCAGTTAGTTGGACTAATTGTAATTCAACCAATATTAGTATTGATAAGTTTTAGCTGTCAACAACTTTGAAGCAATGTCCTATAATATGGTCGCTTAATCATGTCTTGGGAGAGAGGTTCATACATGGAAGGAAAGCCGGTTAGTTACAGTCGCCTGGTAATGGCCATTCAAATGAATCCCGAGGATGCCAATCCTGCAGGAAACGTCCATGGAGGCGTCATCATGAAGTATGTGGACACTGCTGCCGGGGTTGTCTCAATAAGGCATGCCAGGAAACTGGCTGTTACTGCTTCAATCGATAGACTGGATTTCCATCACCCCGTTTTTGTTGGTGACTTGTTGATTTTGAAAGCCAGCCTTAATATGGTAGGTCGAAGCTCCATGGAGGTCGGAGTAAGAGTTGAGGCCGAAAATGTCTTGACTGGGGAAGTACGGCATACGGCATCAGCGTACCTGACTTTCGTTGCAATAGACAAACCAGGCAGGCCAGTTGCAGTGCCACCTCTAATTCTGGAATCAGAAGAGGATAGCCGAAGAAACTGCGAAGCGATGGAAAGGAAAAGAGTAAGGATGGAGCAAAAAGCTTCCGAAAAATGTAGACCCTAAAAACTTCCTTAATGATCGATTGGAGAGCAAAACCGATGCGGGCAGACAGTTTTACGCTTGAAGGTTATTACCCGGGTTCTATTGGACAGGTCGTGGAATCCCATGCTCTGTACTATCACGAGAATTGGGGGTTCGACGTTTCCTTCGAGAGTCAGGTCGCCAGAGAAATGGGGGAGTTTTTCGCTCGCTTTGATAATCAGATTTCTGGCTTTTGGACAGTTAGAGCACAAAACAGGTTCGCAGGATCTGTCGCCATTGACGGGGAGAAGTCTCTCACCGAAGGGGCTAGGCTCAGGTGGTTTATCGTACCCCCTGAATACCAGGGGAAAAGTTCAGGTAAACGTCTGTTAAAAACCGCCATAAATTTTTGCTCTGATGTTGGGCACAACAAAATCTTTTTGTGGACGTTTCACGGTCTGGAGTCAGCCAGAGCTCTTTACGAAAGGGCAGGATTTCAACTCGTGGAGCAACATGAGGTTGCTCAGTGGGGGAACATCATCATTGAGCAAAAGTTTGAGCTGATGTTGAGCAATGTTAACCTTGACGGTCTTGATGCGGACAGTTAAAGAGTCTAGATGGCCTGCCCCATTGACGGCTTGTTGAATCCTGGTTCTGAAAATTCAGCCAGAACCTTGATACCTATTCCTCCACGCGGGTTCATTGTTCCCAGGACCCGGGCCCACCGTGGAGCACATGCCGTGACAATGTCATCAAGCACTCTATTGGTAATTTCCTCATGGAACATCCCCAGGTTCCTATAGCTGAAGAGATATAATTTTAGCGACTTGGACTCAATACATTTTAGGTTTGGAACATATGTGATAGTAATCCTGGCGAAATCCGGCTGACCAGTAATTGGGCAGACGCTTGTAAATTCCGGGCAATCAAACCTGATAATGTAATGGCGTTCGGGATACCTGTTAGGAAAGGTTTCCAGCCTCGCGTGATCGGGACTGGCAGGATACACCTGTTTGCTTGATGCGAGTATAGTAAGTCCGTTAAGATCGTCCGAGGCCATACAGCAGTTCCTTGATCACCTGGTTATTGCGAGTCAATCGCAGTCACGAAAGGGCCAACTTGTCAGCGAGAGAACTTCAAAAAAATTATAGCAGGCCAAATTGTGAGAAGCAAAGAAATTAGTATTGGAGGATATCTTCCGGCCACTTCAGTCCTCCATGGATTGGATCCGCGGATAAAACTGATGGGGTTTGTGGCTCTGCTTGCAATAGTATTTCTGCTCGACTGCTCTTACAGGATAATTTTCCCGCTACTACTGGCCCTCTGTACGATTTTTTTGTCGGGATTGGGATGGCGTGTTTGGGTAGAAGGTTTACAAAAAATTCGAATAATGTTGATAGTAACATTTGTACTCAATTTCGCGTTGAATAACGATGGCCGACCTATACAATTTTTGGGTTGCGTTACCCCGTTTAGCTACGAAGGGCTTACGAACGCAACGTTTCTAACGGGGAAAATCGTAATTGTAATAATATTTTCATTGGCTTTGACGTTTACTACCTTGCCATGGGATATTGTTAAGGGATTACAGTTTTTCGTGAATCCTTTTAAAAGGATTGGAGCTTCTGTAGGGGACGCGTTTGTGGTGCTTTTTTTAGCCTTGCGTTTTGTCCCATTGCTTCAGGAAGAATGGATCAGGTTGGTACAAGCCCAGGAATCCAGAGGTGTGGACTTTAGCTCTGGAGCGCTTGCGGCAAGAGGGCGTAGATTGATGTCCCTAATCGTTCCGTCCATGATACACGCGTTTAGAAAGTCCGAGGAACTGTCAACAGCTATGTCTATGAGAGGGTTTAAGCCTGGTGAAGAGCGAACTGAATACAATCCACTGAGATTCACTTTAAAGGATTTATACGCTTCGTTGGTTGTCGTGGTGATAGTTTTGAGTGTGATGATTTTCTAAAAAGGTTCATATTGTTTTTTGCCTCACCGATACGACATCAATTTTTCCATTTAATTAAAGTTGACGGGTTTTTACAAATGTGGTTAAATATTTCGTTTATGTAAGGCTATTTACTCCGTTCCGAAAGGAGGGCTCGCGATGGGGGTCCAAGGCTATTCATTTTCTTCCGAATCCGTCACAGAAGGTCATCCAGATAAGATCGCTGATAAAATTTCCGACTCCGTCCTTGACGCCATGATCGAACAGGATCCTCGCTCCCGAGTCGCATGCGAGACCCTTGTAACTACTGGACTTGCTCTGGTAGCTGGCGAAATAACGACAAAAGCCATCGTCGATATCCCGAATATCGTGCGTAACACGATCTCCGAAATAGGCTATAACGACGCGGAAATGGGTTTCGATAGCGACACCTGCGCAGTCTTGGTGACGCTGGATAAACAGTCTCCTGATATATCAATGGGCGTTACCGCTGGCGAAGGCTTGTTCAAGGAGCAGGGCGCCGGGGACCAAGGTCTGATGTTCGGTTTCGCCTGTGATGAAACACCTGAATTGATGCCTATGGCAATCAGTTATGCGCACAAATTAACAGCCAAACTTACTGAAGCAAGGAAATCAGGGGATTTGGGATTTCTCAGGCCTGATGGAAAATCCCAGGTGACTGTGAGATACGAAGGAGACAGGCCGACCAGAGTGGAAACCGTTGTTATCGCCTCTCAGCACTCTCCGGATGTTTCTTACGAGACCATAAAAGACGGCATTATTGAGGGAGTAATCAAAAAGGTCATCCCTGACCAAATGCTCACAAATGATACAAAATATCTCATCAACGCCACAGGCCGTTTTGTCGTCGGTGGACCAATGGGTGATTGTGGACTGACCGGCCGAAAAATTATAGTTGACACCTACGGCGGTTATGGAGCTCACGGTGGGGGAGCATTCTCCGGGAAAGACCCATCCAAGGTGGACAGATCAGCCTCCTATATGGCCAGACACATCGCCAAAAACGTAGTGGCGGCCGGTATAGCGTCAAAATGTCTCGTTCAGGTCGCTTATTGCATCGGTTATCCCGAGCCGGTTTCCCTTATGGTTAACACTTATGGCACAGGCAAGATTGATGACGTGAAACTGACCGACATGGTAACGCAGACGTTCAGTTTTAAACCGGCGGCCATAATCGAATACCTGGAACTCTTGAGACCGATCTATAGGAAGACAGCGGCCAACGGTCATTTTGGCCGAGATGACCCTGACTTTACCTGGGAATCTACACATAGGGCTGAAGAATTGAGGAAAATGGCTGGGATCTAACTACCCAACAATACCAAAATTATTTTAAATAAAATTCGATACTTAATAATACAAGGAGTTTCCATGGATCACGACATAAAGGATATTGGACTGGCCGCCGCTGGAAAGCTAAGAATAGAATGGGCGGAGCGAAGCATGCCGGTCCTCCGTATGATACGCGAACGCTTTAGCAAGGAAAAACCTCTATCGGGTATCGTGCTGGCAGCTTGCCTGCACGTCACGACCGAGACAGCGTCTTTAGTGCGAACACTTGCGGCCGGCGGAGCCGAAGTTTACCTATGCGCTTCAAATCCTCTGTCAACACAGGATGATGTCGCTGCGGCGCTAGTTTCTGAAGGTTTTCATGTCTTCTCTATAAAAGGCGAGGATACCGAAACATATTACAAACACATTAACGCCTGCCTGGATGTAAAACCAAACATTTCCATGGATGATGGGGCCGACCTCGTTAGCTGTATTCACTCGCAGAGGCAGGACCTGGTCAAGAATATAATTGGAGGAACCGAAGAGACCACCACAGGTGTAATTCGTCTGAAAAGCATGGCTGAAACTGGTGTTCTTCTGTTTCCTGTCATAGCCGTAAATGATTCCAACACTAAACACTTCTTTGACAACCGATATGGAACAGGACAGAGCACTATTGACGGCATCCTTCGCGCCACAAACCGTTTACTGGCCGGCTCGTGGTTTGTAGTTAGCGGCTATGGCTGGTGTGGTCGTGGACTTGCGTCCAGAGCATCCGGAATGGGAGCGAGAGTCATTGTTACGGAAATAGATCCTCTGAGAGCTCTTGAAGCGGCTATGGATGGCTATGCCGTAATGCCAATGGCCGAGGCTGCGCCACTAGGTGATTTCTTCTGTACAGTCACCGGGGACCGCAGTGTAGTCAGAAAAGAACATTTTGAACTTATGAAAGATGGGGCCATCGTCGCTAATTCAGGCCATTTTAATGTTGAAATCGATATAGACTCCCTGGAGAAGTTGGCCGTTTCCAGACGAATCATAAGGGATTTCGTGGAAGAATTCACCATGCGGGACGGCAGGCGTATCACCTTGCTGGGAGAAGGAAGACTGATTAATTTGGCAGCCGCCGAAGGCCATCCGTCCAGTGTTATGGATATGAGTTTCGCCAATCAGGCGCTGGCGTCAGAGTTTCTTGTCAAAAACGGCTCGACTCTCGCAAAAAAAGTCCACAAATTGCCAGATGATGTTGATAATCAAATAGCATCGCTTAAACTGGCGTCCATGGGAATCAGGATTGACGTCTTAACTCCCGAGCAGGAGGAATATCTTAATTCCTGGCAAATGGGTACCTGATTCCGGGTCCTTTTCGCACTCCATTGTTGAAGTTTCAGTAATTAATTTTTGCCAACCTTCTATAGACATAAACGCCGGGAGATGGCCTTCCAAAATACTCCCGGCGATTATATAATTCAGTTTGAAAGCTGCCGACAAAATCCAACGCCTTTTAACCCGGAACCGGCGTTCCACAGAACGGTTCTGCATTCCCATTCTTCGATGTGGCCTCTAAAATGGTATCTACTGCCGACAAGGAAGAAAACAAGAAGACAGTTTACTCTGTGCTGGTTGTCGACGACGACCCTGAAGTTGGACAATTCATGCTTAGTTGCATTCACCGTCTCGGGCACGATGTCGAATGGAGCGATCATCCTTTTAAGGCTATGGAGCTACTGGCCCAAAAAAATTACGATATTGTCGTCACCGACATCAAGATGCCCGACATGGATGGACTCACACTGCTCAAACGGATCAAGAAATTAAATGACGATATCGAGGTAGTAGTAATAACGGGCTATGGATCAATCGAAAACGCTCTGGATTGTATAAACGCAGGAGCCCTGGATTATCTGATCAAGCCTTTTAGCGTAGAACAAATTCAGGTAGCGTTGATCAAAACCATTCGGCACATCGAACTCAAGGCTTTGGCCAAAGAACGGGAACATTACCTTGAGATGTCGTATGAGGATCCTTTGACGGGTATATACAACCGCCGCTTTTTCGATGAGGCGTTGAGACTCGAGATCATAAAGTCGTCCAGACAGCAAACCTCTTTTTGCCTGTTCATGATAGATGTAGACCACTTCAAGAGATTCAATGATTCGTTCGGTCACCTGATGGGGGATGAAGCGCTGGCAAAGCTTGGGGCTGTTTTCAGATCGGTATGCAGAGGTTATGATATTATAACAAGATATGGGGGTGAAGAATTTGCCATAATTTTCCCGGGAGCATCCGGGGACATGGTCGCTAGCCTTTGCGACCGATTAATGACTGAAATCGGAAACCTTGCCAAGCAATTACCAAAAATTTCTGCAACTGAGGAATTAACTATTTCGATTGGTGTATCCTGTTTTCCAAAAGACGCGGCAAGCGCCCGGGACTTGATCGAAAAGGCTGATATCGCCCTCTATGAAGCGAAACGAACTGGCCGTAACAGATACCGAAGATATGGAATGTTTTGATCGACCAAGTGTCACCCACAAACCTCATCAGGTCGATCACTGGAATCCATTTGTAAACAAAATCACCATTGACTTATGGGCCGAACTCGGATAGCTTGTTTAACGAAAGGCGCTCATAGAGCTTAATAGGGAAGTCGGTTAAAGGCCGACGCGGTCCCGCCGCTGTATCCGGGGACGAAAGCCCGCAAATGCCACTTTCTCGATTGACGAGACGGGAAGGCGCTGGTAAGTAGAACGATCCGGGAGTCAGAAGACCTGCCTTTACATATAGCCCTGCGAGAGACAGGCAAAACTTGGGGAAAAGAAAACTGGGCGCATTCCCGAGTCATTTATGGCTCGGGTTTTTGTTTTTTTGGGCCTTAGCCTGAATCGATCCTAATCAATGGCGAATGGCTATGAATGCTAATCCTAACCATAGCGCGGCAGAACTGGATCAATCTTGTTTCGCTGAAAATTCCAATACAGGCGTAGAGGAAAACCTTCCTGACTTTTACCGCCTTTCGGAAAATCTTGAATATAGTGGCGCACTGAGCGCAATCAACCTCCAGACAACGGACACAGCGCCTATTCCTAACGTCTTGGACGAATCTTTTATGCAAAGCAGGACTGACTGCTCGGTTGATATCAATTTGCCTTTGCTGGAAGATTCGTGTAGTGACGCTCCTACAGTTTTAAAACACTATGCTCCAGGTTCATACAGGAAATGTACGGGCATTGTGTCGAGTATGATTTCCGCCATTGCTCATCTTGCGGCAATCTTTACCGTCGCGTTCTCAACTAACATTGGTTCGATTGGTCAGTACGGAAATTCTTCGGAGCGAATATTTGTGAAGTTGATAGACCCCAACGCTGTGACCGTTCAACAAAATAGATACGCCTCAATCGACGCAGCCGCTTCCTGCCCATCGATAGCTAAGCGATCAAAAGCGGAAAAAGGCAAAAGCGAAAAAGAAACCTCAAACAAAACGCAGAAAAGGTTGACAGAGACTGATAAGATCAAGGATCCCGTTTGCGATGGTCCCAGCGACACGGCCACGCCGACTAAAAGGGATGTAAAATTGGTAGAAAGAGACATATCTTCCCCACAGAAAACTAACCAAAAGGACGATGTAAATTTTGACAGCCCTTCTCTTCAGGATTCTGTGGCAAGCCTGCCATCTGTTGCAAGCGCTGAACAGCGTTCCGCAGCCCCTCAAGGCGAAGAAGCGGACAAATTCAAGAAAATGGTTTTGTCAGCCATATATAGTGCGGCATACTATCCAAAAGAGGCTTTGCGCCATAAGGAGGCCGGCGAGGCTTTCGTTTCATTCGTCGTTGTTGGCGCCGGCTCAATAGAGAAAGTAGCTGTTGTCAAGAAATCCGGATCAGAGGTTCTTGATCAGGCCGCTCTCAAAATTGTTGAAAAGGCTTCAAGCCACTTTCCGGCCATTCCAGAAACATTGGGTTACAAAAGGATCAACTATGTCGTGCCGATAACATTCAAGAAAAGATCATGAGATGACCAGATTGAAATATTTTTTCCTTTTTCCTGCTTTCATCATAATTTTTTTGAACTGTATGGAGAAAGTTTGGAGCGCCTCCGACCGTGTTATCTGCGTCAGAGATTCTCCAGGGACAATGGTTTGCCTTCAGGGACCGGCGAAAAGAGTTGTTTCCTTGGCCCCAAGCCTCACCGAATTGGTTTTTGCATTGAAAGCCGGGTCAAGACTGGTAGGTCGTACAACCAAATGCAATATTCCGGAGGCCGCGAAAAAAGTTACGGATGTAGGCGCCTACATGACGCCTGATTTTGAAAGGCTAATGGCGGTTCGACCTGACTTGGTTTTGGCCCCAAAAACAGGAATTAGACCGGAATTCATCGAGCGCCTTAAGTCATTGAAAATACCGGTTTATATAGACGATAGCTCAAATATTACAGAAATAGAGCAACTTATTAATAATGTTGGGAAACTCATCGGGGCCGAAAATGAAGCGGACCGTATTGTAAATGACATCAAGATCCGCCGAGACAAAATCACGAAACTGATGAGGGGGCATGAGAAGCCAACTGTCCTTTTTGTAATTGGAATTAGACCATTGGTGGTAGCTGGAGGCAAATCATTTCTTGGGGCCCTTGTAAGGGAAGCTGGTGGTTCAAATATAGCCGAGATCACCGCAGTTGAATACCCTAAATTTAGCATTGAAGAGGTCCTCAGACGTGACCCAAATGTGATATTCATGCTGGATAAGGAATGCAAGGGCGACGATTGCGTCAAGCAATGGCAGGATTATGGTTACTTGAACGCCATAAAAAATAATAGAGTTTACGTATTGGACGCGGATCTAATTAGCCGTCCGGGGTCGAGAACAATCGAGGCATTGGAAAGATTAGCGACATTTTTGCATCCTGACGTCTTCGGTGTGGCCAAAAACTCGAGTCCTCTAACCAGCAGTTCCATCAATGTCCACTGATACAGCGCTTTGTTCAATGACTCAACCCAACACTCTTAAAAAGACCGTAACAATAAGTGCGATATTGACCGGCTCACTCGTAATTGTAAGCTTGATTTCGCTATTGGAAGGCACAACAAGTGTAGGGTTTTCGGACTTGTTGAGTTCAATTTTTCATAAGATTGATTCTAACCAGGGTTCGACAATCATCTTTTCCTACAGGTTGCCGCGAATATTGCTCGCATGCGTTGTAGGCGCCGGACTGGCATGCTCGGGAGTAGTTTTCCAGGGAGTGTTGAGAAACCCTCTTGCCGATCCCTATATTATAGGAATCGCCGCAGGAGGAGCGCTCGGAGCTGTGGTTTCGATAAGCCTTTTTAAGTGGAACGGCCTGTTTTCAACATCCATCGCCTCATTTGTGGGTAGCCTGGTCGCAGTGGGGTTAGTCTACGGACTCACGGTCCTGCGCAAGAATTCATCTTATATAAACACCGTTATACTGGCTGGTATAATTGTGGGGTCGATGATGAACTCAATGATGCTTTTGATAATGTCAGTGACGAGTTCACATGAACTTCAACGGGTCCTGTTCTGGATGATGGGTGATTTCAGTCTTGCGGATTATGAAAAGATACTGTTTTCGGGAACCGTAGTCCTAATCGGTTTTTTGGTCATTTATCTAAATGCTAACAGGTTGAACGTTCTCTCTCTGGGCGAGGAATCCGCATCGAATTTGGGTATTGACGTTCAAAGATACCGGTTCCTTCTAATCATTGTAGCAGCTTTGATGACCGGATCTGTTGTGAGTGTGGCCGGTCCCATTGGCTTCGTAGGTCTTGTAGCGCCTCATTCCATGAGATTGTTGTTCGGATCAGACCACAGGGTTCTTCTGCCGACTGCGTTCCTGTCTGGAGCGCTATTTCTGGTCATAGCCGACACCATTGCAAGACTTGTGGCCTACCCCGTCGAACTCCCCGTCGGCGTAATCACTGCCCTGAGTGGAGCGCCCTTTTTTCTCTATTTGCTGCTCAAAAACCGGAATTGAGTTTTAATGAAATCCATCATGCTCGAATGTCAATCCGTAAGTGTTAATTTCAATAAATTTGTCGCCCTGGACAAAGTCACTCTTAAAATTAGCCCGGGCGATTTCTTCGGAATCATCGGACCGAACGGCGCTGGAAAATCTTCTCTTATTAAAGTCCTAAGCGGCGTACTAGCGCCAAGTTCCGGTGTTGTGAAACTTCATAAAATTAACCTTGGATCTCTGCCTAGACAAGAGATCGCTACCAAATTGGCGGTAGTTGTTCAGGAAGAAGACTTGGGAGTTGGCTTCACAGTGGCTCAGTATGTCGCTTTAGGCAGATCGCCTCATCACGGTGGCCTATATTTCGAGAACAATTTTGATAGAGAAATAATTCAGGAAGCAATGATCAGAACACAGACAGACCATTTAGCGCCTCGTCAATTTGACTCGCTTTCCGGTGGTGAAAAACAACGTGTCAGAATTGCAAGAGCTTTAGCGCAAGAACCTAAAATACTCATTCTTGATGAGCCCACTAACCATCTTGACATTTATTCCCAGATAAATTTGACTGAATTACTGGCGCAAATTAATCAAAAAGGAATATCAGTTGTAATCGTTTCTCATGACATCAATTTCATGTGCGGAGCTTGCGATCAACTAAAGCTTATGAATCAGGGGAAAATCATTGCCGAAGGTGGCTCAAGAGAAGTCGTCACGGAGGAAAATCTCGCTGAAGCTTTCAAGGTGAGGGTCTTTGTTGACATCAATCCAGTCACGATGTCCCCAAGAATCACACCACTCACCAGAATATAGAGTCTATTTACCTAAACTAAATCGGCCACTTTTCACTAAACCCCAGAGCAAAGCATTCGTGAACAAAGTTCACAAATTGTTCGGTGTCCATAGAAACGTCCCTCGTTGAGAGTTCTTTCAAGAAACGCGGTAGGCTTGCATATTTCCCCGATACCGCCGCTGAGATCATGGCTCCTTGCGAGACAAACATCTCCTTGATGCAACTTTCCGGCAGAACACCCCAGACGCATTTATTTCTGATATGAATCAAGGCGGCCAAAGCAGCGACCGTCGGCGGGTCCAAATTTATGCTTATAATGTTTTTTCGAAATAAAATTGACTGATTGGAGTTGAGGAACCGCCCTACCCCATCACAAAAAGTCGGTTCATCAGGGCACAGTCGCCCAAGGTTAGCCAGACATGAACATTGAACATTTGGCGTTAATGAATTTTGCCATACTAGTGTCTCCCGGACAGCCTTTAAGCAGGTCTTTCCGATCAATTCACCCAGTTTGGTGTGTTTTCTCGCATAACCCAGTGGGGGGCTGGTTCCCAGTTGAGACGCTACCAGGATTTGATCTGTCCCAGTCCCGGTCGCCGGTGAATCAGAGTACCTGGAGTTAATTCCGAGTTCTTGCAAAGCAGCGGCTTTCGCCTCAGTCGCCGTCATGACACAATCGGTCAATGCGGCTGGTGTAAGCTCGCGATTAATAAATATTATCAAATTAATTGTGCCGACATTGGATGAGCAGCCGTGATCAATCATCTCGAATTGACCATCAACTTCATAAACCGCCGCCGGATCACCCGCCCGCATCGAATTTGTTTCCACTCCGCCAGTGCAGGCCACAGTAATTTCGAGATCGCGAAATTTCCCGGTTTCAATGGCCGCATTGTTCATATTCGCCGCCGTCTCCAGAATTGCCGTTCTGGCGGGTAATAGACCATAATAATCGCAGATGAGAGAATGGTATTCGCCGGGCTTTTCGACCATCATTGAATTTATCGAAGTAAAATGGTCACGTGGTTCACAGCATTGATGATTGCAGACAAACTCTAAATCGTTCCGAAGCCCACCTCCAATTCGGCATGTGGAGATCGATCGATATGGTTTGAGTAGCTTGAAGATAATTATTTTTTCCTCGCGGTGTATTTCGACCGAATCAAAGCATTTTTTTAGAAGCATCAAATTTCTCCGTCGGATGATGAGTAGCCCCACTGTTGATAACCAAATAAACGGGATGACTATCTGCCGTACATTCTGATTCGATTTTCCATGATGTCAAAAGTCTTTCTCAAAAAAGATGGGGACAAGCAGTGGAGCGGTATCCTAACTCGTCCCCCACAGGCGTCTGAACCGCCGCAAGTTCCCTTGAAGATGGCGCTTCTTGGGTTGAAAGCATTATCAAAATTATCATCCTGGAAATCTTTAACGTCCTCCCACATTTTCATCAAACATAGGTAAATTGGCCTTTTCCATATAGGAGTTATAGGCAAGCCACTCCTGCAATTCACGTAAACCGGCCTTTTTGATGTAACCAATATTCGTCACATCAATTTTGCAGTTGCAATCCGGTTCGAGCAGCCTGAATTCAATGAGGTCACCGGGTAATACCATGAAAAGCTCCCTGGTAGGAGTGGGGACCGCCTCAATCATGCCTTGATCTTTTATTTCCCAATACCCTCTAAACGTGTAGTGTTTATAAGAAAAAAATCTTCGTCTAAAAGAACTCTCGTCAATTCTCTGGTGAATGATGGCCCATATACCCGGGCAAGAGGCCCTAAAAACTACCCCGCCAGAGAACCCTAATTGTACCGGCTTGTTGGCGCAGGTAATTTCGATTGAGTTTTCAAAAGGAAAAGATTGGCCCGCATATGCTTCAATTGTCCCTAAAATCAAAACTATAATGACTAAACCCATGGCCCTGTTTCTGATCATGATTGGACTCCTGTTCTTTTAGAATGACGTCAAATTGCGCATCCAGCTAGCTGCCCCTCGAATCGAAGAGAAACCGTCCGCAACTGAACCGTAAAGACGCCGCTGCATTCTCGTTAGATCCTGAGTCGTTGGCACGCGCATAGTGTCGGAATCCAGCTTGGTTTTCAGACCAAAAAAGCACGTTCTCCCGGCATTCGAGTAAAAATCAAAAGTCCACGGCATTGGATAATATGACGCATATGCCCCTTGTAACGAATATTGACGATCACTGAAATTCCTAATGCCAAAATATAGCTCTACGAGACCGTCCCAGAATTTCTGTGAGAAACTTATATCACCCCATTTAACAGACGAAAGGTCTTGCCACTCGTTGAACACATCATTAAGCAGAAAACGGCTTCCAACGTAATAATACTTGATCACACCAGAAAATCCCCACTCCCTGTTATCGTACAGCAACTCGATGTTAGCCATGTCACTCGGAACCAAAGGCGCCCATTTTCTTGCCGTTGTTAATCCGGCAGGGTTTGGGGGTTGCCAATTGGTACCGAAATACACCTTCTGCCATGTATAATTTGATTTCATAGTCCAACGAGGTGTTATCTTAAGTAATGACTCAACCTCAACTCCCGAGTGTAAGATATCCGGGACATTCAGATTCCGACTTGTGCCATGCATGCCTGGATTAGGGTCAGGCCCCCAGAAAATTTCATTTTGCATGTCAAGTTTATAGCAAGTGACCCCTAAATAGATGTTGCGTGTGAACCAGTGCCGGATTCCGAGTTCATCCAGGGAACCGCCTTCCGGCTGCAAGAACCAGATAGGTTCGGGAGAAACCGCAGGATTCAAAGGGTTCCACCCATAGTTGATCATATCGTCAAAATTTGGGAATCTGTATGGGGTGGAATGTTTATAATAAATGTCGGAACCTAATTCGCGATCGTAAACAAAACCCAGGCTATACTGGGAATCGCTCGCGTGCATGTATATATTCGCCGTAACAACCGAGGGACTATATATTGATGAGGAATAGACACCCGGCAAATTGTAGTTTTCGTTCCTGTATCCGAGAGTAAGAATAAGTCTATCCCAGAACCTGGTCTGGTTCATTAACCAATATGATGCGGAATCACGATATCCCTTAATGGCTGCCGCGTGGGTCAAACCATAAGTGTAGGTGGGTAAAAGTGTGACGTTTCGCGCTTCCCATACAAATTTACCGCTTGAGGTGTCGGCGGCAAGAGTCAGATCATTACGTAAAAACGAGTGTCGGTCGGTGCGTGTATATGTTGCGTAAATTCGGGAATCCGTCCATCGCTGATCATAATCTTCCCCCTGGCCGAAGTAGAAAGGAATGCTACGGTCGTAAGTCCTGCCGGTCCATGTTAGGTCAAGGTTTCCAAGGTGGGCGCCATCGTAGAGAAGCTTAACCAAGGTCAGATTATCCAGCCTGTTTTCCGGAGGGTCGTCAAAAGGCCGATATCCAAAAGGATCCTGCCTTATATCCCTAATATCCCTACGCTGCCACCGGGCAAGATCAATTGGATTATAATCCGCTACCCGCTGGTCCGATATCAAATTGCTTATGTCAAGCGTTAGTTTTGGTGTGATCTTCCAATTTAGGTCTCCGTAGACATTTACCAGGGACCACGGACCGGGGCGTGAAATTGGTTCCTCGTAATCGTTATTCCCGTAATAAGTTCGCCAGCCTGGCGACTCATAATACCTACCCATAAACAGGCCAATCGCAACAGGGCCCTTGACTATGTTTGTAGCCGCCCATTCCCTGTTCTGTCCCCACGAACCACCTTCAGCTCCGAAATAACTCCCAGGATTAAGACGAGGTTTCTTTATAATGACATTTATCGCTCCTCCAATCGCCTTATCTCCATATTGTATCGTTCCATCGCCTCTTAAAACTTCAACCCGTTCAATAAGTTCGGGAAATACGAAATTGGTATTAGCTTCCTGCCTTGGCATATTCAGACTCGTGCCATCCAACAATAAGGAAGTTCTGTTGGTTGTTTCATTGGTAAAGCCACGAATCGCTATGGGAGCGTCAAAAGGGTTTCCGGCATACCCACCCATGGAAAACACTCCCGGCTGACCCTGGACAATATCCGGGAGACCATAATTCCCGAGAGCGGAAACTCCTTTATTTTCTATGACACTTATAGCAGACGGAACTGTTGCAAGATTTTGCGTTCGCCCCGATTCCGAAACCACTTCCGACCGAGTAGGAGCGTAATCGGAAAATGATTGGCCTGATGGAATGGGATCTCCGTATCCGAAACCTTCCTCTGATCTCGCGCCTCTGGCTGAACCACTTGCAGACGGAGCCTGGACCTGAACACTTGGCAATTGTTCCGAAGGAACAGCGGCGGCATCCTGTGCAAAGCTCTGGTCATAAGACAGCAGCCCCAGACATAAGCTCAAAAGTAGTTTTATTAGTGGTCCAGCGCCAAATTTATGCTTGATTCTCATACGATAGCATCTCCGTTGTGTCGAATCGTGAAAGGAAACTAGGGCCTTAGCTGACCGTATCGGTACGGGGCGCCAGATCCACTCGAAAATAGGTCCCCGAACCACCGGCCGCTTTGAACTATGGCCTTGGGGACGTTTAGAAGGCCTTCAAGCAGATTGGCGGGTTCCGCTGCCGGATATCGAGTTTCCTGAACTAATTGAGGCGGCAGTTGAGGCCCACAGCCGACCGTTGTGGTCTGAGATGGAATGGGGCCAAGATCCGGGCTGGATGGAGCGCAACCAACGGGCTGAAAGCTACATGCTGGAACAGGCGCCGATTGAAAGAATCCTGGCTGCGCAGGATTCCCCTGACAAGGAGCTTGCGGTCTAATACAGTTCGGAGCGCCTGATCGTGTCGGAGCGGTGGGCAATATCGCCTCAATTGCCTTGAAAGGCAATTGAATCGTGGACTTAAGAAGCCCTATAGCATTGATAACAACGCTCCTAACCGGTCCTTCTTCTCGGTAGGTCACTGGGACAAGCTTCGGTTTACACGGTCCGTCATAAACCGGTTCCGGGAATGACCGAACATGCTGACAGGCGTTTGGGCGGGTGATGGTCTGCGCCGCCCCACACGCTGAAAAGTTGGGACCATAACGTGGTTGAGGTAAAGGCTGGCAGCCCCGAGGAGCGCCACCAGCCTGTGCTTCCGAAAAGCCAACGGTAGTCAGCAAAGATAAAAATATCGCAATAAAGTTTAATGGTAGACGAAACATCCTAACCTCCTCTTTTAACCAGACAGAAGATCAACAACAGGTAACATCTTGTTTTAACTGTGTTAATATCTACACATACTCAACAAACAGCTCGCCTGCGCCGTGCTCAAGACGGATTTGAAAATTGTCGTTGGACCCAATTGTGAGGCAAGGCCAAACTTGACTTGGTTAGGTAAAGGTGGGAAAATAGTGGGAAAGGGAAAGGCAAACCATTCCCCACCAGCCTTGGGTTCCGTTGCAGCGGAACTCGAGGCGCCCAACCTCATCGTTTTGTCAAATAAAAAAGCCCTTACACCGGAGCGGCGCAAGAGCCTGACGTAATTCTACGTCCCCTTGCCTGCCCGCGCAGGTTTTTTAGGGTTCAGAAAATACCCAGGTATTCTGGCTTCCGTTTCAACCTACTAGCCGCGCCTTCCCGGAAAACTTTCCAGTGGCTTGTATGCGGGTTTCGTCCACGGTCACAGATGCGGGGCAGCAACGGTTTTGCACCGTTTTCCCCAAGGTATTTCTGTCAATTCCTTAGTTTATACTATACAGCAGTTATCCTAAATCTTTGATTTGCCGGATGTCAACATTTTTTAAGAGCTAAATTTCTTAATTCTTGCTACTAACAAATCTTAACCGCTCAAGACTTCAAAAAACCCGTTTGAAAGAACCGCCAGATCACCCATTCCGTTTACTGGCAGATTAAGAACAAGAAATTTCGGTTCTATTTGTCCGTCTGTCCACATTTCTGACATCCATGATTATGGTCATGCGGTCCGTGATCCCCGCTGTGATCATGTTCATGCTCTAATTCTTCCCCCTCGTGCTCATGCTCATGAGCATGTTTGTGGAGGTGTTCGTGACTATGTTCCTCATCCCCGTGGGTGTGCTCGTGATCATGTTTGTGTTCGTGCTCGTGGCTTCCTTTCATTTGAGTCTCCTTTTCATGAAAACGGATTACATTTCGAGGCTGTTCAAATCTGCTGCCTGTATCTGACCAGCTTTCATCTCAATCAACTTGTCCACCGTCATTTTAATGAAATCCCGATCGTGTGAAATGATCATATACCCCAAATTAGATTCCCTCAGAAACTCCACCAACCTTTCAGTCGTCTGTACATCCAGCCCGGTTGTTGGTTCATCCAGAATCAGGAAATCAGGCTTCATGGCAAGTACGGTAGCCAGGGAAACAAGCCGTTTTTCGCCGCCAGAGAGTTTGTAGGTTATGCGATCTTCAAACCCGGACAACTTGAGCAATTGCAATGTGCTGGTGACCGTCCTTTTGGCCTCGTCCGGACTTTGGCCCATATTAAGAGGCCCGAAAGCCACGTCTTCGATCACGGTAGGGCAAAAAAGCTGGTCGTCGGAATCCTGAAACAGAAAACCAATCTTACCCCGAATCTCCTCAAAATCAGATTCTTTCGTCCGTTTCTTCCCAAAAATCTCAACATCACCACTCTCTGGTGTCAACAATCCCATGATTATGTGGCACAACGTGGTCTTCCCACTTCCATTGTCACCCAGGAGACCAATCCGGTCACCCGGTTCTATATCCAGGTTTAATCCGTCGAGTACATATTGAGTTGCATACTTAAAACTAACATTTTTCAATTTGATCATCTCACCACCATTAGAAGAATTGAAAAAACCAGGCTCGAACCGACCAGGGCGTAATCGCAACGCTTCATTTCATAGTGGTGAAGAATATAGAATTTCCGCTTGAATCCACGGCATTTCATAGCCTGCAGGATTCTCCTGGAGCGGTTGAAACTCCTAATCAACAGCATACCAACAAGATAGGAATATGCCCGGTAAGTATGCAGGTTAGTTCCAGGTTTAAATCCGCGCATTTTCATCGCGTTAACCAACCTATGATACTCCTCGTGGATCACGTGTATGTATCTGAAACAGAAAAAGAAAAGGTGGACCAGTTTGTCAGGGACCCAAAGGTGACTCATGGCATGTACCAGAGTAAAAACCTGGGATGTCGCCAAGAGGGCTATTACCATAAGAATTATGGAGTTAGATTTTAATGTGATCAAAAGCGCCTGGTACAATCCTTCCCGCTGTATGGTCAAAGGTCCTATGGAATATATTGTTTCGCCAGGGGTGGTAAAAGGCAAAAACGCCCAGAGGAATATAATGAAGCCATTGACGACAGCAAGCCGTAGCATTACTTTTCGTAAGTCCAGTCTGGCAAAAGTTATCAACATCACCGGTAAAATCAAACTAATAGCCGCCACTTCGATATGGTTGCTTAACGCGACGACAACAGAAAAGATCAATGTGACAGCAATTTTTACTCTGGGGTCCAGTTTGTGGACCCAGGACCCACCTAACGCGAATTCGTCAACTTGCATTCGGAATCTCTCCAGTCAATTTAATGAATTTAATCAATTTATTTAAATGGCTTTCGTCTAAAGCTCCAGCAGAAGGCGGCGATACCAAAGAGTCCAAGTATCCAGCCAATCCCTCCTATTATGTCGGTCATCCTGGGGCCGCCAAATTTGTCTTCGAGGATAAGCTTTTGCAGATTCCCCTGCATCCTGATCAAGGGGGCGAGTTTGTCGTCCATCATAGTCTCTATACTGTTGATGAGTTCTTTTTGGTTCACAGACTGCGACACTGATTCAGGGGCCTTCTGAGTAGGGCTCACATGGG
>JAMCYH010000349.1:19826-23740 GCA_023474025.1 Deltaproteobacteria bacterium
CATCGTGTTATGATTTTGTCCTGCGTCGACGCTGCGTTTTCAGCGAAAATTTCGGTTTGGCCGCATAAAATCAAAACAATCACTGTACCTAACGCTAAGAATGTCATCAGAGCTGTATGTGAGACGCAAAACGACCATTTTTTCAACTTGGAGCCTCCTTTAGAAAAAGTCATTAGTCTGAAAATCGAAAAGCATGCCAAATCACGACTTCCCACACTCAAATAGTTATTGGCTTGAGTAAACCGTGTCCCGCAGCATTTCAGGCTGTACCTTCAAGATAAATTCGATCACAAACACCGTGATCAAACCCTCTATTATCATAATCGGTATGTGGGCCAGGATTACCAGCCTGGCCGCTGATTCCATAGATTCACCCAAGGCCATTACAAGGCAAACCGCAACAAGCACACCGGACATCAAGATTGCGCCAGCGCCGGTTATAAACTCAGAAACCAAACGTACCGGGAGATTAGGACTTTTTATAAAATGTCGGCAGAGATAACCCATTACCACAGCGGGAAACGCCATATTGAAAGTATTCACCCCAAGTGTGGTAAGGCCACCGAACTCAAAAAGGACGGCTTGGAGCGTTAAACCGACAAATATGGCAGGAAAGGCCATCCATCCAAGCAGAGCGCCACAAATTCCATTGAGTATCAGATGCGCTGCCGAAGGCCCAATCGGGACATGGATGAGGGAAGCTATAAAAAAGACAGACGACAGCACGGCAACTTCCGGCAACTTTTCATAGTCCATTTTCTTTAATCCGATCGCCAGTCCGGCAATGGTTAAAGTTGCGCCTACTCCCAGGATAGGAGCTGATAAAACGCCCTCGGAAATGTGCATGAATCACCAGCCTGTGGATTGTTCGATCCTGAGTTTTTTGCCGCGCCAAAAATTAGGATCGCCTTTTGCGTAAAAACAGGGCAAAATAGTCATTGTTCACTCAACGACTTAGTAAATATAAAAAAGATAAGATCTCGCTATATTGTTATTACGATATTGCGCATCGTGCTATTAGTCAAGGCTATTTCTCTGATTCTTGCTACAAATTGTCAACTGAAGAATTTTTTTGAGCCCGGAATATTTATTTGTTGTGTAGCGATTTTCATCGTGTTATGATTTTTAGAAAGTTGTTACATTTTTGTAAAATGTGTGGTTTGGGAGGAATAAATGCATACGAAAAGGTATGTTTCGGCATTAGGTTTATTGGTTTTCCTCATCAGTCTCTCGTTGACACCGGCATACGCGTGGGAATTTGATCTCACCGGGACATTCGCGTGGACGCACGAATGGTATAACCAGCAAGGGACAAAGGGTTTTTTCGGTAATTACAATGTTGATGCGGCAAACCAGGGTACTGCCAACCTCAATTTCTGGGACGGTCAGCAATTCGACACTAACTTTGTGACAGGCGCCAACGCGGCATGGTCTTATTTACAGGTCGATTTTGATCCAGTTTTTAAGATCAATCCCGGGGTAAGGTGGTTCGGTCACTATCGTATAGCGTCATGGGGTGATCCTGTAGGATCTAGGTATGTCACAGAATCCGCTCCAGGTGTAAGAGAAGCCTTCAGCCAGGGGCAATGGACTCAATTCTGGGTAACGGCCAATATGCCCTGGGGTGTTTTCGGTGTTGGCAAAAGGCCCTGGAGATTCGGTACAGCCCTCCAATATGATGGGTCAGATTCACTGACAACAGAATCAATATCGTTAACGGCGCCGTACGGGCCTTTTGACATTGGTATAGCGTATTATCCTTTCAGGTACGCGGGTAGTTCAGGTATCTTTGCCACAGTCGGCTATTCCAACACGCCCGCCTACGGTGATCCTTATGATTTACCTCATTACCCGGACGTTCATAGCACCACGCAAGTGCCCTCGGGACAGTACTTTAGTAGGGCTGACAGGAGTGGAGCCTTTTCCAATGACTTCCTCGTTTACCTGAATTATTCCAATGGTCCTGTCTCAGCGGGGGCATTATGCGCTTATGGAAGCTTTCATATTGGCCCTGAATGTGACGTCACTGGCCCAAACTTCCCGCAGGCGCATGTTGTGCCGGTGAATGAGGACCTGTTCCACGGGACAATCTATGAAAAATATAACAACGGAAAATTTTTCCTGAATTCGGAACTGGCGTGGCTATACTGGACGGACCGTTTTGGATCGGACCCGCATACCAACGCCCCCATGATTCAGCCTCAGCCGGGTCCTCAACCGGGTGTGCCGACTTTCCCCGCCGGTCCTCAAACCAGATACATTGAACAGTTGCGTGCGGCCATAGAAACAGGGGTCGTAGCAGGACCAGCTAAAATCAGTTTCCTCAGTGTCTGGACGCCGGGCCCGGATCGGCGTAATGGCATGTACATAGACAGACAGCCCGCTGCTTTTCTAAGGCATCCCACGTATGACGCTCGTCTTGGCAATTATAGCCTGGTCGTTCCTTACGCTTATCTTTTCACCTACAATTATGGGTCAGGACTAAATGGCTATAACCTTAACAGGGATGGTTATCTCAGGGATGCTTTTGTTCTGGCAGGCAGGTTAGACTATGCGGTGGCATCGAACCTGAACCTCTTCGGAAGCTTCTTCTGGGCGCAAAGGACCTCTGACGGTTACGAAAGGGGTTGCCTCAGGCCAGGTTTTAACCAATTTACTGGTGTTGGTGTTGATCGCGTCCCGTATTCTTCTTCTTATGCTAGTGGTAACATAGATTTTAGCCGCGTCAACCCAGGTCCTAATATGAATCAAAACTACCTTACGCCCAACATAACCGACCGCTCTTTAGGCTACGAGATAGACCTTGGTTTGAACTGGAAATTGCTCGAAGAGTGGCAGTTCGGCCTTACTGCATCCTACTGGGCGCCTGGCAAGTGGTTTAGTTACGCGTGCATCGACAGGTCCAATCCGACCTGGTATCAAAACAACCAGCTTGACGGCGGCACACATAATCGCTCCATAGACCCGGTCATCGGTGGACAGTTCAACATAACCAGCAATTTTTAGTTTGGTCCTGGTTATTCCTTTTTTGGATCTTAGGAAGGAGGAATCCTAAATGAAATTATGTTCAAAATTCATAACGCTCGTGACCATTATCACAGCTATGATGATATTGCAGGCAGGAGCCCAGGAAAGCTCCATCTCAACTGTCAGTTCGCCATCCAGCCAAACTGGAGCCTATTTCGCTAACGGCGCAGGAAGCCTCGGAGGACTGGCCGAGTTCAATATTGCAGATGGCAAGGAAGAGCGAGTGGTCGCATCTAAAAGCAGGATAGATCAGCGGTCGAAAACAGCTTCCATCACAGACGACGAAGAAAGCGCAGCTTCCACTGTCACTAATGCCGATGAGGAAGAAGAAGGCCATGGAAGTGAAGCTGGCGAAGAAGCGCCTTCTGGTGGTTTTGACAGGCAGTGGGATGTCGTGTCAAATGGATGAAATTATGTAGCGCCAATAGCTCGGCATCTGAAATTAATGTGTGAATTAGAAGACAACCACGTGCAAAGCGCGTGGTTGTCTCGTTTCCGCCATCAAGTAGATATCGGGACCTTCGCTGTTACAACGGGCTCATTTATGAAATACCCAGGCCCAGACATCAATCTTAAGATTGCGTGATTGACTCTGAAAAAAAGGTGTGGTTCTTTATTATGGAGAAGATTTCCCAAAAAAGAAGGCTTGGGTGTGACGCAAGACCAATCGCATCAATCCATTGAAGATGAATTTGGACTCTTCAGAACAGTCTGCAAGGAGCAAGTGATCAAAGTTACTCCCCCCCATGTTTAGGCTACCCTGTGCTTGTCACTGAAAAGGAGGAACAAATCGATGAAAGCATGGTCCACGAAATTGTCCTCTGTAACCTGGACAATCGTCTGCTCACTCTTCATAGCTTCGACTCTGGCCTACGCCGAATCGGCCA
>JAMCYH010000006.1 GCA_023474025.1 Deltaproteobacteria bacterium
CCTGATTGGATATCCTGGAGGGCTTGCTGAAAATCAAATTCGTTATCTTCTTGCATCTTGTCAGTTCTCCTTGTTCTACTGATCATATCAGCTTTCAGTTAACTGACACAGAATTATGAACACCCTCCAACCTGACGGCATCCTCACGAAACTCCTTCGTGTACATGCCGTGCGGAATCTTTACCTTTGCCATCCTCACGCCTCCGTATTGTCTTTCAACTAAACATTGTTGTCCATTTTTTTCAACCTAGCTCAATGTTTTCAACTTCAACAGAGTAGACATTACTGAACGTCCATGTAAAAAGCAGTTTGCAAGACGTGCACGAATATCGTCAGATCGTCTTATCACTTTGAACGGGCTTTCATAACAATTTCAGCCATATCCATGATTTTCAGATTGTCTTCTTTCCCTTCCGCCTTCGCTGCGTCTATTAACATCTTGGCGCATTGAGGGCAGGCGACCGCTAAAATCGAAGCCCCCGTATCTAAAGCCTCCCTAAAGCGAACTCGGGCGGGACTGTCTTCCCCCTGTCCGATAATGTCAGTGAAAAAATTCCCTCCGCCACCTCCACAACAAAAGGCGTCATCCCTGTTCCGGCGTATTTCCACTAGCTCAAGGCCCGGGATGCTCTTTAATATCTTTCTGGGAGGAGTATAGATCTGATTATGCCGGCCCAGATAGCAGGGATCATGAAAAGTCACTTTTGTCCGATATTCTAATGGCGCTATTGTTTTTTCGTTGATCAGTTTTGCCAGGATTTCCGTAAAGTGAAAGACTTGAAAAGTTGCCCCCAACTCGGGATAGTCCCTCTTAAAGGCGTTCATGGCATGAGGGTCCAGGGTGATAATTTTGTTAACGCCCTTTTCCAAGAATTGCCTGATGTTTTCTTCAGCCAGATTGGCAAAAAGCCCAGTCTCCCCAAGGACATTGACCTCATTCCCGTCGCAGGTCTCCTCACTGCCCAGAATACCCAGTGAAATCCCTAAATCACGCAGCAATATCCCTACATGACGGGCCATTTTTTGCCCAACCTCATCGTAAGAACCGACACACCCCACATAGAAAAGGTACTCCTGATCAGAAAAATGTTGGAGTCCTGTGCCCTCCGCCCATTTGCCCCTTTCCTCTCCGGGTAGCTTATAAGGGTTGCCGTTCACCGCGATGGCTTTAAAATAATCTCTAACAGGTGGTGGGATCTTGCCCTCGTTGACCAACGCCTCCTTAGCTTCCTGGAAGATCTCCGGCAACAGATCCTTAAATCTCGGAAAGACACATTGCTCCTTGCAATTATCACAGGCGGCGCAGGAATAAAGTATCTCGGCAAAGTGGGGGCTGGTTTCTATCTCTCCGTTGAGCCATGCCCTGATAAGCCACATCCGCCCACCTGGTGAATAAGTGTCCCAGCCGAAAGCTTTATAAGATGGACAATTAAAGTCAACGTAATCTGAAGGGAATTTGCAGTATCCACAGCGAAAACACCGATGAACAATATCTGCATGCTCTATTTGATGCGCCCATTCCATATTAGCTTACCTCCCAGTTGCCGGGGTTCATTATTCCCTGAGGATCCAGGGTTTTCTTAACCATTTCTAGCAACTTGCGTGTGTTGGGGTCCATCCTTTCAAGGGTCATCTTCTGTTCCACAAAATTTGGCTTCCATGGGAGGCCACCCATATCCAGAGCAAATTCGGTCGCCTCACTTAAAGCTTCCTTTACCCGAGTCATCATAGCGGAGTCTGCCCGGTTAAAAGCAAAAGAAATACTGAACATCATGGAATGACCTCCGGAAATAACCCTCGCGGAACTGGCGTAAAGGAGCTGATATTTTTTGGCCAGTTCAATGACCTTCGCCGCGTATTGAGGAAAAAATTCAATCAGGGTTATAGGGCCGGAATATTCAAACCCTCCTCCCTTCGGCACATCGGCAAATGCGGCTAAACTCCTTTGAGGTGTCTCCAAAAGAGTGCCTTTCATGTATCCCAATCCCATAAATCCGGCATCCTTCGTGTCGATGAATTCCTGAACCGCATCCCAGATCATTTTTCTCTTGAATTCGATCTCTTCTTCCGTATCTCCGGTAAAATAGATTGTAATATGATAATTGTCCTTGAACACCAAGGGCATAGGTTGAAACCAGATGTTAATATCTTCCAGCATCTCCAAATGGGTGAGTTTGTATAGAATTTCAGAAACCAATTCTACTCGGTCTGTCACGAATAATTCAACATCTCTCATTTTTTTATTGGGGTAAAGTTTTAAGCCCACCTTGGTCAGGATCCCTGTTGTCCCCAACCATCCGAGGAAGAGTCCAGAGAGATCGGGAAGAGAAGGACTTTTAGAAAACCAGTAAGGCCCCAAAGAAGGTGAGCCGATCCTGCAGATCTCTCCTGTGGGCAAGACGACCTCCAGCCCGGTAACCATATCGGAATTGAAGCCATATTGTTGTGTCAGCCGGCCCTGGCCATGCAGGGCCACATTGGCGGCAATGGTTGTAGCGGGGGGAGCGTCAGGCAGGCTGTGTCTTAAATGAGGAAAATGATCTTGCAAAAAGGCCTTGAGAACTCCTTGCGAGGTCCCTCCTTCCACAACGGCGTATCGAGCTTTTTCATTAACCTCCAATACCCTGTTCATCCGCTTCATGTCGATCACTATCCCGCCTTTTAAAGGGATGACCAGACCGGTCAAAGCCATGCCATTCCCCATTGGGACAATGGGAATCTTTTCCTGGTTCGCCAGTTGAATCACCTTTTGGATTTGTTCTGTCGTTTTGGGGGCCACCACAAAGTCCGGAAGATGCGGAGTCAAAACCCCCGGGTCTCGTGAATAAAACCATAGTTCTTCCGGGGTGTTTGAAACACCCCTTTCACCTATAATTCCCAGGAGAGACTTAAATATGTCACTCATCTCCCCCAACCTCCTTTTTGTTTTCACCGATGGCCATTTTACATAAATCTATAATGTGGACAGGTTTTAATCCTCTTTTGGAAACCTTTTCGGATAAGCTCGTTTGGCAGGCGGGGCAATTAAACACACAATAATCTGTCCCAACTTCGAGCATATCCTGTATATTGCTTTGCTGGATATCGTTCGCCACTTTGTATCCGGCGACCGCCCGGAGCATTTCTCCACAACACAGGGCATTTCCATCTTGATATTTCCTGTCCGGTAGTTCAACACCTATCAGGTGGAGTATTTCCTTTACCAGATGGTGTTTGTTCGGTATAAGCCTGTTGGAGCAAGGGCGTTGGTATGCGGCTTTGATATTAAGAGGTTTTATCTGATTCTTCAATTCGTTTAGACGTTTCAGCAAGAAGTCCATGTAATAGACTGGCTTGAAGGGCACATCTATTCCATAGGCTGGTGCTATGGATGTATATGTGCCGTAACATTCATCATGAAGACAGATCACTTCCTTTACGCCTAATTTAACAAAATTATTTACGACTTTGGGAAGCCTCTCTTTAACAACGGACATTCTGGCAAAATGTGTGTGAACAGCTGGGCACATAAATTCAGCGCCCAACACCATGGCCGAAGCGACATCTTTGAAGATTTCCCCGGAACCTAATTCCCCAAGGGCAGGTATAAAACAGCAGGAAAGGGCCTTATCCGAAACAGCCCCTATCATTGGCTTGCCCTGCATCTGGGTCATGTTGATCCATTGGTTGGTTATGGGTCTGGGGGCAGTGTAAATCGCCTTTTCTTCCCGACGTTCGCTGATGAGATAGTAGGGATGGGCGCCACGAGGGCAATATTCCTCGCAGGCGTAACAGGTAACGCAATCATGTAGTACGCGAGAATCCTCCCCTCGGACGATCTTCATCATTTCATCATGCGCCTCGCTCCTGTCGAATTTCATGTATTGGCACTTGACAAGGCAATCAGCCGTCGGACACGTGTTACAGACATTTTCATTGAATTTCAATTTAGCCATAAAACCCTCCTTCGGTTATTCTGGAAAAGCCTTTTCCCCCAGGGCCATCCGGCAAAGGTCGGTTAGGAATATTTTCGTCAGCCCCCGAGCAGCCGTTGGCCGTCTCAGGATCCGGTCGCAGACTGGGCAAAGGGTTATCAGGCCCTCGGCGCCGCACTTCAGGGCATCGTCGATATTCCTGGCCTGAACATCCTGAGCCAACTCCGGGAAGACATGGATGATCGGGCCCGTACAGCATAACGCCGTCTCCCGCTCGTATGTCCTCGCCAGTCGCTCGACCCCGATGAGATCGAAAATCTCATCCAGTAAGATATCCTTCTCAGGGGTATACCGAGAGGCGCAAGGGCGTTGATAAGCCACCCTCTTGCCTAATTTGGCTATACTGCCCGGGTGATCCCGGAGATAATTACGCAAGTATTCAAAGATATGCATATAGCGGAAGGGAGCAGTGATCCCGTAATCTTTGACCTTGACATGCGCCATGGCGTAGCAGTCATCATGAAGAAAAATGATATCCTTACCTAAATCAGCCAGATTTTCGATAAACTTTCTGGCACCCTTGGCTATGGAGCTTTGCTGGCCCACATGCACGTAGCCGATAAGGCAGAAATAATCTCCCCCTTTGGCCACGGACAGCCCCTCAAAGAGCTTTCCGTCCAAGGCCCCATCGGGGATTTGCTTTTCCATGACACAAAGGGAAAGGACAGGTTTGTCGGGATCCCCTGTTATTACCTCGGACGGGACTTCAAAGGCTAGTTTCATCCGGTCTGAACCTTTCACGGTCAGAGGGAAGACCTTGAATTTTTCCTGAGCCTTCAGAATGAGATCATAGGGGTCGGCCCCGGTGGGACAATATTCCCTGCACGCGCAACATGTGACACACTTATGTAAAATCTCAGCCTCTTTGCCTTCCATAAGGGCCTCGATTTCAGCTACGGCCTTTTCCTGGTCATAATTAACATAAAGACACCCCTTCAGACAGTCGCCACAGAGGTTACATTTTGAAGCTATCCACATTTTTCACCTCATGAAGATATTAAACTCAAAATGTTTATAGGATATTAGCAAGTTGAGAGCAGCTAATAATCTCTTCCTTTGTATTTGTCTGTCATGGCAAATTTCACCGCTTTGCCTGTGGGTGTACGTAAAATATCATCGAAAAATAATGACTTGGGAGCCTTGTAGTGCGCCATCTGCTCTTTACAGAAATCTACAAGTTCTTTTGCCGTGCAAGTTTCGCCGTGCTTGAGTTTTACCACTGCCACAACTTTTCACCCCAAGTTTCATCAGGGAGCCCAATCACAGTACAATCAATAATTTTGGGGTGTATCAAAAGCTGTTCTTCTACATCTGCAGCAAATACACTATACCCGCCGCTAACAATCATATCCTTAAGCCGACCGACAATGGCTATATGACCGTTCTGGTCGAGTTTCCCGAGATCGCCGGAATGAAACCATCCATTCTTGAACGCTTCCTTTGTTTTGGCCTCGTTCTTTCAATATTCACCAGCACTGTCAGGGAACCTGAATGTTACTTCCCCGATTTTCCCGACCGTCTTAGCTCTACCTTGCTCATCTATAATCTTGATCTCGTGTAAGCAGGTGGGTGGACCTACAAAATCAGGATTCGCCCTCTTCATGTCAGATTTGCTCACAGCGACAAAGCCTGTCGCCTGCAATCCCAGATGATCATACAGATTAGGAGTCATCTTTTTCCATCTTTTCCCAGAGTTAACCTGGGGCGCACTACTCCACCACTTCCAACGGCTCTTAAAGAGCTAAGGTCGTATTTATCGAAATCTGGAACATTCATAATGAAGGAAGCGATGGAAAACATCGTAGGAACACCATATAAAAACGTGACCCTGTATTTTTCTGTTGTTTTTAAAATCCCAACCGGGTCAAAATCCTGATTAATCACTGATCCTTTAACAAGCATGGCACCGCAATCGAAACTGAGACCGGTCAGAGGAAGTACCATATTCAAGACGATGACTTGACATGTCATATCAAATGATATTGCATAAGTAACATGATTGATGGAATTGGCGTAATGCGTCCTGAGATAGCTTTGGGGGTACCCGTAGTACCGGCGGTGAAGCCCCGAGGGCAACTATCGTATCGTCTGTTAATTGAACATCAGGTTCTTTTGAGTCGCCCTTTAGCAGTGTATCATAATTAAGGGAATCCGAAATTGATTCTCCGGTTACGTATTTTTCCAATTGCAAATTTATCTGGTCAACAAGGGATTTAAATCTTCCATCAAATATAAGGGCCTTTGCTTCAGCATATTTTAAAATATTTTCAATTTCTTTTGGCGCAAGTCTAAAAGATATGGGAACAATCACCATGCCTGACTTAGTTGCCGCAAGGTAAATGTACAAAATGTCTATGCTCATTCGGACAATGACTCCGATAACCTCTCCCGCTTTATAACAATTTAACAGGCTTTTTGATATTCTATTTGATCGGTCATCGACTTGCTTGTAGGTTCTATGTTCACCGGTAGTTGCGTCTATGATTTCTTTGTTTGGGTAAGATATGGCAGCATTCTTGGGGATGAGGCCGATTTTAAGATGACCGAGGGGATGTGGGACCTTCCAGCAATATGGTTTTTGCCCAATCATGCTTAACCTCCTGACACTCCAAATTAAATTATGGATGCCTGCCTTTTCCCCGCAATTGTAATACAAAAGCTGATATCGGTCACGGCAGGGACGATTTTCCAGAAAGCGCGGATTCCTTTTGTGAAATGGTTCTGGATAATTTTCATGATGGCCCGTCAGAAACGGCACTGTCTCAGCTGCACGTTCCTGCCACCTCGGCTGTCCCGTAGATACAGGGAAGGAGATCCAGGTTTTAAGGAATGCTATTCACCGTAGACCATTTAATATCGTGTATAGGCACTATTATATCAGCGACGTGCTTGATCATGTTCACGCTTTCGATGGCCTCTTGGGGATTGTCATGTATCCCAGGCGTTATCACTCCCATTAGCTTATCATATGGCTCTGGCGGAAAGTAATTCTCCATAATACTACACAGGCCTGTTATAGCTGCGATGCCCTTTTCTGTTTCCACAAGGACGGTCTGCCCACCTGGAGAATGACCAGGTGTTAGCATCACCCTTATGCCATCTGAAATTTCTTGGTCGCCTGTTATGGTTACAAATTTTAAATCTTGATACAAATGAGGCCAATAGAGAATGCTGCCAATGCCGGGATGCGGGTGAAGCGCCTCCCGAAGTTCAGCCGATTGACAAATAAATTTAGCCTTTTTAAATTTTGGAGCGTATTCAACATGATCGAAATGAAGGTGCGTAAATATCACAATATCGATATCATCGCATGTCAATCCTAACTTGCTAAGGGCTTCTTCAGGGCTTGCTATCTGCGTTGCCGAAAACCCCGCCGCTTTTAGCGATTCTGCAGATCCTGAAGTATCTACAAGAATTGCCTTGTCAGCTCCCTCAATGAAAAACATATATGCACCTGCCTTCATTTCTTTGTCAAAACCCACCAAGTAGGTCATGACTGCTTGGATTCCCTCCATTTGACATATTTGCAAAGGTCTAACAGTGAGTTTCTTTTTAGCCATGTATTATCTCCTTTATTTGCCATATTTTTGTCGGAGCTCTCTTTTTAATACTTTGCCTGTTGAAGATACTGGAAATTCAGTGACGAAATCCACAGACTTTGGGGCTTTATAACGGGCAATATTATTTCTACAATAGTCAATAATCTCCTCTTCGGTCGTTGTCTGGTCTGATTTTAGTTTTACCACTGCTTTGACACTTTCTCCCCATTTAGGATCGGGAATACCTATGACAGCAGCTTCCTGAATCTTGGGATGTCTTAAAAGAACCACTTCAACCTCTGCAGGGTAAATATTTTCTCCGCCACTTATGATCATGTCCTTCTTGCGGTCAACTACATAAACAAATCCCTCCTCATCTTGGCGGACGAGATCTCCACTGTGAAAATATCCGCCAGTCATTGCAACGCTAGTGGCTTCGGGACTTTTATAATATTCCTTCATAACGGAGGGCCCTGAGTAGACGATCTCGCCTACGTCACCTACAGGAACATCGTGGCAATTATCATCCCATATTCGAATATCAACAGTGACGCAAGGTTTCCCGACAGAGTCCGGTTTTCTTAAGGCGTCTTCTCCTGTTAGAACGCAGGTCCAAGGATTCATTTCCGTCATGCCGAAAAAGTCCATAAAAGAAACATTCGGAAACTTTGTCATCATTTTTTGTTTGAGAGGTAGCGGCATAATGGCCCCTCCGTTACAAGCGAGCTTTAAAGAGGATAGGTCATATTTATCTATTTCCGGACATCCCAATAGGCTTATCCACATTGTGGGAACTGCCCAGGCTCCGGTAACTTTTTCTTCTTGTATGATTTTCAACACGGCTCCCGGATTAAACCCATCATATAGGGACAACAAGATATTCATTCCGCCGAGGAACATAATAGAGTGTATCGCCTCTTGCGATGCGCAGTGAAATGCGGGTGGGCAGGATAACCATGTAGCGTCAGATCCCAAAATATTCACGGGGAGGGAAACAAAATTGACCGCTCCAATAAACTGATTCTTGTGTGTCCTGACCACCCCCTTCGGTGTGCCAGTTGTTCCTGCCGTGTACATTATAAAGGCGATGTCATCATCACTTATGTCCACCTTAGGCTCGCTTGGAGAAGCGCCTTGAAGTAAATCTTCATAGCTCTCAGTTCCTTTAGTTTTATTGCCGACACATATATAATTCCTAACCTCTGGTAATTGGGGACGAATAGCGTCTATCAATGGCTGAAACAATTCTTCATAGATGATAGCCTTTGCATCGGCATGTGATATGAGATTTACATATTCTCCTGGAGCGAGACGAAAGTTTAAAGGGACAACAACCCCGGCCATTTTGGTTATCCCATAATAACTTTCCATAAGCGCCATTCTGCTGATAAAAAGAGTCGCGATATTATGACCTTTGTACAGACCTAATTTTAGCAAACCATTAGCTAGACGGTTGCAACGATCGTCGAATTGTCTGTATGTGTAGCGTTCGTCGCCACAAATAAATCCGACTTTATCGGGAAATTTTCTTGCCACAAGAGCCAGTGTTTGTCCATAATCTAAAGACCCCGCCATGTCTTTTCCTCTCTTTCTTTAGTCCATTAGATGATGAACTTTCTAGCATGGTTCTCGATAACATGCCCTTTTTATTCAGCTCCAATTTTTGCATATTTTTCCCTCAAGATACGTTTTAAGATCTTTGCCGTGGGATTGCGCGGCAAACCTTTTTCTTCAACTCTGACATATTTAGGGCACTCCCAATTTGGTAGTTTGGCCTTGGTATATTCTATTATTTCTGCTTCCGTGATATTTTCTCCTGGCTTGGGTACCACTACAGCTACTACAGCTTCACCCCAGACGGTATGGGGTACCCCAATTACGGCACTTTCTAAAATCTTAGGGTGAGATTGGATTACTTCTTCCACCTTTGGAGCAAAAACATTATATGCTCCACTGATAATCATATCCTTTGTTCTCCCAGTTACATACAAATAGCCGTCATCGTCGAACATTCCAAGATCTTCCGTGTGGAACCAGCCATCCTTCAAAAATTTGCTCGTGCTTTCGGGATCCCAGACATAATTTCCATTTAACGCGGGATTTATGGTTATAATTTCACCTTGTTCACCGCAATTTACATCATTTCCAATTTCATCCACGATTCGGATTTGTGTATTAGTCGTTACCAAACCACAGGATTGTGGCTTTCGTCGTTTTTGGCTAGGCGTAGCCATCACAATAGCACCGGTTTCTGTTGTGCCATAATATTCTCCGACTACGTCCCCAAAGGTATTCCAAGCAGCCTCAAGCGTGTCTTGCGTCAATTTGGAGCCTATAAAATAGATAGCTCGAAGCGTGTGCGTATCATATTTTCTCAAATTAGGTAACATCATCACAAAGCTCATCATAACAGGTGCTATATCGGTCACGGTCACTTTCTCTTTTTCAATGATTTCCATAAACTTATCGGGCGCAAAGTTTATAATAACGCACTTTGCTCCGGCCAATACTGATTCATACAGGTTGGACAGGCCTATCCTACCATATTGAGGAAATGCGCACAGAAATACATCATTCTGGGTGACTTGCTGATCTATCATCTTAGCTAAGCATCCGTAAAGATTGTTAAACTGCGACATAACGGAGGCCTTTGGCAAGCCCGTGGTACCTGAACTATAATTTACGTAGGTGGGATCATCTGAATATACTGCAACGTCAGGTTCATTAATCGCACTACTCCCTAGTATGTCTTCGTAATTTACCATATAATCTTTGCCGTTATTTCCAATTACAATATAATGCTGCACCGACTTCAGCCTCGGTTTCAAGGTATTAACTACCTCAACAAAGTCATGTCCCAATATAATGGCCTTAGGCCTACACTGCGATAGCAAGGTTTCCATCTCGTTTGGAGTAAGTCGGTAGTTAAGTGGAGCAAGGATTGCACCAATCTTTGGCAGTGCAAAAGATATTTCGGCATATTCTGATCTGTTTAAGCTGAGAACACTGGTAAAATCTCCTTTTTTTAGACCCAAATCCAGTAAACCGTTGGCCAGTTTATTGACTCGCTCATTTAGCTGTCTATATGTCAGCCGGGTGTCCTCATATACCAAAGCTTCTTTGTCGGGATACCAAATTGCAGATTTTCCCAAGGCCATTCCAATATTAGCAGCCATATTAATTGACCGCATTACTTCCCTGAAGTTTGGACCTTCGTTTTCGGTAGCATTCTTAGCCTGCCAATATTTCTGCAATCTTGCCATCCCTCAATGCCTCCAACTCTTTTATTTAGAGCCGTTGTCAAGAGTTATCTGAAAGAATATCAATTACAGATACTTTAGGGTTCATGCAAATGATGTGCCGGTTTCGAGTTAACGGTGAAAAGAGTCATAATACTTTGAAATAACTTATATTACATTGAGCAGTGAAGAGACTTGTTAAAATAGTTAGGAATGATATAATCCGATATGTCGGACCTATGCAGCCAATATATCGGAGGCTACTTTGGTCTTCGTATTCCCAGTTTGATCATACGGGATTCGAGTGTGGTTGGTTTTAGTCCAAGCAGTTCGGCGGCTCCATTTTGTCCACGAATCCTCCATTTGGCGATCTGAAGCGTTTTGATTATATATTTGCGTTCGACCTCTTCCAGGGGCAACTCCCTGTCAGAAGCAGGACTAGCTTCGACGGGAACGTAGGCGTCTAACGCGGTTCCTCGGGTGAGGATCACCGACCTTTCTATGACATTCATAAGTTCCCGGACATTTCCGGGCCATCGATACTGCTGATACGCTGTCATGGCCTGTTTTGGAATGGTTTCAATCGTCTTGTCCATTTTTTTGGCGTATTTACTGACAAACCACCAAATGAGAGCCGGGATGTCCTCCTTTCGATCCCGAAGAGGAGGGACGGTAATCTTGAAAACATTTAGACGATAATAAAGATCCGGACGGAAGCTTCCTTCCTGCACGGCCTTTTCGAGGTCCCTGTTTGTGCTGGCGATGACTCGAACATCTACAGTAATTGTTTTGGAACTGCCAAGTCTCTCAAAAGTCCAATCCTGAAGAACCCTGAGAAGTTTACTTTGAAGTTGAGAAGGAAACTCACCGACTTCATCCAGCAAAATCGTTCCCTTGTGCGCTGTTTCAAAACGGCCGATTTCTCTGGATGACGCCCCTGTAAAAGCGCCTTTCTCCCGGCCGAACAGTTCACTTTCTATTAGGGTCTCTGGAATGGCGGCGCAGTTGACTTTCACCATCACTCGGTCCCGTCTATTGCTCAGCCTATGGATAGCGCTCGCTATCAACTCTTTGCCTGTTCCTGTCTCTCCTTGCACCAGGACGGTCGAGTCGGTCTCAGCGACCTGTTCCACCTGTCTCAAAACATGCTGAATTGCTTGACTCTCACCGATAATGTCTTCGTAGTCTCGAAACAACCTAACTTGTTGCCGCAAGTAAACGTTTTCCACTTCGAGTTGTTCTTTTAGAAGCCGAATCTCATTAAACGCCATTTGAAGGGTCTTGTCGGAACGTTTCCTCATAAGAGCGTTAGCAAACACATCTCCCAGGAGCCTGTAACGTTCCAGGTACGATTCTGGCCAAGGCTCACTTGGGAAGCCGGAACTAAAACTTAGCGCCCCAACTACCGTCCCACCTACCGATAACGGTATTGAAATGTTGGAAATTGATCCGACTTCTCTAAAACACTGTTGATCCATTTTCGCTTCTTCGGGTAACTCTTCCACATTCGTGAACTGGACTACATTCCCCCTTCTGATTTGATCAAGAGTCCAGGGGTAACTCGCTGCGGAAGGCCGGCTTGGAAGTTTTTCGAGTCCGTCCGCGGCCCATGTGTGCGTGAACCGCGTTCTTTTCTGGTCCGCAGAAAACTGGACTAGCGTGCCGACCTTCATGTCCAAGAATGTGCCTATACGTCCCATCCAACGTTCAATTTCCTGGTCCACCTGATCGGAAGGAAGATTTACAAATGTAGCTGAAAGGTCCGACAGCAGTCTCTCGAATTGGAGAAGGGCGCTCAATCCGGACCCTTCTTCACTCAGATTCTGAACGCCACTTGCGGTATCCTGGCGTATCGGCACAATCCTTCTGGTCATGATCTTCTCGGAAGCTTTATTAAACTTTGCTTTCCATTGACAGACTTAATTACTTGTTGTCACTCCAGGTCCCATACTGCTCTCTGAGTACTCTATGCAATATTTTACCAGTGCCTGTACGAGGCATGTCTTCATCAGAAATAAAATCTATAGACTTAGGGACCTTATATCCAGCAATTTTCGTTTTGGTAAATCGTCTTATTTCGTCTTTCAGTCCATCGGAAGGCTCTACGCCATATTTTAGAATTATAAAAGCATGAACAGACTCTCCCCACTTTTCATGTGGGACACCTATGACTGCTACATCTTTAACTGCGGAATGACCTGCAATGGCGTTTTCGACCTCGGACGGGAAGACGTTTTCACCTCCGGTTATGATCATGTTGGCTTTGCGATCCACTAACACGTAAAAGCCGTCGGCATCCCGGAAACACATGTCACCGGCTGTGAACCATTCCCCATTGAAAACTTCCTTTGTCTTCTCAGGAAGGTTCCAATATTCCTTAAATAGCATTGGTGTTCTGGCATAGAGTTCTCCTACCTGGCCATCGGGAACTTCATTACCTTCTTCGTCGAGCACCTTGATGCGATCTATACCAAAAATTTCTCTACCTATTGTCCCCAATTTCGTTAACTGATCTTCCGGACGGCAGAGAGTTACCAATCCAGCCTCGGTTGATCCATAGGCCTCCCACAGTTCGGCGTTCTTAAAAAAATCGAGAATTGCGACTTTTGTCTCTTTTCTGGCTGGGGCTGATGAAATGAGTAGCTGCCTCATACTTGAGACGTCGTATTGTTTCTTAATTTCATCAGGTAGCGACAATATCATAATGTAGTGAGTCGGGACCAGAGAGGTGAATGTGATACGGAATTTTTGAACGGTCTGAAGGAAATCCTGAGGACTGAAACTGGATTCATTGTAAACGCAAACAGGGGCCGAAATCAAGGTATAAGGAAAAGAATAGTAAATAGAGTTCACATGACACATTGGCATAACCATCAAGGTTTTATCAGATGGTCTGATCCCCATATTTGCCACGTCAAGGTAGTACATGGCCATATAACTTTCATGAGTTCGTACCACGCCCTTAGGTTTTCCAGTGGTGCCTGAAGTATACATGAATGTCCATGGGGCTTCCGCGTCAACAATTAAGTCAGGTTCAGAGGAACTGGAGGCGGCCAACCATTCTTCATAGCCCACATATCCTTCCGGTACAGCGTCTCCTGGATCCCCAAGATAAATAAAATTTCCGTTGGGTGCGGATAATTCCCCCCTGATAGAGTTAATCGTTTCTACAAAAGGTTTTTCTACAATGAAGGCTTTGCATCCGGCGTCGTTGGTAATATATTTGATCTCAGGGCCTGCCAATCTGAACATGATGGGAACACAAATCTGGCCCCCTTTGGCGCAACCTGCGTAGATTTCCAACCATTCAACCCTGTTGTACGCTATGACAGCAAATCTTTCTCCATTTACGCATCCGATTCTGCTCAGGGCGTTAGCTAGCCGACAACTTCGATCATTCCACTGCTGAAATGTTAGATCTTTGTTTTTGTCCTGACACCCCAACCTTTCAGGATATTGTTCCGCTTGCCGGCTCAGAACTGTTCCCATGTGAATCCACTTGCTAACAGTCATTAAATCCTCCTAAAAACTGCAAATATACTAAAAATCTGTATCTGGATTCGATAACTCAAACGGGTTAAAAACTTCTGAAATTCATTTTATAGAGTGATCTTAAAAATGAAATTAATCTATCAAAGCGAATCGCGTAAGTATGAGAGTTCTTTCATGTGAAATATTGTTGCCGCGGCATGTTACGTCGGACTTTAGGACGCGAGATTGAAGTTGAATACAACATGCCATTGAACTTGACATATATGGTTTGTTCAGATTAATTTTAGACCGCTGACTCAATACGCCATCATCATAAGCGGTCCTAATTTCCATGTCAATATCTATGTATTTCAGTATTGTATACTAAGGTGATCGGCATATCCTTTATGCACATGAGATTATACTGGTCATTTTGTGGCCACGTTGCTGCCGTAGCTAATTGCAATTTGAATTAAATTCCAGATGGTTGCCATTTCTCAGGAAAAGGCTTTTGGAAATCCAGGTAATGAAATAGGCTAAGTGTTTCCACGTGAAAAAGGAATTTCATCCAATAGAAGTTCTGCATCGTGAACACAAATATAGTCCAACGTACTCTAGGGATGGAGGTAACAATGGGGTCAGATAACCGAAACTCGGGAATATTGAACAGTCATGAAACGCTGCCTTACGCTGAACTGAAAAGGTATCAGGAAAATTTTCTGGGAGAAGTTATACGCCATGCGTATGCTTCTGGCACACCGCTAAAAAAAAGCATGGATATTTCCGGTTTGCGGCCTGAAGACATCACTTCCGTGAACGATCTTCAAAAGCTTCCGATAACCCACAAAAAGGACCTTTCAGAAGCTCAGAAATCCAATCCTCCTTTTGGGGGTTTTCTGGCGACGCCTTTGCAGAATTTGGCCAGAATCCACCAATCTCCAGGCCCTATTTACGATCCTGTAGGACCTGAAGATGACTATTGGCGATGGAAAACGGCGCTTTATTCCGTAGGGTTTCGTCCCGGCGATCTGGTTGTTAACACATTCGCTTACCACCTTACCCCGGCGGGTCACATGTTCGAAGAAGGCATAATTGGTTTGGGGGGTGTAGTGGTACCCACCGGTGTCGGAAATACAGAAACTCAAGTGGAAATAATGAAAACCTTGGGGGTTACCGGGTTTATAGGAACGCCAAGTTTCCTCATGGCCATATTGAAGAAATCTGCTGAAATGGGCTTTAAGCCGGGAACGGACATCAAGCTTGAGGTGGCCTTCCTGGCAGCTGAAATGCTTCCAGAATCTATGCGCAAACGATTTCTCGATGAATATGGCATTGTAGCCCGTCAGGCTTATGGAACAGCAGACGTAGGGTGCGTTTCCTATGAGTGTCCAGAAACTAAGGGCATGCACATCCACTATGATGTAATAGTTGAAATTGTTGATCCGGATTCTGGCCAAACCATGCCTGAAGGAACTCCCGGAGAAGTAGTTGTCACGTGCAACAATAAGACTTACCCCTTAGTAAGGTTTGGGACTGGTGATCTCTCCAGTGTCAGTTACGCCGAGTGTCCGTGTGGCAGAAAAACCCCAATGCTTACTCGTATAATGGGTAGGGTTGATCAAGTTACTAAAGTTAAAGGCATGTTTGTTCACCCATCCCAAGTGCAGAAGGTGCTGGAAGTTCACCCTGAGATATCCAAAGCTCGGCTGGTAGTGGAACGACCAGGTGATCAGGACCTCATGATGTTGGAAATTGAACTTAAAGGCGCAGTGGCGGAGGGCTTTGTGACCAAGGTTGAACAGACCATCAGAGATTTCATTAAGCTCAAGGGATCGGTGTGTGTTGTTGAGCCCGGAAGCCTTGGAGCTGAACCCAAAATTATAGAAGATAGACGTAAATGGGATTAAACAAGGACCTGAAACGAAAAAAGACAGGAGCGCGAAACTGCTCCTGTCTTTTTTAAATTAAACGCTCACGGCGTTTGATCTTAACCTCAAGAAAATCCTTTTGCGCCTGAAGACCCACAGGAAGAACTCAAGCTTTTTTCAATTCCAGTATGTGAAAAAACCGAAAAACTCTTCTTTGTATGCTCACTGCCACACGAAGGGCAGGTTACAGGCGAATCACACTCGGAAATAAAAAATATTCTCTCGAACTGTTTCCCACATTCTTCACAAACAAATTCGAAGATCGGCATTTTATATCCCCATTAACCGCAACTGCAGTCTGACCCGCAGGACGACGCCCCAGCTAATTCGGCGGTGGGTCCAAAAATACTTGAGCGAATATTCAAGCCACCTGATTCTTTGATGATCTTCATCGCGAAAGGATCTACGATGATTGGTAAGTCGCTTACAGTATAATGTTCGTCACCCTCTTTTGACTCATCCAGAGCCAACCCCATGCTGGGGCCGCCTCATCCATAGCCGCCAAAAAACACCCGCAAATACTGATTGGGTTCTATCTTTTCCATAAGGAATTTTTTTGATTCTTCATCTATTGAAAACATTTTACACCCCTTCACGATTGATCTCGTCATAAGATATTCATATAATCCTATATAGTCAAGCGTTCTTGACCTACCCTTGAGTTGCGGGATCTAACTTTTTCAGAAAAGTTAAATCAGGTCAGTTGTCATCATCAGTTATGATCTTGATTTTATTTAACCTGGTGTGTTTCTCATTTTTGGGTTGGGAGTCATGTTCCTTTTTGGAACTAGTCTTGACTTGGTGATGCATTTCTTTGTGGTGTGTCTTTAAGTTTCCAGCGGGTTCAGTCTTCACGGCTAAAGGATCGGTTTGCCCTGAATTCTGCAGACTTCTTACAGTTTTTTCAAGGTTGGCGAATATTTCCGATTGACCAATTAATACGTTATCCCCAACGATCACTAAGGGAACGGCAAATTTGGTGTTTCTGTGAGTCGCTTCGATCTTGCAATATAAATCATAGTCACTGGGTTTGTTAATATCGAATATCTCGGTCTTTATTGAAAACTCCGTTTTTAGGTCATCCACAAGTTCTTTAACATTCTCGCAGTATGGACAATGAGAAGACGTGAATAAAGTGACCACCACGGTCTGAACTGACTCTTGATCAACCCCGTTTGGAGTCTGAGCTTGTAAAGGCTCGATGAGACAAAAACTCACAACGCATAAATTCACTAGCGCCAAGGCGGCTTTTAGGTAATTCAGACTGGTCATTGGCCGACAGTTTTCATTCTTGGCGGGATAGGGTAGTGTACATTTACGTTTTTATGGGTCCTGAAACCACATGCCTCACGCTGGATCAATAACCAACGCAGGGTGTCTTCAGCTTTATCAACCAAGGAGTTATATTCTAAAATATTCTTGTTGAGTTTGTTTAGGAAAGCGGCGGACGCGTCTGAAGGGTGCGCCTGATATTCTTCAATCATCCTGGCTGCTTTGGCTTTCACGAGCGTTGCTTTTTCAAGGATACTGTCAAGGAGCAAACCTGTGCATCCAAGCCCTTCAGCCATCTCTTTTACAAAGTCAACTTGACACTCTGAGACGTCGCGGCAAATACCCATGAACAAAACCTTCAGTATATAGTAGTGGTTTATAACATAAGGTTCAAACAAAGGCAATTCTGGTGACATCTAGTTTAATTTAATATAACACGATTTCGTTATATTAAATTAAATAGCTGTTAATTTACTTGACATTTAGCCAATAACCTACTATTAGTTTGGCTACTTTCAGCCAATAGATACTGGAAAACGCTGCAAGCGGTATCCAGAAAATCTAGAGCACAAATCCTTACGCCCCCGAGTGAGGAGGTTCCCTATGTCCGGGAAGACCTATTTTATTAGTTGTTCGGCCATTATTTCGTTAGTTATGGCCATTATCTTTTTGGGCGCGGTCCCTGTCGACGCATACCGCGTTTGTACCTTCAAAGGCACTGTTGTAGACCATGGGTGGAGAACCATGCTGGTGAAATCCAATGGTCAATGCGCAGAAGTGAACGTTGGATGGCGCACAAAATACGTGCCTAACAGGCGTCCATGCATCGGCGAGGTTGTTGCAGTAGATTTCATATTGGAAGATGGGTACATGAAAGCTACGAAAGTCGTGAGCTTGACCCCTGCTCCAGCTATAGCCCAGTGTTATCCGCCAGCTCCGCCGGCTGGTTCGGTATGCCGTAGTGTTGGAGAGGATACTGGCCCTGGCGCAGATTCGTGCGCTGCCCCAAGACCAATTTGCTCGACTAAACCACCTGCTCATGTTTCTGACCGGTCATGGTCACCGGGAAAGAAAGAAGTTGCTCCAAGGGGTACAGTTCCTGCCCGACCAAGAACTTTAAAAGGCGAACCGTCAGCTGAACCATCAACTGGCCCCTCTCCAGCAAAAAAACCTTCGACGAGACAGGCTCCGGCTGAGAAAAAGGCAATTTCGAAAACCGCGCCTTCGGAAAAGGTTAAACTTCCAGAAAAAGTTAAACCCCTAGAAAAGGTGAAACCGGAAGCCAAGGAGGAAGTCACTCCGGAGCCGGCTAAAGAAGAAAAGTCTGTAAAGACAATAGTGGGCGAAGTTGTGGCGTCATCTCCGAAAAGCCTTTCACTTAGAAGCGCCCAAGAAGGTGAATCTGCCGAAGTCGTGAACATAAAAGTTGGGCTCAAAACCAAGTTCATACCATTTAGAAGACCGGCAGTAGGTGAAAAGGTTAAAGTAGATTATCGTGTAGAAAATGGTGACAAATTCGGCTACACCGTTCAAGTAGTACAATAGAATTGTCCTCTGACATCTTCCCGTAAGGTTCCCCCTCAATCAAATCCGGATAAAAGAAGGTAGCGGACGCTACCTTCTTTTTGAACATCAACCACCGGTAAAAAAATATAGACTTAACAACGCTATGAATCGGATTTCAAGCGGGCTTTCAAATCTAGGTAGATTCGGTCCACGAACGCGTTATACATGTCGTTGAGTTCAGACTGGGCTTCTGATTGAGTCTGTTCAAAGCCTACCAGAAAATAATAAATGGCCCTGTCGAAAAACAAGGCTGTTCTGTTATTAAGAGCAACAATTGATCTTACGTCAAAAGGCTGTCCGGCGAAATTGCTTTCCTGAAAAAACAACCATATATGACGTTTCAGCAATATGAAAACTCTTACCATTTCCGAATAGCTAAGACCATCATCACAACACCGGATACCAAGCTGCACATACCTGTCAGCAATAGTTTCTACCGTAGTTCTCTTGTCAATATTGGTGGTGAACTCGGAAAGGACGGTTTCGGCCAATTCCTCGAGCATTTTACGTCCAAGCTGATAATGAGCTAATATTTCGCGTTTGAGGAAGGTGTCTTCTATAAAAGCGTCCCTGATTTCTTTGTGGAACCTCTCAATAAATTTGGCAAATTCCATTTCAAAAGTTCTAGCTTCCATGGATCCCTCCTGCGCCCCTAAGCCAAAAACCTTTCAATGTTGATGGTGACTCAATTAATTTCAATTCATCCACATTATTAAAGCCCACATCACGAATGTCTATGAACCTTGTCACCTTGCCCGTGAGTATGTGTTCCTTGTGAAGACTCATGATGATGACTTTCACCAGTCTGCGAACAGTCTATACGTTTGCCCACCCTAGATTCAATTAATTTGAGGGCCAATTCGAAGTTTGTGTTCGCTTTTGAGCTGAACTCTATGGCCTGACGGACATAATTCGAAGCGTCTATCAAACCCAGGTCCGCCATCTTTAGGGCGACATCTTCGTAGCCTTTGACGTGTTCAAGGTTATGTCCGATCCAATGATTAAGCCGGATAGCAATTTTTTCCAGTTCGTCCATATGAGATCCTCTCGTTTAAAAGACGTTATACAAATTGTTTAGAACAATGAAACAAGCTTTTCAATTCAAATGCGCAGAAGCGTGTATCGCGTCCGCCATCTTTAAAAAGTTTGCAAGTATCATTTTGCCTACGGGAGCGGGCGAACTTTCGCGTGTTTCTCCGTGGTTCCAGCCACGTTCAGGGTGAAAAGCCGTACCGTAGACAACTTTGCCGGGTATTCTAATTAGTTGGAACCTTGACAACCTGCTGGAAGCCAGATTTACAAAGGCGGGAGGGATTACTTTCACTTCCTCAACATGGTTTTCAATTACAAAGAATGTCCCTGGATGATGAGTAATCCCTTGGAATATGGGATCTTCCCTCACGGTTTTTATAATGGTCGCGCCGCGTTCGGCAGCGCAGTCACCTGTATAGCATGACTCCATACAAGACTTGATACTATTGTCGATGAATCCGACTTCCCCTCCAAAAGCCATGGATAAAAACTGATGACCACCACAAATCCCCAAGACGGGCAAATGTTTGATCTGAACATGTTCACGAACAATCCCAGCAAGAAACCCGAGTTTTTGTACATCTCCAGCCCGGTAGGAACTCCAGGGACACCCTTGCGGACTGAGCACAAAAAAGTCGTAGACAGGTAGGTATCGTTCACGATCTTCAAAATTTGAGAAATGAACGTAATCTAGAACAATTTCGTTTGATGAGTTTGAGCCTTTGTTAAGGTAAGCTGCGCTAATTATACCGTCTGTCAATTCAGAATATCGACCTTCATCAGGAGCCTTGAGTTCTATGTCAACGATCAGTCCGCGCAAAATATCTACTCATACGTGGAAGCGAAAAGCCGGGCTTCCAATCATTCTCAGTTATGAGGCCAACCCTGTTGAGGCATTCCCCAATAGTAATACGGTCGTCGAAGAACGACTTGATAAGTATCACCGTCTATTCCCTTAAATACTCCCCTAATGCTCCAGTCAGGGTAAATATACCCTTCAAAGGAATTTCCGTCGCGGGATCCAAAGATATAATTTCCCCTGATTTTTCCTTGAATTTCGAACTTTGCGGAACCAAACACGTTGCCGCCTTCAATAATACCCGCAATCTCCTCGCCTTTTTGGGAGGTTATGTTGACGGAACCCTTTGCGCCAAAAATTGAGCCTTGGGCGGAACCTACCCACGCGCCTCTGATGTCGTAGGCCATGGCATTTGCGGCGCAGATCATGACCATCAGCATCACCATACCAAATTTGAACAATATTTTATTAAATGATGTTGGATTCATATATCAATTATATCACACTTGTCACGAAGTTGATAAGTGTGATTTTTTGGTGAGGATTTCGAGGCTCTTTTTCTCCCCCATCGCAATAAGCGTGTCATTTTCCTCAATAACCGTATTGGGGCCGGGGTTGAAGACCATTTTGCCGCTAGGTTTTTTCACAGCGATAATTATGAGGTTCAAGTCCTTTCTTATATCGGTATCTATCAAACTTTTATCCACGTACGCCGATCCCTCGATTACATTGATCTCTTCAATTTCGATGTTTAGGTCTCTATAATCCATCGCAACTTCGAGAAAATTCATGACTTCGGGTTTCAAGATGGCCATGACCATGCGCATTCCCCCAACTTGATACGGGCTGATCACACGACTGGCCCCAGCGCGCATGAGCTTTTTCTGAGCGCCTTCTTCACCAGCTCTGGCTATGATTTCAAGGTCTGGGTTCAGTTCTCTGGCTGTAAGCACAACGTAGACATTAGCCGCGTCCGAATTCAAGACGGAAACCAGACCACGAGCGCTCTTTATATTAGCCCCCTGCAAGACTTTCTCCTGGGTCGCATCACCTGGAGAAAGAAAATACCCAGCTTCCATTATTCTGAATTGAGTTTCCTGATCGTTTTCGACAACCACGAATGGGATGCCTCTGGCGTCAAACTGTTGACAGACAAACGCGCCCATGCGGCCGAATCCACAAACTATAAAATGATCTTTTATCTTTTCTATTGCTTTCATGAAACGTCGCCTGGTGAAAATTTTTTGGACTTCGCCCTCAATTATTAGTCGGCTGGCTGAAACCAAAACATAACCGACTACGCCGAACCCGAAAAAGATAAGGAACATGGTGAAAACACGTCCGGCGCTACTGAGCTTGTGAACCTCCCCGTAACCAATTGATGATATAGTTATCACTGTCATGTAGAGTCCGTCCAGGAAGGACCAATGTTCAATAAACATGTAGCCACAGGTTCCAAAGATGATGACCGAAACCAGGCCTATAGCTGATCGCAAAAGAATATTTGGATTCTCTGCAGCCAGTTTCTAAACTCCTTATTGAAAGATTTCAGCTTCCTAAAATCGTGATTCAGAATTAAATTTTTAGTATAAAGCTTTAATGGTTTCTTAAACAAACGAAAAGAATTATCGTTCAAATATCCATAATTAGTTAAATGAGGTTACATAGATGAAATTGGCCTTTGACGTAGATGGAGTAGTGCTTAAATCCATCGACATTATATTGGAACACATCAACTCTGTCACGGGTGCAAAAATTACTTCCTCCAGCCTGTTGACATGGGACCTCGACCCTCTCGGTATAGATCAGAGGATACTGATGGAAGCCGTAGATCATATGTATTCAAAGAAGGCTATTGAACCCTATGATGGAGCAGTGGACACCCTTGAAAATATCCACAGGATGACTGGATATCCGTTACTGTTCATCACCGGTCGATCTGATTTGCTCAGCGCAAGACGCCAACTTGACTCCCTGCCCTGGAGCGGCAGAAAGCCTGAGATGATGATTACAGGTGGCTCACGGGACAAGCGCGCTTACTTAAAAGAAACCGGAGCAGAGTTCATTATTGAGGACGATGTATTACACTTGCGAGATTACCTCAATGATGGAGTTGGAGTCGGTTTGATGGTTCAGCCCTGGAACCGGTCTTGTCAGGCGCCAGTCACAGCTCGGTTCAATGGCTGGGTGGAAATTAACCAATGGTTGATTAAGAATAATGGCTCTAGTAAAGAGCTTTAAAAATGATTGTATTAGGCATAGAGACATCATGTGATGAAACCGCTGCCGCGATTGTAGAAAACGGGACTAAAATACTCTCAAATGTCGTGGTCTCCCAGATTGACGTTCACAAGGAATTTGGGGGTGTGGTCCCCGAACTGGCTTCAAGAAAGCATATTGAAGCCATTTCAATTGTGGTCACCAAGGCTCTCAAAGACGCTGGAGTCGAGTTTTGTGATGTAGACGCGATCGCTGTTACAAGGGGACCAGGGCTCGTTGGGTCACTTCTTGTCGGGATCGGCGCCGCCAAGGGTCTTGCTCTAGCTTTAAAGAAGCCAATTTGTGGGGTTAATCATCTCCATGGCCACCTCTTCAGCGCATGGTTGGAAAATGACCGAATGGAATTCCCATTCGTAGGACTTGTTGTTTCAGGAGGTCATACAAGCCTGTTCGAAGTTAGTTCACCTTTGGATATTGAGGTAATTGGAAAAACCAGGGATGACGCGGCCGGCGAAGCGTACGACAAGGTATCCAAACTCCTCGGACTGGGGTATCCTGGGGGCGCTATTATCGAGAAACTTGCATCTGAGATCTCTTCTAATGGCCTCAATTTCCCTCGAGCGCTAATGGAACCCGGGAACCTGGATTTCTCTTTCTCAG
>JAMCYH010000101.1 GCA_023474025.1 Deltaproteobacteria bacterium
ACTGCTCATCGTTGTCTTCTCCGGCGATAACACTAGCTTCAGCCGGTCCAGGAGTTCCTTAGCCTTTCCCAATGCGGCTTCCGCTTCTTCCCGGGTGCGGCACAAGATGAGCAGGTGAGTAGCCCGGGGAATTTCACCCCGAGGCCCTCTCAGAACCGGACTTGAGCCTCTCGGCTCATCCGGCTCCCATCATCCAACCGCAGGATAAATCCCCATTTGCCAGTGTACGAACAGCTTCGATTCGCGTCTGGCAATCTTACCAAGCCAGTGATTCGCTCGCCGCTGATGTCTGGCGAATTTCTTGTACTTCCGTCGCGCCCAGCGGACCAAGGCCCGGTTCATGTACTCGAGCACAGAGTATAGTTCCGATTTGTAAAAGCGTCCATAGTAATTGACCCAGCCTCGGATTACCGAATTGAACATCCGGGACAGATCCTCCAGGGACTTGTCTGGCTTTAGATGCATGCGCCAGTCGTGAATGACCTGACGCATGGCCTTTTTCGCCTGGCTGCTGACTGCTGGAGTAAAGTTGATGAAGTACTTTCCATGCTTGTTTTTGGACCTCCGCGGTCGGTAGGTGTAACCCAGAAAGTCGAACTTGGTTTCCGGGTGGTCGCCTGTTCTGTCCTCATCCTTGCAGTAGACAATCCGGGTCTTGGTCGGGTGGAGTTCCAATCCACATTCCACAAACCTTTCCTCCAGACTGGCGCGGAGTTTCTCCGCGTCTTCCTTGCTGCGGCAGTGCGCCACCCCATCGTCGGCGTAGCGCGCGAATGGCTTGTCGGGATGATTCCGGGCCATCCACCTGTCAAACGCGTAGTGGAGAAACAGATTAGCCAGCACCGGACTGACGACGCCTCCCTGCGGAGTGCCTTTCGTCCGCTCCTTGATGGTGCCATCAGGCATCTGAAAGGGTGCCTTGAGCCACCTCTGGATATACAGGATGACCCAAGGATTGTCCGTATGTTTGCGGACCGCCTTCATCAATAGTTCGTGGTCGATGTTGTCAAACAGCCCCTTGATGTCGAATTCCAGCACCCAGTCGTACCTCCAGCAGCGCTGCCGTGTAACGGCAAGTGCGTCGGGGGCCGACTTTCCCGGCCGGTATCCGTAGGAATCCGGGTGGAAGTGTGGTTCCACTTTCGGCTCAAAATAGATTTTGACCACCATTTGCGCTACCCGGTCCGCCACGGTGGGCACCCCGAGTACACGTTTTCCCCCGCTCTTCTTGGGGATTTCCACCGCTTTGACGGGTGGGGGGAAATAGCTGCCGGAAGACATTCGGTTCCATATCTTGTAAAGGTTGTTCTTCAAGTTCGCCTCGAACGCTTCCAGGCTTTCGTCGTCTATTCCAGCCGCCCCTTTGTTCGCTTTCACGCGTTGGAACGCCTCCAGTACTACGTACTTGGAGATTTCGTACGGCTTTGTTTTGTCCATTGGCTCCTCCCTTACGGTTGACCGTTGTTCAAAACTGGATAACACAGCCCCTTCGCTCCACTCCCATTACGGAGCTTCCTCACTACTACGGGCTGTTCCGTCCCTGCACTCCGCATCGGTACTTTCGTCCTTGCGGGTCCTCCGCTTGGAGTTTTCCCTTGGCATCGGAGGGCAGGTTCCCACGTTCTCAACCGAAGCCTGTGCCTCGTTCACGCCGCCTTCATGCCGGCCACCACCTGGACGGTAAACAGGTTTCCTCCAGATTCATCCCGGGTTAACGACGACCCCCCGGTTTTGATGACGTCCCTACGCTTTCGACACGTTATCAGCGGTTCACATGATTGTTCGTCTCCATTGGCACTCACCTGACGAAGTCTCGCTTCGCCTTTTCCGTAACGCTCACCACCATGGCTTTTGGCCACAGCAGCTTACGGTGGTTTGGAGCCTCCACCTGTATGACGGCTCCGAGGGGCCTTCCCTCATCTTGCGGTTAAGCATGGCTTCGGGCTATTAACCAGCCCTTTGCCTTCGTGGCGCACCATCGTCCGCATAACGGACATGAACGTATCCTGCTGCCTGCATCCCCAGGTCAAACGGCGTCAGATAGATATTGGAGAGAAGAGGACTAATTACGCCGCCTTATCCAAAGTAGTACGTTATCCAAAGTAAACAGTGAAAAAGCTCATTGGTACTGGAAGGAACCCTCTATTTACTTTTGATAATACGGTAGACCAAAGTATTTATGGGAGATTGAAAAATCGATCTCACTAAATATTTTGGAGGACGCCGATGAACAAACTGTCTTTGCAAGATTTAATCGCTCGACTGGAAAAAGAATTATACCGTCTGAATTACACCGAACAGACAATAAAGTATTATCGCAGGATGTGGAGACATATTGTCACCTTTTTCGAAAACGAAGGAGTTGACCACTTTACAGAAGAAGTGGGTATGCGCTGGCTTGACGAACAGTACAACTTTTTCGAATTGGAGAAAGCGGGAAAGCTGACGCAATCGATTATTAACACCTTTCGAGTTGTCCGAATGCTTGGTGACTTCCAGCAACATGGCAGTATTCTGCGCAGGTACTACAAACAGCAAGATCTATTGAAAAGCGGCGAATTCGAGGAGTTACTGCAGCGTTACGCATGCTATTGCCAGCGGAAAGAATACTCCAAAGTAACCCAAAATCACTACAGGAAAATTTCTGAAAAGTGTCTGAGCTATCTGGAATCACATGATATTAGCCATGTTACAGATATTTCTGCCAAACATTTAGCCGGTTATATCAACACGTTGTTAGGTTACACCTATAAGACTGTAGAATTGCATCTCTGTGCGCTGCGCTCGTTTTTGCGCGATCTTTACACCTACGAACTTCATCCACAGGACCTCGCGGAAACCCTACCGGCCATCAAGGCCAGGAAGCAAAACCGAATTCCTTCAGTGTGGACGCCAGAGCATGTTACTAAGTTGCTCGATGTAATCGACAGAGGTAATCCCGCCGGGAAAAGGGATTATGCCATGATCCTTCTGGTAGCACGTCTAGGCCTCAGGACGATGGACATCAAGCATCTGAAATTGGACAATTTGAAATGGCGAGAAAACCGTATCGAATTGATGCAGTCAAAAACGTCCCGAGCACTCAGCCTACCCCTCCTTCCCGATGTCGGTTGGGCGATCATCGACTATCTCAAAAACGGGCGCCCGAAGGTGGAATCACCCTACGTATTTTTGCGGCATCTTGCGCCGCTGGAACCTTTTTCGGATGAAGACAGACGGCATCAAATCGTGGTCAAATACATGAGATTGGCCAAAATTCCGCTTTCCCCTCAGAAGAAGAAAGGCATGCATTCTCTACGGCACACGCTGGCAAGTAGGTTGCTTGAAGAAAATACACCCCTGTCCGTCATTTCGGATATTTTGGGACACGTCAGTTCTGATTCAACGGCTGTCTATCTTAAGGTGGACGTAGACAGGCTGCGTGAATGTGCACTGAACCCCGAGGGGGTGTTCGAGTAATGACTGAATTTCTATATCGCAGTCCATTTCAGGAATTTATCCAGGGTATGAATCAGCAAAAACGTTCGTTGGGATATAAATATGACAGCTGTGCACGAACACTTTACCAATTTGATCAGTTCTGTCTAGCATACGGTTATACAGAACCGGTATTATCCAAAGAACTCGTCACTGCTTGGAGTCAGAAGCATCCGAATGAAGCCCAGGCGACCTTTCGGAACAGGGTAGGTGTCGTACGGCAACTGGCTATGTATATGACCCGTCTTGGTGTTCAGGCTTATGTGTTGCCAAAAAATATGTTTCCAAAGGGGCCCAGATACATTCCCTACATTTTCAGTAATGCTGAGCTTGCGGCGTTTTTAAACCAAGCGGATGCCTGCCATAACTATGCCGAAGTTCCGTACAGACATTGGATCATGCCGTTGTTGTTCCGTATATTATATGGCTGTGGGTTGCGTATTTCGGAGGCGTTAAATCTCAAAGTCCGGGATGTGGATCTGCGCGCCGGTGTGCTGACGATTATGGATGGAAAATTCAATAAGGACAGGCTGGTTCCTCTGTCCCCGGAACTCCTTCAGCGATGCCATGCCTATGTGAAGCAGGTCCATTTGTTTTCGGATCCCAACGCTTATTTCTTTCCTGGCTCGTATGGACAAGCGGTAACCAAAGGAAATGTCTATAAAAATTTCAGGAAATTTCTTTGGAAAGCCCGGATTTCCCACGGTGGATGGGGAAAAGGTCCACGAGTTCACGACTTCCGCCATACCTTTGCCGTACATTGTCTGAGACGCTGGGTGCTGGAAGGAAAGGATTTAACCGCCTATCTGCCTGTTCTTAAAACGTACCTGGGCCACCATTCTTTTAGCGACACGTCCCAATATTTGAGGCTAACCGCTGAACTCTATCCAGATATAACAGCAAAGGTGGAACATGCCTTTGGCCATGTCATACCCGTAATGGGAGGTCAAGACCATGAAACCAACTGATTTGCTAAGGCATTGTCTCATTATTTATCCGTTTACCTGCCGGGGCAGCGCAACGTAAGCCCTAACACGATAAAATCTTATCGGGAAACTTTCAAACTGTTTCTCATTTACTGTAGACAGGGGTGCGGTCTGTCCATTGAACATCTTTGTCTACAACGCATTGATGAACCACTCATCGTTGGTTTCCTCTCATGGCTCGAACAAGACAGAAAAAATAGTATCGCTACACGCAACCAACGATTAGCCTGTATTCATGGATTTTATCGGTATATGCAGATCGAAGATCCGGTTGGTTTATTGGCTTACCAAAAAATCCTCTCCATTCCGATGAAAAAGGCGCCAAAGCCAGCAGTAAGTCATCTCACCCCTGACGCATTAAAACTCATTCTTGCCCAACCCGATCTTTCGAAAGCTAGTGGCCGCCGCGATTTAACCATGCTTTCGGTCCTATATGATACGGGTGCCAGGGTACAGGAGTTGGTTGATCTAAAAGTTCGTGATGTTCGATTGGATCATCCACCGATCCTCACCCTTACCGGCAAAGGTCGCAAAACAAGACAGGTTCCACTAATGTCCAATACGGAATCACTGCTGCGGCAGTATATGACCGAGACTCATTTGCTTCAAAATGGCATGCAGGACCACCAGCTATTCTTTAATCGCCAGCGCGGCAAGCTGACTCCAGAGGGTGTTACGTTCATACTGAATAAATACGCTTCTAGTGCAAGGGTAGTGTCTTCGATTATTCCGGATAA
>JAMCYH010000091.1 GCA_023474025.1 Deltaproteobacteria bacterium
AAGAATCAAATCCGCACTGGCATTAATTCGCAATTGATGGAGCTTTCGCCCGAATTAAGGACCAATTTTTACAGCAGGATCGAGGTCTCCCCGGATTGCGATCCGTTGCCAGCAAAATGACCGTCGGGAATAGGATACCAAAATCCTTCTTGTAAAAATTGCTGGCGGGTACGTTTTAATTGGCGGATTCGCTCCGGCTGGTAGCCTTTCCTTCAGCCATGACTTGTTGCAGGTCGTATATTTTTATTTGACTTCTTGACAACAAAAAGGACAGCCAATCGGTCTTTTTTCGTTCCAGGACGATAAGCCTCTGGCCGGAAAGACCAGGTAACGAATCGACACAAAAGTCAACTATCATACCTTGGGCCTTAGGCGTGGTCCAGCGCTCTTCCAGGGCGTCACCATTCCATATCAGTCCTACGATTTGTCCTTCTTCGAACATCCTGGTCCTGGATAGCACTCTCATAGTTCCGGAACTATGCGAAATAGCCAGGATTTGGGCCGGTTCCCCAACAGATGGACTCCACCACTGGATCCGCGGGCGAACATATGTGAGTTCAACTCCCATATCTTTTGCCCTGTCTGGGAGCATCTCGGGACCAAACCAGCGTAATAATATATCAGAGCCTCCATAATAGCTTTTTGAAGCAAATAACCGCTTTCCAGCAGGGTTGTAAATCCTCAAATGATCGTCCTTGTCATAAACAGCAATAAGAGGTTTTCTCTTCCCCTCAAAATCACCTATGGTAAAACCAAAAATTGGTATCTTCAGCGGAACCCCGAATCTGTCGCCAGCTACCAACGACGAACCGTTATCCTCCATCCGGTATATCGGGCCATCGTACATATTGGAAAGCCCTTTCTGCTGACCCAACAGGATTGGCCCGTGGGTGGGGTAGTTGATGATTCTTAGAAAATAACTGACGTTTTCGATTACAGGTACCAGACTTCCGTTTTTGTATTCCAATACAAAAGAAGCGACCGCCCCCCTGTTCTGAGCCGTTACGTAGATCCTGGCGGGGCCATTCTTCCGAATCTTGGCGACATCTATGGCCTTTATTTCAAGGCTGCCTGCCGAATATTCAGTCAAAAGACTCAACGTGTTTTCGGAAAAACGATAGAGATACACAGATGAAGGACCGGCCACAACGATTTCGTTCTTTCCGTCACCGACTACGTCACCTACTCCCAGCCCGATGCACAGCATGCTCAATTCCTGGCTACGCCAAATCTTTTCTTCCGAGCTCTTTTTCTTACCCGCGTCGGGTTCATCCTTTGCCAGAAGTAATGTAGCGTTAAAGGTAAATCCGGTGAGGATCAATGAAGTAAAAACAAATAAATAAACACGCCTTACAAACGAAGCCATCGCGACCTCCAATTTTATAGAGCCCCCAAAAAATATTCCAACATTGCGATTGTGTCTAGTAAAAGCTGTCTGGAATCATTAAATAACGCCTGTTTCGGAGAACTTTGACAACAATTCGGAATGACCCCCGCCAGCTTGACATATAATTATTGGTTGAGCAACCAGATACATGTCAAGCCAATACGGTCTTACCATCATGCCATAGGCGCATATCTTTCGCCAGCGTCACAAATGATGGTCAGGATTATCTTCTCAGGCCCCAATTTAGCCCTCTGCTCCAGCGCTGCGCAATAGGCGGCTCCCGACGAAAGTCCGGTGTATATACCGTGCCGTATCGCAAGAGTCCTGACCGCCTCCTGGGCCCGGTCCTGTCCTACCTTCGCTACTTCATCAATTATGTCAAGATTCAAAATCTTGGGAACAAAGCCTGCTCCTATTCCGGTGAATTTGTGAGGGCCCGGGTTGCCTCCAGACAATACTGCTGACTCCGCGGGCTCCACTGCGACTATCCTGACATCGTTATTTTTCTTCTTAAGGACTTCACCGACTCCAGTTATGGTCCCTCCCGTGCCTACACCCATTACAAAAACATCCGGCGGTTTCTTGAATGCCTTGAGAATTTCGATAGCAGTAGTAAGCCTGTGGGCAGCAGGGTTGGCAGGGTTGTCGAATTGGTTCAGCATCCTGCAATTTTCGAATTTATTAAAGATTTCCTGAGCCTTATCGATTGCGCCTCTCATACCGCCTGACGCGGGGGTTAAAACAATTTCCGCGCCGTAGGCCGCTAGCAGTTGGACTCGGGCATGGCTGACAGTTTCCGGCATTACAAGGGTAAGGCCATAGCCTCTAGCCGCTGCGATCATGGCAAGACTTATCGCTGTATTGCCACCGGACGCTTCAACTAGCCGCCCGCCTTCCCCCAACAGCCCACTTTTTTCCATTGAATTGACTATATTCAGACACATACGGTCTTTAAGGGACCCACCCGGATTAAGGAATTCGAGTTTCACCCAGATTTGCGCCTTGTTATCGGGTTCGGATCCCCGCAATCTGATAACCGGCGTCTTCCCCACGCAGTCCAATAAGGTGGCGCCATCCCGCATAGATTAAACCATAACTCCAGAAGATTACATTTGAGATTCACTAGATAAAGTACATGTATTTATGATCCAATTCCCTGGAAAGTCCTTCCTTGCGAGCAATAGCGCAAAGATCCGCGATAGTTACCGAGTTGTAATAATCGACCAATAGATTCTGGGTCTGTTTCCAGACATGCCGTGTTACACAACCCTGACAAACATCGCAGTTGCCCCGTTTGCACTCGTCCTCACCCAAACAGCGAACTGGAACAATTGGACCCTGAGCGGCCTTGATAATGTCTCCGACGCTAATTTCCGACGCGTCCTTTGCAAGCATGTAACCGCCGCGTGGGCCTCTCCGGCTTTTGAGTAGACCAGCTTTAAGCAGTTTATTGAAGATTTGTTCAAGATACCGCTGGGAAATTTTTTGACGTCTCGATATGTCCTTAATTTGAGTAGGCTCTCCTCCCCCATGGTAGGACACATCAAACAAGGCCCTAACACCGTATCGACTTGTTGTAGTAATTCGCATGTGTCATCCTCATAAAAAACTATCAAATTAAGAAGAATCTTCCGACTAATTGTTAATTAACTTTACTGTTGATGTCAAGATAATTCTCTACTGCAGCGCATGACCATTTTGTCACGGCGCTGTACATTTTTTTACAACTTCGTTCTGGGATTAACCAGAATTTATGCAGACAACATAATCTGAATCACTTTTTTCAGGGTCGGGAATCTGAGTCTGCGCCAGCGATAAATTTTCCCGGTTTTCCAATACTTGACAACCCGTAATTGAAGCATATCTGATTGATGTATGGTTATATTTTACCCTGTCCCCAGATTTGGTTCTACAATCCCTTGTTGACAGGGGCGTGATGAAGTGATAGATCTGATGTTTCCAAATCTGGTGAGGTCAAGATGGGTAGTATTATCAAGAAGAGACGAAAGAAAATGCGCAAGCATAAACACAAAAAGCTTCGCGCAAAACAGCGGCATAAAAACAAATAGGTTGGGTTGAAATGAGCGCAACAGGCTTGTTTACCGAGTCAGATCGCACTACCGTTGATAGAGCGGCCCGCTTGGCTGAAGGTCTTGTAGCGCAATATTTCGACCTGGCCCATGATGACTGGATTAAAAATCCCTATTCATTAATGACATGGAAAGAGGCCGCGAAATACTTGCGTGACGCCAACGTATTCGCGCAGACAGTTCGTTTCGATTCGCGACATACTGGTAAAATCCAACGCGCCAAGCCTCAGGATTATTACGGGGTGTTGTTGGCTGACCCCGCAATACTAAGGGCCCTACTTAGACCTCAGCGTCATGATCTCTGGACTCTGGGGCTCTTTGTGCTTACACACGAACTGGTTCACATTGTCAGATTTCGGAAGTTCGGTGTCGACTTCTTCGGAACTCCCCGCGAACGGGAAAAGGAAGAAGAAGTTGTTCATAAGATTACCAGGGAAATGTTGGCCGGTGTTGAAAGTATGGACAGTTTATTCAGTCTTTATGAATCCGGAATAAGAATTTAACGTCTAATTTAACATAAACAAATTATTCAAAAATGATCAGGAGGTTTTCTGAGTCATGCCAATTTATGAATATCGATGTGAAAAATGCGGAAAAGAATTTGAAGCTTGGCAGAGAATATCGGATGACCCAATCGAGAGTTGCTCTGAATGCGGTGGCCACGCAAGAAAATTGATATCCCAGTCCACTTTTGTGCTCAAGGGCTCGGGCTGGTATGTGACAGATTATGGAAACCGCAGTTCAGCAGGCGCACAGGGCAAACCAGGCAGTTCCAACAGCGATTCATCGAGTTCATCAACCAGCTCCGATACTGCAAACTCGTCGACCCCATCGAGCAGTTCTACTAAAACGTCATCGGAATCCTGATTGTTGTTTGCGGTAGAAACCAGCGCCTGAGGACACGAGGTTTAAATGAAAATTAAAAGGATCGCTCATCTTGGCGTCGCAGTTAAAGACCTTGAATCAGCCATGAATTTTTTCACAGATAGTCTTCCTCTGGAAGTTACCCACACGGAAGAATTCCAGGGGATGAAGATAGCATTCATTCCGATCGGAGACAGTTCGGTAGAACTTCTCCAGGATGTCTCTGGCGCTTCGGCTGTCAAGAAGTTTGTCGAAAAAAACGGTGAAGGCGTTCATCATATAGCCTATGAAGTGGACAATATATATGAAGCCGTTGCTGAGCTTAAAGCCAAAGGGATAAAGCTTATAGATGAAACACCAAGGCAAGGCGCGCATGGTATGTCAGTTGCGTTCATGCATCCAAAAGCCACCCATGGCATCCTGATGGAACTTGTTCAGCCTTCTTCAGAACCGCATTGAGGGTCGATTCTTACATCGGAATTTCCGAATGTGCGGAGTAATGAATAACATGAGTCGTCCAGTGGCCAAACGCCTTCCAAAAGGCGTTGTGGCCATGAAGCGGCTCTTTTTTATTTGATTTGTCGGCGAAGGCGCGTTTGTCTTTGCAATTTCCTGCTGTGTAATCGTATAGTGCGTTTATGATCTTTTTGAGATTCTTCAGGGCATTTTCTAAAAAATCCCCTTAAGTCTGAAAACAACAAATTACATTCTGGAGGTTGTGGACATGGCCGAAGTTACTATGCCCATGAATGGCAAAGTTATCAACATACTCGTCAACGTAGGCGATTCCGTTCAGGAAGACGCTGAACTTGTCATCATCGAAGCCATGAAAATGGAACTCCCTATCGTTTCCACC
>JAMCYH010000269.1 GCA_023474025.1 Deltaproteobacteria bacterium
TCTTTTCGAGGCGTCGAATCGTGCAGACGAGCTCAATGTTAAGCTGGACGGCAAAATTAACGGCAAGATTGTGTCAATAGGTGAAGAATGGGTATTTGTTGACATAGGTGGAAAGAGTGAGGGCGCAATTTCACGGGAAGAACTGCTTGATTCCGAAAGGCAGATGGATCTCAAAGTTGGTGACCCAATTACCGCCTATGTAATCGCTCAACGTGATGGAGATGTTTTGTTGAGTGTCAAGATGACACAAGCTGCGTCTGGAGACGCCATCAAGGGAGCGTATAGAAGCGGGGTTCCGGTCGAAGGCCTGGTAACTGACGAAAGGAAAGGCGGATACAGCGTGACGGTGTTCGGTCGGCCGGCTTTTTGCCCTTATTCTCAGATGGACATCGTTTCTGGTGGATCGCCTGAAAGTTATGTAGGTAAAAAGTTCTTTTTCAAGATAACGGATTTCTCTGACAGAGGGCGTAACATAGTCCTTTCGAGGCGAGAAACGTTGGAAGAAGAACGCCGAAAAAAAATTCTTGAATTGAAACAGACTCTCCATGAAGGCGACATCGTCCGAGGCATTGTCAGAAAATTGGCCCAGTTTGGCGCTTTTGTGGATATTGGCGGATTGGAAGGCCTGATCCCCATCTCCGAGTTGGCCTGGAGTCGAGTTGAATCGGTATCAGATGTAGTATCGGTAGGAGACGAAATTTCTGCCAAAATAACCGGACTTGATTGGGAAAAGAATCGAATCAGCTTGAGTCTGAAACAAGTTCAGGAAAACCCATGGGATTCCGTGACATCACGTTATGTTGAGGGGAGGGAAACCAGGGGCACGATTACCAGACTCGTTACTTTTGGCGCGTTTGTCGAACTTGAACCAGGAATCGAAGGCCTGATTCATATATCAAACCTCGGTAAAGGTCGTAGAATTAATCATCCTCGCGAAGTCGTCAATACCGGTGACCAGATCAAAGTCAGAATCACCTCCGTGAATAAAGGAGAAAAGAGGGTAAGCCTTGAATTAATATCTGAACGTACACTCGACGATGCGGGGGAACCGGCAATTGAAATCATTGAAGGAGTGATTGTTACTGGGGAAGTGCAGGCTATAAAGGATTACGGGTTGTTCGTGAATCTCCCTGGGGGAAAGACAGGTCTGTTGAGAAACATTGAGATCGGAGATTTTAGTCAAAGGGAATTGAGAAAGAAATATCCTCCCGGATCAATGGTTAATGTTAAAGTCATTTCCGTTGATCCCGAAAGTGGCAAAATCGGTCTCAGTGTAAAAGCCTTGGAAAATATTGACGAACAGAACCAGATTAAAGAATATTTATCGTCATCAACGCCTGGAACATCGCTGGGAACTTTTGGACAATTGCTCAAGTCCAAATTGGATGGGAAAAAGCGTGAAAAATGATTGGATTGTCTGGTTCGGGGCCAGGTCGACCCGACCCCTCGCAGGTTGATTTTTGTGTTTTGCTTTTACACATTGGATCTGTGAAGTTTTGCGTTCTGCAAACTTTCAGGTTTACAAGATCTAATCACATGAAACAGGGATTTTTCTTGGAGTAGCTTTTTCCGACTTAGGTAATTTCAGAATAAGAACCCCATCAGACATTGTTGCCGCTATCTTTCCATGATCAATCAAGTTGTTTACCCTAAATGTTCTGTAATATCCACCAGTTCTGTATTCAGATAGCAGCTCTTGTCCTTGAATTTCCTCATCTTTTGCTTCGCCGATGATAGTTAAGATGCTCTCCCGCAGATCAATTTCAACATCTCCTGAGTTAATTCCCGGCATGTCAACTACCAAAGTAAGTTCAGTCGGATTTTCCAATATGTCGACAGCCGGAGTGAAATATACCCCGTTACGGGTAAGCTCAGCGCTGTCAGAAGCAAGTTCCTTTTTTTCAACTACTTGTATCTCTTGGTTTGCCATGTCTGTTTCCTCCGAGCTGGATTTGTTATTCGGCAGAAACTGCTATTTTCCGGGGTCCTGAAGCTTTGTCCATCGGCATTGTAATCGTTAGGACCCCGTTCTTATAATTGGCTCCGATGTTCGAAGCGTCTACAGTATCAGGTAAGCTGACGCTACGTTGAAAAGCTCCGTGAGATCGCTCGCGGCGATGGTAACTAACGTCCTCACCCAAAATTTCCGGCTTTCGCTCGCCCCTTATAGTTAGTGTGCCTCCCTGCACGCTCAGTTCTATCTCATCGGCCTTTACTCCGGGAATCTCGGCTATTATCTTATATTCCCCTTCCTGTTTTCGCACATTGATCGGGGGGAACAACCTCGATCTCTTCACGAAGAACTCCGGTGAATTAGGATCCTCGCCGAGGGCTGAAAAAACTTTGTTCATACTTTTCTGAAGTCGTGCGAGTTCACTAAACCATGGGTCTCTCTGTGCATCCCAAAATATCATTTCTAAACCTCCAGTCTCAGCCTTGTAATGTTATCAATATTAATCGATCGGGCTGACGTAACAAATTGCTCTAATAGTGACGGGGCGGGCTAAGTTTCCCGCCCCAAGACAGCTATTTCACGTCAATTTTTATAGAGCGCTTCCTGCTCGATTCTGATTTGGGTAGCTTCAGGTTAAGTACCCCGTGTTTGAAGTTGGCCTCTATATTGTCTTGCTTGACATCACACGGCAGAGTCAGCGAACGAGAAAAAGATCCGAAGGATCTTTCAACTCTGTGCATGTTTTCACCTTTTTCTTCGCGCTCTTCCTTTTTTTCGCCCTTGACTGTAATTGTATTTCCCGTCAAATTGACTTCAATGTCTTTTGGGTCAATTCCGGGCAACTCGGCTTTTATGAGTATGTCTTCATCAGTCTCTGAAACATCGAAAACAGGGGTAAAACCTCTGTTGAAGTATGTCCCGGGCAACCAGTCAGCGTTCCCAAAAAAATTATTGAACAGGTCGTCGACCTCTTTTCTGAACTCGGTCAACGCATTGTCCGGAACGTTTGGAACTTCTTTCCATCTCCAGGGAATGAGGCTACGCATCTTTTAATACCCTCCTTTCGAAGTGATGGGGTTGACCTTCATAAAGGTGTCAGTTCCGTGACTCAAAAAACAGATTATCACGGGTTTGACATTGTCAAGACCCCCCCGAATTTAACTCACGATTTTCGTCAAACTAGATGAAGAAATATGGACAGATGGAAAGCAATCCAGAGGATCGATTTTTATTTCCCAGGACCTGATCGATATTGGCTAACAAGTCTAGCGCATATTCCAATCAACTCTGTGATATCGACTGGCTTCTCGACTACTATATCAATACCTGACTCTACCATTTTCTCCCGCTCGGAAGTTTGCCCGCCCCAACCGGTAAGAAGAATTATCGGTGGCTTATTCTTGGACTTGCGTTCGAAAAGATGGCGAATTCTTCTCCCGACTTCCCAACCGTTCATGTGAGGCATTCCAAGGTCGCAGGTAATTACATCAAAATCCTCCTTGCCCAGCAGTGCAAACGCTTCATGGCCCGAAGAAGCGACCCTCACGTGTTGTCCCGTAGAAATCAGGGCTTCTTCGAAGAGAGACAATAACACCTCATCGTCGTCAATTATAAGAAAACGCAAACATGTTTCAGCGCTAGGGGATATTTCGGTAGGACTAACGTGGCCTCTCTGGATTTTAGCTAAAGGAAGTGCAACAGTGAATGTGGACGCTACACCGACTTCAGAATCTACAGATATTGAACCGCCGTGACTGGTAACAATACCGTACGCGCTTGCTAACCCCATTCCCGTGCTTTGCAAACCCTTGGTAGTGAAGAATGGATCAAATATTCTTGGAAGATTTTCAGGCGTGATGCCTACGCCATTATCTTTGACCTCTAGAATTGCCTGGTTTTCAAGAGCATAAGTCCTGATCCTGATAACCCCACTGAAAGAAATTGACTCGATCGCGTTTCGCAACAAATTGAGTGTAACTTCGAAAATATCGTTGGATACGCCGTGAACCATCAAGTCATATGACAGGTCTGTTTCGATTGATACAGAAACACCGTTTTTTACAGCAAGGGTTCGCCAAAAGAGTTCGCTCATCTCTGCTGCGTCTTTGACGGTCATGGAAAGGTCGAATACTTTGGCTGTCTCAGATGCTACATCTGAACGAAGCTGGGCAAAGCTCTGGAGCCGTTTAACCGTTTCAGACCCGAATTTCGCGTTTTCCGCGATCTCTCTTAGTATTGACCGGGCCATAGATAGCTCAGCCTGATCAATTTTTAGAATGGCGGACTGAGTGCCGGCGAGGATTTTTTGCAGGACATTGTTAAAGTTATGAGAAACGCCCGTGGCCAGTTCAGCAACTGCATTCAGGATCTCGGCCTGTAAGAGAAGTTCCTCGGCGTTCTTTCTGTCAGTTATGTCCCTTACCAGGGCGAGGACCCGTTCATGTCCATTCAATGTCACACGACGCAAATGAACGTCAATCCATATAACCCGACCATCTTGAGTCTTGGCCCTCCAGTCAAAAGCTTGCGGTTCACCTTGGGCTGCCCGATGAATTGCCTTTAACGCTCTCTCCGTAGTAAACCCTTCATATTCAGCGCTAAGTCCGGACAAGTCCATATTCAGAATTTCCTCTTTTTTATGACCCCAAATCTCAGTAACCCTTTCATTAACGTCCAGAATTTCTCCGGTGTCTGGATCATGGACAAAAATGGCGTCCTCGACCGCGTTAAAAATTGCGCGATAATTCTCCTCTGATTGCCGCAATGCGTTCTCAGATAATGTCCTTTCCGTTATATCCATTACGAACACGATGGCTGCAGGTCTACCTTCCTATATTATTGAATGACCATCTATCTCGACCCATTTTGTTCGGTCTGGAATCAAATGGCCTGGATTCTGCGAACGTAATTTCGAAAAGTCCTTGGCCTATCGCCTGAGTGCACGAAGTCCAGGAAGGATTTTCCTGCAATTTCGTTTAACTGGAGCCCAACCAATTGGGTCGCAGTCTTGAATTGACCAACCAAATAATTTCGTGAAGCCAGTATTGATGTACTTTACGAGGCCTTCGTTATCATAGACTACTATTGGATCCATTACGAACACGATGGCTGCAGGTCTACCTTCCTATATTATTGAATGACCATCTATCTCGACCCATTTTGTTCGGTCTGGAATCAAATGGCCTGGATTCTGCGAACGTAATTTC
>JAMCYH010000106.1 GCA_023474025.1 Deltaproteobacteria bacterium
GGGCCATTGTGCCATCTTCGTTAAGCACCTCGCATATGACCCCTGCAGGAGACAAACCGGCCAATCTTGCCAAATCCACACTACCCTCGGTCTGGCCCGCTCTGACCAGCACCCCACCCTTTTGTGCCCTAAGAGGGAAAACATGTCCTGGCGAAATTATGTCACTCGGAGTAGCGTTATCATCTACCGCGGTCAAAATAGTGACCGCCCTATCATAGGCCGAAATCCCGGTGGTAACACCTCGAGACGCCTCAATAGAAACCGTAAAATTGGTCCCAAAAGGAGATTTGTTATTGGAAACCATCATTGGAAGGTCTAAAGATTCGATTTTCTCCCTGGTCATCGACAGACAAAGAAGTCCCCGTCCGTACTTGGTCATAAAATTGATGGCTTCAGGAGTGACTTTCTCCGCAGCCATAGTAAGATCACCCTCGTTTTCACGGTCTTCATCATCAACAAGGATTACCATTCTTCCTTGTTTTATCTCTTCAACAGCCTCTTCAACACCTACAAGCACGCCCATTCAGGCATCCTCCCTACATGAATCCGTATTTTTGTAAAGTCTGCTCATCGAGCCCAGGCTTGCTTGACCAAACACTTACAAATTTTTCTACGTATTTTCCTATCATATCAAACTCAATATTGACAGTATCATTGATCTTTTTATCGGTCAACCCTGTCAATGTTGAGGTATGTGGGATGATCATGACCCAAAATCGTTCCCTATCAACCCTGTTAACCGTCAAACTGACACCATCTACGGCCACACTGCCCTTTTCAATCACGTATCGCACTGAGTCTACTTCGAAACCCACCAAAAAACCTGCGCCAATTTGACGTTTTTCAACTATTTTTCCTACGCAGTCGACATGACCTGATACAATATGACCACCAAAACGCGAGTCAGCCCTCATGGCCTTCTCAAGGTTGACAGAACTCCCTGGTCTGGCTTTTCCGATGGTAGTTACATTGATCGTTTCCGGAGAAACATCCATACATAGCCGATTCGTGGGGGGCGATACAACTGTCGCTGTAAGACACACGCCATTAACACAGATTGAATCACCTACGCATACATCAGTCAAATCCATATCCGAGTTTATGACTAACCGAATAAAACCCTGGTATGGCTCGACCGAACTTATAACCCCCCTACCTTCAACTATTCCTGTAAACATTTTTGCTTCCCGTTATAACAGGCATTCCCGAAAAAACATCACATCTTCGCCACACGCTTTAACAAGTGTCTGTCAAAAACCCTACCCATTGATGACAGTATGCTGTTCTTGACGTTCGGGATTTCGTTTTCCAGTTGGCCCAATAATTTCTTCACCCATCGCCTTTTGGAATCAACTTCAGTTTGAAATATGCACCCGCAGGCTTCAACAGGCAATCCCATTTCTTCCGCCATCTTTGCTGTATTTTCTTCCCTTACATAAACAAGAGGTCTAATTACAACGTTCTTACCATCATCAGCAGCCAGTTTTGGGCTCATGCACTTAATGGAACCATTAAAAAATAAATTTAATAACAGAGTCTCTACAAAATCATCCATATGGTGCCCGAGAGCAATCTTGTTCCATCCATCACTCGATGCAAACGAATAAAGAACACCACGCCTGATTCTCGAACAGAGTGAACACGGACTGCTCCCATCACTAAGATGATTTGATATTATAGACGGAATGTCACAAAAGATCGATCTGTAGGCAATTCCATCAGCGTCAAGACGCTCGGTCATTTTTTTCAGGCGGTTATCTTTGTCATTCGTAGAAATTGTGACTGCGCAAATTTCATAATTTACCGGCGCCCGCTTCCTTAAATCCAGCAGCGAATACAAAAGGGACCAGGAATCTTTCCCACCCGAAAGCGCTACAGCAATCCTGTCTCCATCGTCAATTAGGGAAAAATCTCCTATAGCTCTACCTACCAACTTGATAACCTTTTTGGTTGTGGAAAATTTTACGCCTGATTTTTCTTTTGCGCCAGAATTCAACAAAAGTAAATTCCTCAATATGATCAGCTAAATCAATACTCGTGGATAGCTTGTCATCCATAATTTGACTTTAGATTTTATCTAAAATGATGACAAAAATGCTTAGAGCAACCTTGATTAAATTACCACTTAGAATAAATTAGATAACTGTGAATTTCAATTCACGGGATGTCTGAACTTCAAAAAGCAAAGACAATATTATATTAATATAGAAGAAATCTTTGGGAGATAATAATTGATTTTTCTTAATAATGTGGCCAAGTATTTTCAGGGCAAAGCCCTCTTCGAACAGCTTAACCTTAACGTGAATCGAGGTGACCGGGTTGGAATAGTGGGGCCTAATGGGGCTGGGAAATCAACTCTTCTTGGTATCATGGAAGGAACAATAGAACCTGATAAAGGGGAAGTGACTGTTGAGAAGAAAATTTCCGTAGGTGTCCTTCATCAGGAAATTCTCCACGGAAATGAAGGACCTATCCTCGAAGAAGTCATGAACGTCTCCAATAACTTTAGAGAGATTAAAAACAGATTGCGAGAAGTTGAAAAGGCAATGTCCAGCGTGAGTTCCGACTCTGAAGACACAGAGAAGTTTCTGGAAGAGCACGGGCGCCTTCTCGGTGAATTCGAACAATTGGGTGGGTATTCGCTTGAAGCTAGAGCTACCAAGACATTGCAGGGGTTGGGATTTTCAGCCGATGATTGGAACCGAAGCTGGAGTGAATTTTCCGGTGGATGGAGGATGCGCGTTGCGTTGGCCAAAATTTTACTATCTGAACCTGATGCGCTTTTGCTCGATGAACCAACAAACCATTTAGACCTTGAGAGTCTTTTGTGGGTTGAAAGGTATCTTGCGGACTTCAGGGGAGCTCTCGTCATTGTTTCCCACGACAGGGCATTCCTCAACAAACTTGTGGACAGGATTGTAGAGGTAGATGGAAGTAAGGTTAATAGTTGTACCGGAAATTTTGATGACTACGAAAGATCAAAGGAGACCCAACAGGAGATATTGATTGCGGCCTACAAAAACCAGCAGGACAAAATCAAAAGGATTCAGAAGTTTATTGATCAAAACCGTGTCAAGGCCAGGACTGCCAGTCGTGCTCAAAGCAGATTGAAGATGCTCGACAAAATCGAGAAAATAGACCTCCCTGCAAGACCCAAACGTGTAAAATTTTCCTTTCCGCAGCCACAACCTTCGGGTCGAAGGGTCATCGAGATTTCAAACCTTGTCAAAAAATTTGGATCCAAAACTGTATACAAAGGATTTGATTACAAAGTCGACAGGGGAGAAAAAATCGGGCTGTTAGGTCCAAATGGGGCTGGCAAGTCAACGTTGTTAAAAATAATGGCCGGGGTCTTAACGTATGATGGCGGCGAAGTTCATTATGGCCATAATGTCAAAGTGGGATATTTTGCTCAACATCAATCTGAAAGTTTGAATTCAGAGCTTACGGTCCTTCAGGAAGCCTACTCCGTAGCCCCTAGCATAACTGAGCAGGAAGTTAGGAACATACTGGGCGCATTTCTGTTTTCCGGTGATGATGTATTCAAAAAGGTCAAGGTTCTCTCCGGTGGAGAGAAAAGCCGTCTGGCTCTGACCAAGATTCTTCTTTCACCACCAAACTTCTTGCTCATGGACGAACCTACCAACCATCTTGACATCCCCTCATGCGAAATTCTTGAGGAGGGTCTGAAAAAATTCAGCGGGACCATCGTGCTAATCACTCACGACAGGAGACTCATGAATGCTGTATGCACTGGTATTATGGAAATTCATGACGGTACTGGAGATTTTTACCCTGGGAATTATGATGATTACCAATTCAAGAAAGAGTTGATGAGTAAAGAGATTACACCTCCGACCGTTGAGCCTCAATTGACAAATCCTGCTGCTCGAACCCTTCAAGCAAATCCGCTCAACAAAGAACAACGGAAAGACAAAAAGAGAAAAGACGCCCAGGCGCGTCAGGCATTGTCGAAGAAAATAGCCCCTTTTAAGGAACAGATTACTCAGATAGAAATTGACATGGGGAAAAAAGAGGCGCGGTTGAAGGAAATACAGGAGTTGATAGCTGATCCGAAGAATTATGAAAACAAAGACACAATAATGTCCTTGTTAACTGAGGAGCCAACCCTTTCAAAGGAAATTTCAGCGTTAGAAGAAAAATGGGAACAGCTTCATGTGGAACTCGAATGTCTCGAAGCAGAGTTTGGATGATATCAATCCCAGATATTGTCAATGAGCCTTTGATTTCCCCGGGGATCCATCTCTTTTCATTGCATCCACGGCACGGTGGATATCACCAAGACATCATTTCCCGGATGGGTTTTTCAAGGCGCATTGGCATCCGCCCAGCTTTTTTTCAGCCAAGATTCTTTCAGCAATTAGTGATTTGCCATTCTTGCTGAAATCTTCTTGCAGGTCATGCAGCGTGTAACCGAAACAGTGACATATTACTGGATTTTCATTCAGGTTCACGATTTCACCTATGTTGATCTTCATTTTAATCCCGATTTTTTATCGTTCACATAAATGATAATTTTTAACGGCTCCTAGCCCGATGATCAACTGATTTTCTAACACGCGATCCCCAGTGTCACGGCAATTGTCTTGATTCTCTTGTCGAGTCTCCATAATGGGAACGTTACTCAATATCGAAGAGACGGGGAGATGGGCGTAAACATATCCAAATCCTTTGCCCGCAAGATGGCTATTCTCTACAAACCTTATGACATCTTAATGCTCGACAAATTCAGCCATGGGAAGAACCTGTAAAAGAGTGAGCATCTCAGATCAATTTTCCATATTCTCGCAAGCGGGTTCGCCTATCATAAAAGAGCGCCAGCGCGTAGATGCGCTATCCATGTGGACGTGTCAACCAGGACCATCTGATCAGTTACTTTTTTGTCCACGAAGTATTTGCATCAATTCGCGTTCGGTCCGCGTCGCACACTATCGAACCGTTCCGCTGATATCTGTTTACTGTACGATATGATTTGCAAATTTTATATGTATCTTTAAAGATAGCAGTCTTATGCCGGAACTAATACTCCGTGTAAAAACTATTTTTCACTTGAATGAAAATTTGAGTTGACACAATATCTGATCAATTAGGCCCCTAATTTATCATAGGATTAAGTAATGAGATGTGT
>JAMCYH010000038.1 GCA_023474025.1 Deltaproteobacteria bacterium
ATTTTAGAGCTTGATTCTGTGACTAAGTCGTTCGGTGGCTTACGGGTCACATCAGGAGTGAGTTTTATGGTTGAGCGGGGAAGCATATCCGCAATTATTGGCCCAAACGGGGCCGGTAAAACATCCCTGTTTAATGAGATCACAGGTTACCTTAAGCCGGACAGTGGCAGGATAATTTTTCAGGGTGAAGAGACTACGAATCTCAGCACACGTGAAATTGTGGCCCGTGGTATGGGGCGGGCGTTTCAGGTCACATCATTTTTCCCCGAAGAGACTGTGCTGGACAACGTTCGTGTGGCCTGTCTATCCCGAATGAACTTGACCCGAAAAACTATTAAAGGTGTTTCCAGATTCACGGAAGCCACTGACAGAGCCTTTGGCGTCCTTGAAAGCCTGGGTCTCGCTAAACAGGCGGAACGACCAGCCTTTGAACTGGCTCATGGCGATCAAAAACTGCTGGATATCGGGATCGCCCTGGGAGTTGAACCCAAAATGCTGCTTCTGGACGAGCCCACTGCGGGTATGTCCCCCGAAGAACGACAGCTCACTCGAAAGTTGATCCAAAAGCTGTGGAAAGAATTTAATCTCACCCTGCTGTTTATCGAGCACGATATGGACACGGTCTTCGGCATCGCCCAGATCGTTAGGGTCCTTCAGATGGGAAGGTTACTGGCTGAGGGAACTCCGGAAGAAATTAGGAACAATCCGGAAGTAATAACAGCGTATCTTGGTGAGGAGGTCTCTTGAACTATATCCTCGAAGTAGATGGCGTGAATACGTTTTACGGACGGAGCCACATCCTTTTTGATGTAAGTCTTTCCGTGGCCCCAGGTGAGACGGTCTGCCTCATGGGCCGGAACGGGGCCGGTAAAACAACTACATTTCGATCGATAATGGGACTTACTCCTCCGAAAAGTGGAAAAGTGATTTTCAAGGATAAAGATTGCACCGGGGCGCCGTCGTTCAGAATGGCTCGCATGGGGATGGGGTTTGTCCCCGAAGATCGTCGTATTTTCGGACCATTGACTGTTCAGGAAAACCTTGAACTCGGAAAGATATCTGCTAGGACTGGCCGATGGTCCATGGATACGGTCCTGGACAGGTTCCCGATACTGCAGCACTGCAAGGACAGATTAGGAGGCTCTCTTTCCGGCGGAGAGCAGCAGATGTTGACTATAGCCAGAGCCCTTATGGGAAACCCCGAACTGTTGGTATTGGATGAACCCACAGAAGGACTTGCCCCAGTCATAGTATCGGTTTTGAAAGACCTCATAATGGGACTAAAGGTTGCTGATACCACCATACTGCTTTCAGAACAGAATATCCGGTTCGCGATGGGGGTTTCAGACCGTGTGGTCGTAATTGACAAGGGGCATGTGGTTTACACAGGGACAATTGAAGAATTCAGGGACCAGGAGACGGTCCATAAGAAATACCTAGCCGTATAGTTGTATCGGCGCCGTAAAACTCAGGAAGGTAGAAGGCAAATGGCCAAAATAAATGTTTTTCAGACTACACCCAGAATAATTATGGGAGCAGGCGCTTCCAACCAGATCGCAGATGAACTCAGAAGATTGTCGGCCAATAGAGTGATGATCATAACCGATCCCGGCCTGGTTAAAGCCGGTATCGCCGACCGTTTCAGGAAGATATTGACCGACGCTGGTTGTTCCGTGAGCTTCTTTGACAGTGTCGAGCCCGACCCCCCTTTTGAGGTAGCGTCCAGGGCAGCGCAGGATACCGTTAACGCCGGCGCGGAAATCATACTGGGAATTGGGGGCGGTTCATCGTTGGATATAGCCAAGGTAGCCTCAATACTGGTTACGAATAAGGAACCGGTCAGTTCATATTTCGGTGTAGACACTGTCCCCACCCCCGGATTGAAGACGATCCTTGTTCCCACCACCGCTGGCACGGGTAGCGAGGTAACTCCGATCGCCATACTTTCAGATCACCATGAAAAGCTTAAAAAGGGAATCGTGAGTCCATACCTTTTCCCGTCCATAGCCATTTTAGACGCTGAATTGACCATCGGCTTACCTTCGGCTGTCACTGCGGCAACTGGTATGGATGCCCTGATTCATGCCGTGGAAGCCTTCACCTCCAGGAACGCGAGTTCGTTTACCGACATGCTTGCAAAGCAAGCCATGACGTTAATTACAAGGAACATCCGCACGGCATTCGCCAACGGGTCCAACATTGAAGCCAGATCCAACATGCTCGAGGGCAGCCTCCTCGCAGGAATGGCGTTTGCCAACGCCGGTGTGACAGCGGTGCACGCATTTGCGTATCCGATAGGAGCTGAATTCCATATACCTCACGGAGTGGCGAACAGCATCATGCTTTCACCGGTTATGGAATTCAACATGCTCGGCGCCCTTCCCAAATTCGCTCAAATGGCGCGATTTTTCGGGGAAAACACTAGCGGTTTGGGTGAACGGGCGTCCGCCGTCGCGGCTGCTAAATATCTCCGCACTTTGGCTGACGACCTGAATATCCCAAAATCGTTGAGCGAATTCGGAGTCAAGGATGAAGATATTCCTTCTTTAGCGAGCGGGGTAATGAAGGTTACCCGGATTTTGGCAAACAACCCAAGAGATCTCAGGCTGGAAGACGCTGAAGAAATTTATCGTCGCGTGCTTTAGGGATAATTCCCGCCACTGTTTGACAATCACTTCAGCCCAAGAGGCTAATTTGTAGACACCGGTTCAAGACTGCCAGGGATTGGGAGTGTGATCCATGTTTGGCTTTTACAATATGGTTTTAAGAGTTGATGCTACTCATAAAAGTTTTGATCTGAAAATAATTTCCGATGGCGTTTTACGACAAACTCTCGGAGGAAAAGGGCTGGCTGCCCACTTGCTTTTATTGCACAATCCTCCTCGAGTTGATCCTTTGGCGCCTGAAAATCACCTCATTATTGCCTCCGGTCCGGTTAGTGGCACAGGAATTTGGGGATCGTGCCGGCACGGAATTTATACCAAGTCTCCTCAAACAGGATACTACTCCGAATCCTATTCGGGTGGGACAGTTGGCGATTACATCGCTTCAACAGGCTTTGACGCCGTTATGATACATGGGGCAAGCGAAAAACCAATATGGCTTGAAGTTTCCGCGAAGACTGTGCGTTTTCATCCGGCTGACGACCTGTGGGGATTGGAAACATACCAAACCGAGGATCGTGTTAAGGCATGGATCAAAGAGAACAGACCCGAGGCCAGGTCGTGTGGAGTTGTAGTTATCGGCCCGGCCGGTGAAAACACGGTCAGTTTTGCGGTGATAGAAAATGACTATTGGAGGTCTGCCGGACGTACAGGCATCGGATCAGTGATGGGCTCCAAAAAGATCAAGGCCATCGCCTTTTGGGGTGACTGCAAAAAGGAACTTGCCGATGCCGCTTTGACAAAAACTTTCGTTAAGGATATCGCTCAAACATCTAAAGACAACCCCGGTGTAAAAGCCTACAAAAGTATGGGCACGCCCATGATGGTTGACATCATGAATAACGTGGGGAGCTTCCCGACCCGTTACTGGCAAAAGGGAACCTCTGAACATCGAGAGAATATTAACGCCGCGGCGCTGCACAGCCACTGCGAGGTCAAAGCACACGCTTGCCGGAAATGCTTTATATCATGTGGACGGCTGGCGACTGTTAAAGAGGGCCGCCACAAGGGACTGACTATCGAAGGCCCTGAATACGAGACTATTTACGCTTTTGGTGGTTTGTGCGAGGTAGATTCAATTGAAGAAATTGTTTATCTCAACGACCTGTGTGATCGACTGGGTCTGGACACGATGAGCGCCGGCAATCTGGCTGCGCTTACCATAGAAGCCTCCCGACAGAATAAAATAGACTATAGGATCGATTATGGAGAAGTAGACAGGATTGCGGAACTTTTGAACGACATTGCCTATCGTCGTGGCATTGGGGCCACCCTGGCCAACGGTATAAAATCCGTCGCAAAAGCTTGGGGAATGGAAGATCAGGCAATCCATGTAAAAGGATTGGAACCAGCCGGATATGACCCACGTATTCTCAAAGGTATGGGATTGGCGTACGGCACGTCGGATCGCGGCGCTTGTCATCTCCGATCCACTTTTTACAAACCAGAATTATCTAAAATGATCGACCCTGAACAAATTTCCGGGAAAGCCCGGATGTTTGTGGAATGGGAGGATCGACTCACTATTTTTGACGCTCTTATTCTTTGTCGTTTCTATCGGGACATATACCAGTGGGAAGAACTGTCTACAATGATCAAGGGAGTCACAGGGCTTGATTTGACTCAAGAGGCCATGAAATCCATCGCCAGGACAGTTACGGACGGCGCTCGACGATTCAATTTGCAGGAGGGACTAGTTCCAGCAGAGGACATGCTGCCCAAACGCTTCACGACAGAGGCCCTCCCGGAAACTGGAAAGATTATTACTGAAGAACAGATGCGACTGCTCCTGGCCGACTATTACCATGAGCGTGGCTGGGACGAACAGGGTAGGCCTCCCGAGAAAACGGCTTGAGTTCACGCATTTGGTTACAATGAAAGGATCATGATGGGGCTGAAGACGGCTGATCAGTATCTTGACTCGTTGAAAACACTAAAAGTTGAAGCTCATGTGCTCGGCATAAAAACCGATGAGCCGGGGCGTCATGGACTTGTAGCGCCTTCCCGGCAGGCAGTGGCGTTCACATACGATGCGGCTCACAATCCCGAAAGCCGGGAAACTCTTCGAGCTGTTTCACATCTATGCAAAGACGAGGTCAACAGATTCACTCACCTTCATCAGAGCACCGAAGACCTTGTCAAAAAGATAAAAATGCAGCGATATTGCGGGGCCATGACGGGCTGTTGTTTCCAGCGCTGCGTCGGGCTGGATGCGGCCAACGCCATCTACAGCACGTCTTTTGATTGTGACCGTAAACACGAAACCCACTTTCATGATCGCTTCCGTGACTATTGGAGTTGGATTCAGAAAGAAGACCTCGTGGTAGACGGAGCAATGACCGATCCAAAAGGTGACCGCAGCCGGAGGCCCGCGGACCAGTTGGACCCGGACCTTTTCCTGAGGGTGAAAGAACGAAAATCGGGTGGAGTAGTAATCAGCGGGGCAAAGCTCCACCAGACCGGCATGCTCAATTCTCACGAGATCCTTATAATGCCCACAATGAGCATGCGGCCAGGCGAGGAGCCATGGGCAATCTGTTGCGCTATTCCAGTAGATACCTCTGGCCTGCGCTATATCTATGGCAGGCAGGCAAGCGACACTCGAAAACTTGAACGTGACACGTTTGATGTCGGCAATCCCATATTCGGCGGACAGGAGGTAATGACAGTTTTCGAGGATGTATTCGTTCCCGAAGAGCGCATATTTCTCGATGGTCAGGTTGATTTTGCGGGAACTCTGGTAGAGCGTTTTGCATCCTACCATCGACAGAGTTACGGTGGCTGCAAAGTTGGAGTTGGCGATGTCCTCATCGGCGCTACCGAATTGATCGCACGCATGAACGGAGCGGAAAAGGCCTCTCACGTGAGAGAAAAGATTGTGGAGATGATCCACCTCAATGAGACACTCTATTGTTGTGGTCTTGCATGTTCTAGTCAGGGGTACCCTACCCCTGCCGGTAATTTTCAGGTTGATCTGCTTCTCGCAAATGTCTGTAAGCTTAACGTCACCCGATTCCCCTACGAGATAGCTCGCCTTGCAACCGACATCGCCGGTGGCCTGCTTGGAACCATGCCCTCAGCCGTGGATTTGAACGACCCTGAGATCGGGCCTTACATCAGGAAGTACCTCGCAGCTAGCCCGGATTACAACGTGCTGGATCGCATGAAAGTCTTAAGACTCATTGAGAACCTCACCATTGGAGCCGGAGCTGTAGGTTACCTGGTGGAATCCATGCATGGGGCCGGACCACCGGCGGCCCAAAGGATCATGATAGGCAGGCAGGCCGAACTCGATGGAAAGGTGGCGCGGGCAGCGAGTCTCCTCTCGATACCGGAAGAATTGCCGTCTTCTTGAAAGCGCTCCGTAAACCTCATGGAAGGTTTTGGATTTAGGCTCCTACCAACTGGAACGAACCATAATATCTATCGTCATCCGAATGAACTATCATTTTTAATCTGTCCCGAGCCTGCCTTACCTTTTGGGGAAGTTTCCAGTCAATTTCAAAAATTGAGTGGCTGTTTTGGGGGAAAGTTCTCTAAAAATCCTTCCTGATTCACTAATATTTTCTTATTAAGTGGACTTCGACCTGTGACCGGTTAAAATCATCATAGGGACGTATTTATTCTGGTTTCCTGATCAATGTAACCGGAATCTGCTTCCAGAATTGGCGGCTTGAGAGCCTAGATTGCCGAATTCGAGGTTAGACAGCATGAAACAAGCGAATACGGGCCTGGCACAGCCCTGGCACACTCTGTCAGCCGAAGAAACAGCTCGCAGACTTGGTTCAGATCTTCACAGGGGTCTCAGTTTTGGAGAAGCTGCTCAACGCCTAGCCGAATCTGGCCGTAATGAGCTTCAGGAGGCTCCACGTCCTCCATTCTGGAGCCTGTTGCTGTGCCAATTTAAAAATCTTGTCGTCACGATGCTTATCCTGGCTAGTCTTATTTCCTGCTTTCTGGGGGATTACCTTGGGGCTACTGTAATAATGGCCATCGTGCTACTCAACGCTATCATCAGAGTTATACAGGAATCCAAAGCCGAGCATGCGCTGGCTGCCCTGAAAAAAATGGCGTCGCCCAACTCCACGGTTATCCGTGAGGGCGCACGGGTTACGATTCCTTCTCCGGAACTCGTGTCCGGTGACATTGTGATAATGGAAGCGGGCAATTATGTGCCTGCGGACGTAAGACTCTTTGATACAGTCAACATGCGTATAGAAGAGTCGGCTCTTACTGGAGAATCGGTACCCGTAGACAAACAGGCCGATGAAATTCTGGAAGAGAAAATTCCCTTGGGAGATCGCCGAAATACCGCCTATATGGGGACACTTGTTTCGTACGGACGTGGTGGCGGAATAGTAGTCGCCACTGGAATACGAACGCAGATGGGGATGATCGCCAGGATACTCGGTTCGCTTGAAGCCGAACCTACACCTTTGCAACAAAGGCTTGACCAACTGGGCAAGCAACTCGGATACGCGGCCATGGTGATCTGTGCGCTGGTGTTCATAGTAGCGGTTTTGCATCAGACCAACCTCGGGCTAATCACCGGCCCGGATGGAGGACTTTTCGTCTATTTTAGGAAATTCTCCAGCGTGTTGTCAGAGCTTTTTTTTATTGCGGTGAGCCTCGCAATCGCAGCGGTACCGGAAGGCCTCCCGGCTATCGTCACAATTACTCTCGCCATGGGAATGAGAGAGATGCTTGGAAGGCATGCGTTGATACGGAGGTTGGCCGCGGTTGAAACCCTAGGGTCGGTCACTGTGATTTGTTCTGACAAAACTGGCACACTCACCCCAAATCAGATGACTGCAGTCCGCTTATGGACTGATGATCACCTGTTTGTCATCTCAGGGGAAGGATATAAACCGGGGGGAGGATTCTGCCTGGATGGTCAACCAATAGACATAGCCAAACATCCTGGAGCTTTGTCGACGCTGTGGGCAGGGGCTCTTTCCGCAGACGCATATCTGGAATTTTCCGGTGAGAAAGACTCGACATCCTTCCGGATCGTTGGAGACCCGACTGAAGGCGCCATCATAGTGGCAGCGGCGAAGGCTGGAGCTCGCAAGGCCGAACTTGACAGTCTCTATCCAAGACTATTCGAGATCCCTTTCGATTCTGCAAGAAAATGCATGTCCACGATACACACGATAGCCAATCCTGATAACACGGCATGCGCCCTCCCTTTCATCAGGGACGCTGTCCAGACTCAAAGCTTATACATAACAGTCTGCAAGGGAGCCCCTGACGTTATCATCGGGCTGTGCGCTCGTTACCTGCACGTCACAGGGGAGAGCGTGGCTCTTACTGATGATCGTCGGGAACGTATTGTTAACGCCAACAAACTGATGGCTCGCCGGGCGCTTCGTGTTATTGCCGTGTCTTACCGGATTTCCGACACTCAACCTGATATGGAAAGCCCAGTCGAAGTGGAAAGCAACCTGGTGTTCCTCGGCCTAATCGGTCTCATAGACCCGCCAAGGCCAGAAGTTCCTTCAGCTATTGCCATCGCCCGTCAGGCCGGGATAAGAACTGTCATGATTACCGGCGACTACCCGGACACTGCGGCGTCAATAGGAAGAGACATCGGCCTTACGCAAAAAGACGAGCAGGTCCTTACTGGCCAGGATATTGATCGCCTTGACACACCGGCGCTTTTGGACGCTCTCGCCGGAACAGCTATTTTTGCCCGCATCAACCCCGAGCACAAGGTACGGATCGTGGATGGACTCAAACAAAGGGGCGAGGTGGTGGCCATGACCGGCGATGGTGTGAACGACGCGCCAGCACTCAAGCGTGCGGATATTGGGATCGCCATGGGTATCACGGGTTCCGACGTAGCCAGGGAGGCCGCAGACATGGTACTTACAGATGATAACTATGTTAGCATTGTGGCTGCGGTAGAACAGGGTCGTGTAATTTACACCAATATCAGGAGTTTTATTTTTTTCCTTCTGTCATCAAATCTGGCAGAGATCATGATAATCTTCCTGCCAACACTTTTTGCTCTCCCCTGCCCGCTCACCGCAATTCAAATCCTGTGGCTCAACCTCATTACTGATGGGGCCCCGGCGCTGGCTCTCGCCAAGGAAAAGGGCGACCCGGACGTGATGCGGCATCCGCCAAGGCCAAAGATGGAGCCAATCATTCATGGCTCAATGCGTACCGGCATCCTTGTTCAGACTGTTGCTCAAAGTGGTGTGACACTGACCGCTTTCCTGCTGGGTCTTTTCTGGCATTTACAGTCCACTGGCGCTATACCACCTGGGGCTAATCCTCTTTTCCTGCTTTTTAAATACAACTGGAGCGGGGTTGAGGTTACTACGGCCAAAACCATGGCCTTTGTAACGCTGTCCATGTGTGAGTTGTTCCGCGCCTTCACTGTTCGGTCTGATCGGATCTCCATCTTTCAAAGAGGTCATCTACTCTCCAACCCCTATATGGTAGGCGCTGTATTGGTCTCGGCGCTGCTAATGATGGTCACCGTAGCTGTACCGTGGCTGAATCCGGTTTTTAATACGCATCCGCTAGGTTTCATGGAATGCGGTGTGGTTGCGGGGTTGGCTTTAATCCCCGCAGTTACGGAAGAGATGACCAAGTGGTATCAAAGGGTGACAGTAAGTTCAACGTGACAATATAATTGTGCGCCACGAACGGGGATGAATTTGGGCTGGTTAAACCACTCCAATAGGGCCGGGAGGCGCATTCTTTCCTAGGGGACTCGCAACAACAATCTTTTTTCATTATCGAACGCAAATTCTTCCGGATTTTTCTCAAATTGCATACCCTCCGTGTCAAGCAGGTCTGCTCTGACTGTCTCCGAAACAATACATTCACCAAGAAAAAGGGTATTCGGAATGATGACAATGCGTAATTCCCTGGAAGATCCGTCGCAAAGGCTTGTTATAGCGGCATCCAAAAGGTCCTTTTCGGTATTGAAGCGCATGGGCATGGCGGCTCGCCCCACGAAGGTAGTCGTTAGACAGTTTAGATAGGTTGCTTGCCAATCCACTTTTTCAACCAACCGTCGTGTTACAAAGTCAGCCATCCCCATGCCGTGCGCGTTTCCATGAGATTGATCCGAAAGATCCAGAACGGCTATTCTTTTAATGCAGGGTTTTTCAGGGTCCGGGAGGCCTTGAATACGAAGTCTGCCTATGATGTTGGTGTCCATCCCTGTTCCGCTGAAGTTTTTTCCCATTTCCTGTATGATGAGAAGGTCGATCTGATCAGTAGGAAGGGACGGCATAAGGGATTTCGAATAAAGCAACAATTCACGTTCTTTGTCTATCATATCGGCTGGGGAGACTGCCCGAATCAACGCGGTTTCTTCATACGCGTTTTCAACAATGGCTATTCCCCCAACTATTGGAAGCCTGTCCAATATTACTTCACCGATTTCTATCAACAGCCTTGGTAATTCGGCATGGCCAAAACCATGAAATTGTTGCGCCCCCTTTGGACCACCTAATCCTACTACGAGCATTTTGACGAGGCCACTTTCCAGGTCTCCTCTTAACGAAGTGTGGGATTTGACTCGATTGATTACCAGGATCCCATCCAGTTCAAGAGCAGACTCCAGAATGAATACAGGCAAATCCTTCGTAGTCTTTGCAATGGTTCGGCATTCGGCGCATGTCACCACAGGCGCTCCAAGATTGACTTCAGTGATACCCAGACTGTCAAGCACCAACTTCTGGCCTTTTTCCAAGCCACCCCCATGACTACCCATAGCTGAGACCAAAAAGGGTGACGCCCCTATTTCTCTGATAAAATCGACGCAAGTTTTGAGTATCAGCGGCAAGTTCTGGATGCCCCGGCTGCCTACAGTAACTCCGATTTTGTTGCCGGGCATGACAGTTTCATGCAGCCGCAACCTGGTCAACTCGTGTTTAATCGCGGTCTGGATCTTTGAAACCATTGGTCGTTGGAATTGTTGCCTCAAACGGTACATCTTCGGAAGCCGCATTTTGATATCCGCCTTCTTCTCCACCTATGCCTCGCTTTTCCTGGCAAGTTCGGCGCCTATATCCAAAGCTCGTCGATTCATCTCCAGGAAGGCCGGGGGAACACGTTCTTCCAGGATCTTGCGCAGTGATTCCAGTTTGACCACCTTGCTCAACTCTGTCACCGCCCCGAGCATGCAGATGTTAAAGACGATCGGGTTGCCGATTTTATCCAGCGCCGATTCGTACATTGGTAGTTGCTTTTGTACGGCATCGACAGTTCGTGAGGTCCTCACGTAACGCGTATCGGTGATTAGAAGTCCTCCGGGGCGAAGGATGCGCGAGAATTTATTGTATGATTCCTGAGTTAGGCATACCAGCACATTCGGCTGAGTAACTTTGGGAAAGAATATTTCTGAATCGGAGATGATGACATCGGAACGTGTGGACCCTCCCCTTGCCTCAGCGCCATAAACCTGGGTTTGTACCGCATTTAAATTTTCGTGCAGTACTGCCGCTTCCGCAAGGATGATCGCTGCGGTAATCACTCCCTGTCCACCAGACCCCGAAAAAACAAATCTTGATCGCTGCACGTCTATCTTCCCTCCATTGCATGACGAATCACTTCGTCATAAGCTGAGCAATATTCGGGAAGTTCTTTATTCACAAAAACTCCACGCTCGATCAGTTCGGGATTTTGACCCTTCGCCCCTGAGCCGATCGGAGTCGTAGTATCACGCATGTATTTCAGCATGTCCACCGCATCGCCTTGCCTATTTTTACGTCCAAAATAGGTGGGACATTGTGACATGATCTCTACAACAGAGAACCCTTTATGAAGGATCGCTTTCTGGATCATTTGAGCCGCCTCGTTCACATGATATGTGGTGCTCCGTGCCACGAAGGTTGCGCCGGCAGCGGCAGCCAATTCAGCCACATCAAAACTCTGATCCACACTTGAATAGGGCGCCGTGCTTGCAAAAATTCCATACCCAGACAGGGGGGAATATTGACCACCGGTCATCCCATAGATGCGATTGTTCATGACAATGGCCGTGATGTCGATATTGCGCCGGGCTGCGTGGATGAAATGGTTGCCTCCAATGGCAAGCGCATCACCATCCCCCATGGGCACAATCACATTCAATTCCGGCCTGTTCAGCTTAATTCCTGTGGCGAAAGCCAGAGCACGGCCATGAAGGGTGTGCATGGTATGAAAGTCAAGATAACCTGCAATACGGGAAGAACAGCCGATGCCTGACACTATGACTATATCGCTTTTGTTGAGTCCCAACCTTTCGATTACACGTATCAAAACATTCAAAACAGTACCATGTCCACAACCGGAGCACCATATGTGAGGAAAGAACCTTTCACGGATGTAGTCCTTTACGGGCATTACCTAAAACCCCTTTCCATAGATCAACCGGATTACTCGCTGAATGTCGGTCGGAGTGATTAACACGCCATCGATCCTGTTCGCCAAAAAGACACGTTCCGGTCGACTAACCGCCAGTCGGACAGACTGACAGATTTGTCCGGTGTTCATTTCAACAACAACAATGTATCTCGCGCCAGCGGTCTTCTCCTTTACAATATCGTGCGGAAAAGGCCAAAGTGTTTGCAGTTCGAGAAGTCCGAACCTCTCTCCTAGTCTGCGGCGTCTTTCCACAACATGTCGGGCGGACCGGGCTGCGGAACCGTAAGAAATAAACAGGCAATCAGCGTCTTCCGTGTAGAATTCCCTGTACTTTGGGAAATGGGCAGCCTGATTCTCTATCTTGTCCATCAAATGCCTGAGCAGGCCGTCAACAACATCGGAATCATCTGAGGGGAAACCCCACATGTCATGATAAAGACCTGTTACATTGTATCGATGAACGCCTCCGAAATCGGACATCGGTAACCGTCCGTCCTCCCGGGGCAGATACGGATGATAATCCACTCCCTCCTTAACAGAAGTTTTCAGACGTTCCACCATAGCGATCTCTCCATGTTCAGGGAGAACCAGACGTTCACGCATGTGACCAATCACTTCATCAAACAGGAGCACAACCGGTGTCCTGTAAGTCTCAGCGATATTGAACGCTTCTACCGTCATGGCGAAAACGTCCTGATGATTGGAGGCGGTCAGAGCCACAATGGCATGATCCCCGTGAGTGCCCCACCTGGCCTGGTTCACATCGCCCTGGTGCACACGCGTGGGGATTCCCGTCGAGGGTCCCCCGCGTTGAACGTTTACAATAACGCATGGGATTTCAGCCATGATTGCGTAACCGAGCCCTTCCTGTATCAGGGAGAATCCTGGACCGGAAGTAGCTGTCATTACCTTGCAACCGGTAAGCGAAGCGCCGATTAGAGCACATATTGAAGCAATCTCATCTTCCATCTGGATGAATTTGGCGCCTGTTTTGGGTAGCCGTGAAGCCAGAAGCTCTGCAATCTCCGTTGAAGGAGTGATCGGGTAGCCGGCAAAGAAGTCAAGTCCAGCGTAGAGCGCCCCTTCCACACAAGCTTCGTTGCCTTGAACAAATTTGAGGTTCCCGCCCATAGCAGTTATTCAGCCTCCTCTTCCTCTACAATGTCAATCGCCAGATCAGGGCAGAGCATCTCACACAACCGGCACACCACACAGTCCTCGTTGCGCACTGGAACGGCTTTGTCCTGCGTATCCAGTTCCAGAACTCCCTTGGGGCAAAACTCGATACAGATGCCACATCCTTTGCACCATTCTTTATTAATACAAAGTTCTTTCAGCCTCCTTTTGGGCACGTCTGACTCCTTTGCAAAAACTCCCTGCGGGACCCGGAAACAAAATGAGTGAGGAAAAACATCATTTTAAACAGACTGCTCCATTAAAAAGGGGCGTAGCTTTTCCAATTCAGCGCCTAATTCCTCTCGTGCGTTTTCGGGAATCGTCAAGGGTGAACGCACTTCTCCTCCCTGGAACCCCATGGCGTTCATGGCCAGTTTTAGCCCGCCTACGCCATAAACCGCAGTGACCATTACAGCCAGAGGATTTAGAACACGCTGTAATTTTAGCGCTTCCTGGTGGTTGCCCTGTATAAAGCAGTCGAATATCCTTACCGGGATCTCGGGAACGACGTTAGCGGTCGCCAATATTCCTCCACTGGCCCCCACGCAAAGAGCTGGATAGAAAACGAGATTTGAACCTACCAGGACTACAAAATCCTGAGGCGTCAGTCGTACAATCTCCGTGAGTTGGGCAATATCTCCGGAACTATCCTTCACGCCATGAATATTGGGATGTTGAGCCAGTCTGGACACTACAGCAGCGCCCATATTCAATCCAGTGAACTGCGGAACGTTGTACAGCAACAGAGGTATGGGAGATTGGTCTGCAATCCTTGAGTAATGACCATAAAGCGCATCGGAGGTCATTTGACCTTTAAAAAAAGCCGGGGTGACTGCCAACACACAGTCCGCGCCATGTTTGGCCGCCAAGCTGGTCAGTTCGATCGCAGCTTTAGTAGATTCCTGACCAGTGCCTATCATCAGTATTTTGTCAGGAGCGACCGCCTCCCGCGCAGCGGCGAGTATTTTTTCCTTTTCAATTGCGTTCAGGTAGACACTCTCACCAGTGGAACCGATAACCACGTAACCGCTCAGGCCAGTATGATTGAGTCGTTCAATGTTGGTCTTGAACGCGTCAATGTCCAGATCCTCTTGCCTGAATGGGGTAACTAAAGGTACCAGCACGCCTCGAATTTTCTTGGTCATCATTACTTTTTCTCCCATGTCTAAAAAACTTCATTCATATTTAGGCCTCATTCAATACGAATCATTTTTGCAGAAACGACGACATCAAAATCCAAATCTGGTAGCCACTTTTTCACATAAATATTCCCCAATCGGCATGGCCGCGGTCGCTGCGGGCGAAGGCGCATTGCAGACATGAAAAGAGAGATCGCTTTCAGCAAACAGGAAATCGTGAACAAGAGTTCCATCCCTTTTTACCGCCTGGGCCCTGATTCCAGGTGGATATGGCAGGAGGTCAGAGGCGGACATAAGGCCTGGACAGTACTTACGTACACGCTGAAGGTAACCGGGCTTGAACACCGAATCCTTAAACTCACTCAACCCGTTTAGAAAATTCTCCCGCATCACCGTCCAAAAACCCGAAAATTTGAGCATCTCCATGGTGTCTCGGAAATCGAAGTTGAAACGGCCGTATCCCTCTCTTTTCCAGCCCAAAACAGCGTTTGGTCCAACTGTCACAAAGCCTTGGATCGTTGGAGTAAGATGTACCCCCAAAAAGGGTAACTCGGGGTCCGGGATTGGATAGACAAGATGTTTTACAATAGAGTTATGTCTGGGTGAGAGCCTGTAGTACTCTCCGCGAAAAGGAACAATCTGAAAATCGATATCAATTCCCATGTTTCTGGCCAAGCGATCAGCCATCAGTCCACCACACAGCACAAGGTATTTAGCTGTAATAGTAGTCCCAGCCAGTTCAATGTGGACTGTGTGACCTCTCTCTCTAAGCGCTTTGACTTCCAAGCCGCATTTGATTTCGCCGCCCAGGGCCATGAAAAGCTCAGCCATTTTTGCGGTGATAATCTTGAAATCAGTAATCCCTGTAGCTGATACCAAAAGAGCGCCTACTCCCACAACTGCAGGTTCGATTCCCGTTAGCTCTCTCTCAGATAATCGTTGCGTCTCGATTCCATTCTGGCTACATCTTCCTTCCAGCGCTTCCATCCGCTCATATTCAATAGCATCCGTTGCAACCAGCAGTTTGCCGATTTGTTTAAACGGCAACCCATGTTCTCTACAAAACTCGATCGTTTGAGCAGCCCCACGTCTGCAGAAGTCAGCCTTTAGGCTACCCGGCTGATAGTATACGCCGGCATGGACTACACCTGAATTGTGACCGGTCTGGTGTTGGGCCAGAAACGCTTCCTTTTCGATCAGCAAAATGGCCGCGTCCGGGTTACGCCGCTTCAATTGCAGAGCGGTGGAGACCCCTACAATTCCTCCACCGACCAAAACCAGGTCGTATGTCTTCAAAATAACCTCCCTAGGGTCCTGTATTCAAAGGTAGCGTTAACCAACGAGTCTGGTGGTATCATGTGGTAATTCCCAATTGAGTTAAAAGATAAAAGACCTGTTTGAAGATTCCAATGATCCTCAGCGTTTTTGTTGCATTTTGATCCGAAAGGCAGTTATTCAGCAACCAATTAACTTCTTCATGTTTTATTCGTGGTCGTCCTTTTGTTTTGGGAAGATGTTTGCGGCAAAAGACAAATGTTTAACCATTGCCTCATACGCTTCTTCGCGATTTCGCTTCTCAATTGCCGTGACGATAGCCTGGTGCTGCAGGAAAAGGATGTCCTGGATTTGCGGATCTTCATACATCTTTACATAAACTTCCGCGGTGACTTGCTGGAACCATCCGGAAAGGGCATTCGTAACATGGATTAATATGGTGTTATGGGTTGCCACAGAGATCAAGCGGTGGAACTCAAGATTTAGCTCATAGCCGATTTTCCCTTTAAGTTTGGCCTTGGCCATCTCTTCTAAACAACTTCGCATTTGGGCAATTTGGTCAGGGTTGGCCCTTTCTGCGGCCGTTGACGCTGCCCAAGCTTCCAAGACGAAACGGACCTCCATCAAGTCATAAATACTTTCGTGATTTTTTAGGAACGTTTCAAAAGCTGGATTCAGGTCATTTTCGGCAGAGGAGCGGACAAAAGTGCCTTCACCATGGCGCTGATCTACCATACCCAGACACTCCAGTTTTAAAAGAGCCTCCCGGACTGAAGATCTACCTACTCCAAGAAGTTCCGCCAGTTCTCTTTCCGGCATAAGTTGTTCTCCGGGACTGAGTTGCCCGTTCTGAATCATGCCTCGAATCTGGTCATATACCTGATCGCTGATCTTTTTCTGATTGATTCGCTTAAAACCTTTATTCATCTCTAGACCTCATTCAATACGAATCATTTTCGCATTTTGATCCGGACCAGGATAAACCTTAATGACGGCAGTATAGGGCTGTAGATATGACGCCCCACCATCCGGTGTGATCCGAAAAGGACAGTCATGTCCGGGCACAACGATATCGGCTAGTTCCGACACTTTTTGGTAGTTGGCAACGGCTCTTTCGGCATCAAAAAAAGCTGGCGGGGGAACTCGATTCACAAATTCCCACGCATTTTTCACACCATCACCAGCGAAGAGGATACGACCATTTTCATCATACAATCCGGATGTTCCCGGCGTATGGCCGGGTAACCCAATTGCCATCAGTCCCTCGGCAATGATTTGATCCGGAACATAAGACGTCAAACGATCGGCAAAATAATGTACTACGGCCGCAGGAACATAGGGGTCATTGCAGTGAAGGTATTCTTGTTCCATGACATAGGTCAAATCTCGCATGGGGACCCAGATTCTAGCCCTGGAGAAGAGATCCACATTTAGAAAATGGTCATAATGCAAATGCGAAATGAACACATCATTAATCTGGTTTGGCGCAAGACCCTGTGTCTCCAGAGCGTTCAACAGCGCCATACGATCTCCGTACGAACCGGTATCTACAAGGATATTCCGATCGCCATGGCGGATGATAGTGACGGAGCACCATCCTAAAGCTCCGCGTTCTGACGAAACAGGCACTCCAGGCAAGAGAATAGAGTAATCCATTATCTGAAAACCGCCTTACTGTTCAGAGGTCATCGACTGGAAAACATTTTTTCGGACCTCTGAAAAATTTGTGGTTGCAGCGCACTTTTTTCGTTCTCTGGTCTTCGTGTTATTCATGGTCAGCGCTTTGGCGCCATCGAGCTGTTTTTTGGGGCTCGTGGAAAATCGTACAGCCTTTCTGGATTGGTCACCAAGATCCGGTACTGGACATCTTCATCAGGCGCCCATAGTGGCAGCAGATCCAATAGACTTGCATCCTGCGGTATAAACCCATTCACTGCGGGATGTGGCCAGTCTGTACCAAATACCAGACGGTCCGGCGCGGTTTCAACCAACGCGCGTGCGAAAGGCACGACATCGTTGTATGGAAATTGTTCACCAGACACACGGTATGCGCCAGACAGCTTTACCCAACACCGACCTTCACGCGTTAACTGGAGCAAAGTCTGAAACCCTGGGTGATTCACGCCTACCGTAGCAGGCATGTGACCTATGTGGTCTATGACAATGTCTACCGGCAAACGCCGAAATCGATCAGCGAGTTGATCCAGCTCTCTTCCATCAAGCAGCAACTGGACGTGCCACCCAAATGGCTCAATAACGTGGGCGATCCGCTCAAGTTCATCTAACGCCATCCCACCCTTGAAAAGAAGGTTCAAACGGACACCACGAAAACCTGCCGAGTGCAGATCGACAAGAACAGATTCCTTGACGTCAGCGGTCATCACTGCGACGCCCCGCCAGGACGCGTTGGATGCTCTTACGGCGGCGCCAGTACAGCGGTTGTCCATTCCATATACACTTGGTTGCACGATTACAGCCCGATCAAACCCCAAGGCCCCCAACATTCGTCGATAGGCCTCGATACTGGCTTCCGGTGGAGTATAGCTTCGGTTCGATGTAAACGGGTACCGATCAGCCGGCCCAAAGATGTGCGCGTGACAATCGCAACTGCCCGCTGGAATCAAAAGCTTCGGTTTGCCAGGATCCGGATTCGGTCCTTGACATATCGGGATCGACGGATTTTTAAGACCACTCTCACTCATAGATCCTCAGCTCCTTTCCTCGAGTTTCTGGCAATAGGGCGACAGCCAGGATCATGACGAAGTACGCCAACGCGGCAAAGATCGCGATGGCATCGCCGAGCGCAGCGCTTGCGCTTAAATATCCGACTAGTGTCGGGAAAAGAGCTCCTATCCCACGCCCAAAATTGTATGAAAATCCCTGACCAGATCCGCGTAAACGGCTCGGGAACAGCTCAGTAAAAAAGGCTCCAATTGGACTAAAACATCCAGAAGCAAAGAATCCCAATGGAAATCCAAGTATCAACATGACTGGATTGCTGATCGGCATGTAGGCGTACGCTATTACTGTGAAGAACGAACACACGGCGAACAGGATGAGTGTTTTTCTTCGCCCAAGTCGATCACACAAGTGAGCGCTGATGATGTACCCAACGAATGATCCCACGATCACCACTAACAGGTAGGCGCTGGAATTTAAAACGGACAGACCTCGCACTGTCTTTAAGAATGTTGGAAGCCAGGTGGTGATAGCGTAGTAGCCACCCTGTACACCTACTGCCATTAAAGCTGTAAGAGCGGTAACCTTGATGAAGGCGGGAGAAAAAATCTCAAGGAAATTGGACTTTTCTCCGAGATCCTCAACCTGCTTTCTGGTCTTTGTGAAAAGCTCAGGCTCAGGAACACGCCGGCGAATATAAAAAACAAGCAGGCCAGGAAGAATTCCAAGCCAAAACATGTAACGCCATGCAACTTCCGGGGGGAACACGGAAAAGACGATAGCATTACAGATTGCAGCTAATCCCCATCCAACCGCCCATCCGCCCTGTACAGTACCGACCGCCTTTCCGCGGTGTTTGGAACGTATCACCTCACCAATCAGGACAGATCCGACTGCCCACTCCCCACCAAACCCTAGCCCCTGTAGCCCGCGTGTAACCAGCAGTTGCCAAAAGGAATTGGTAAACCCACTTAAAAACGTGAAAAATGAAAACCATAGAATTGTGATTTGTAAAACACGCGCACGACCAAAACGGTCTGCTAGAAGACCTGCGATCCAACCACCTAAAGCCGAGATCAATAGCGCAGCCGTGCCAAGCAAACCGGCTTCGCCTGTGCTGATATGCCACGCCGCAATCAGGCTGGGGATGACAAAGCTGTAAACCATTACGTCCATGCCATCCAGCGCCCAACCTAAAAACGTTGCAAACAGGGTATGGCGTTCAGTAGACGAGAGTTCACTAATCCAAAAAGTGGGCGGATCGCACGATTTGGAATCCGATGTTGATGGTTCGGGGGGTGCATGCATAACGTGCTCCTTTTTTGAAAAAATGATTGCCGAGACGTTGTTTTTATTTACAAGATCGATACCTTGTATCGATAAACTTCAAGGAACTCCCGAACATCGGTTTCGGTGTCAATGATATGGTCATACCGGTTGATGGTCTGAACTCAGACCTTTTATCCGTATACACTAAAAACGTCTCATGTCAAACAATTTTATCTTTTGCAGCGGAAATGGTCGCTCAGCCTACAAAAAAGGAGATTTGCGCCGTGGTCGCTCCAGGCTCCGACAACAGTTGCCGATCTGACATTAAAGTTGTTGCCATCCCCGACAGCCTTCACTAAACTAATGGTCTGTAAATCCAGGTGGGAGCGTGCTTTTTTGGCAATAGAACTTGGCAGTCTGAAAGAATCCAACGAGTTCCTTAATCTCCTGATGGACAATATCACGTCGGCGGTTTTCCTGGTCGATAAGGACATCCGCGTACAACAGTTCAACGATTCATTCAAAAAGCTTTTGTCAAAATCCGAAGCCGAATTGGTCAACAAACTATGCGGGAACGCTCTTGGATGCTCCTTCGCCGTAGACGAAAACCAGTTGTGTGGCAAAACATCCAACTGTGGCAGTTGCATTCTGCGGGATTCCCTGTTCCGCGCATTTCTTGATAACGTTCCGACCTTTAAGGCTATGTTAAGGAGAGACTTTTATATAGGTGGTCAAAAAATCAGCAAGCATTTCAGGTTCTCATCCATATATTTGACGTATCGAAATGAAGAAATGGTGCTGGTGGTAGTAGATGATATGACCGAGTTGGAGACACAACGGCTCTGGTTAATGGAAAAACAGCGTCGTCTGGATGAAGATCTGGAATCTGCCGCGGAAATACAAAAAAGCCTCTTGCCAGTGTCATTCCCTAAAGTTGACAATTGCCATTTCGCTGCCAGATTCATTCCCTGTGACCAGGTCGGCGGAGACATCTATAACGTATTCGAACTCGACAATGACCGAATTGTAATTTACATGATTGATGTCAGTGGCCATGGAGTCCCCGCGGCAATGGTTACTGTTTCCGTCTCCCAGATGCTCAGTCCTACGACTGGATATTTCTGTGATTCCACCGGATCACGTTCCACGGATTGTGAAAGAGAGCTGGCTTCCCCCAAAAGAGTGCTGGAAACGCTTGATTTTAATTATCCCGTGGAGAGATTCGATAAATATTTTACCATGAGTTATGTCGTGCTGAATCATCGCGAATCCACCCTGCTTTCCTGCAGCGCGGGACATCCACCTCCAATACTGCTCAGATCTGATGGACAAATAGAATTTCTCGATCAAGGTGGCTCCATCGTGGGTCTTGGAGGGCCAGTTCCGTTTGAAGAGGAAATCAAGACTCTGTCAGGTGGAGACAAAATAGTGTTTTATACTGACGGACTTACGGAATACTCTACAGGAAACGGCGAGTTGTATGGAATCGAGCGACTGGAAAAGCTTTTAAGGAATTTGACGACGTCTTCCGCTGAGGATATATCGGAAATTATTGTGAACTCGCTCATGGAGTTCGGACACAACAATCCTCCGTCCGACGATATTGCGCTCGTTGTTGTTGATTTTGACGGTCCTTACTCTCATGTCCAGGCAAAAGGCTCCAACTCAATTATCCAGCGCTGAAGCCAAGCTCCTTTAAGTGGTGAGAGCGTTTCTGAGACTCAGTTTGTATCCGGAACTGCAAGTTTACTGATGGTTTCAGTAAGCTTCCTGATATCGATCGGCTTTTCGAGAAGGACATCCACACCGGACCTGTGTATCTGGTTCTGCTCCATGGCCTGGCCTCCCCAGCCAGTCAGAAGAATAAAAGGTGTCTTAGGCACACCTCGCTCGTTACATATGGACGAAATCGCCTGACCAACTTTCCAGCCATCGATACCAGGCATTATCAGGTCACAGATAACAACGTCGATAAGGTTATTCCTGTAGGTCTCAATGGCATCCTCACCGGATTTTGCGGTAAGCGCATTGTGCCCTAGTTGAATCATTACCTCAGCCAGCATCTCCACTATAGGCTCCATGTCATCGACCACGAGAACAGTCAACGGCAATCCAGCCGATTGTTGTTCAGGTTGTCCATGCTCTGGGCTATCTCCATCTACCAATGGAAAAGTGACTGTAAATGTTGTTCCCGCTCCCGGTTTACTTGCGACTCTTATTTGGCCACCATGGGCCTTGACTATACCATGACTCAGAGCCAATCCCAATCCCGTGCCGATGTTCGTTTTACTTGCTGTCCAGAATGGATCAAAGACCCGTTTTATATGCTGGTCCGCGATACCTATCCCGGTGTCAGACACCCTGATTACAGCGTTGGCGCCGTGAGAATAGCTCGAAAGGGTGATTTCTCCACCATTTGAGCAGGCCTCACCGGCGTTCGTTATCATGTTTATCAGCACCTCAAGGATCTCATCGTCCCGACCCTCGACGAACAACCCGTTTTCAAGATCCTGTTTGACGTTTATATTCGCTGCCAGTTTTCCGGAATGTCCCTTCCACTTAGGACTACTCATTTCCAGAGCCTTACGGGCTAAGTCTGATAAATCAAATTGTTTGTAGCCCTCCTGATCGTTCGCCTGTCGCACGTTGGCAAAGGTCTGGAGCCTCCTCACCGTTTCCGCCCCAAGTCTTACCGTGTCACGCATCTGCCGAAGTGAAGCCACAAGGTTTTCTTGTCTGCCTGCTGTAATATCCATTAGCGACAATTCTATGTTACCCATCAGTATTTGCAGGAGATTATTAAAATTGTGGGCGACGCCAGCAGCAAGGCCCGCCACAGCCTTGACCCTTTCCGCCTGCAAAAGGGCCTTCTCCGCAGCTTTCAGGTCACTGATGTCTTCAAATATACCCACACCACCCAGAAAAGTTCCGTCCTCAGATTTGACGGAACTGAAAATCGTTCTGACAGGAATAAGTTTTTTGCCATAAACGGAAAGATATTCTCCTTCGTAATAACCTGTCTTTCCAGCCAGGCTGGCTTTTAGAGCTTCCAGCATTTTTGGGTCTTCGATTTTTTCCAGCATTCTGAAAGCGGGACCATTCCGGTATGAAGCGCCCATCATCCTCTCAAATTGGTCATTGCAATCAACAATCGTTCCTTCGCTATCATAATGTATTATTCCAAAGGGTGAGTGAGCGAAAATCATTCGATATCGCTCTTCACTTTCTTCAAGTTGCTGGGCCATCTGGCGCTTTAAAAGGCCAATCGCCGCAATCTCTGCAAAGGATTCCGCAAATTTCTGATCCTCATCCGTAAAATCCTCCCCCTTGTTCCCAAGCGCGAGGAATCCAATGGTCATGTTTTTTACAACCAATGGAGCCAAAAGGATGTTGCTGAGCGCAAGATGACCATCAGGTAATGCGAGAGCATTCTCTAAATTGCTAAGGTCGTTTCTGTATACGGCCCTTTTACGATCATAAACGTATCGGTGAAGGCCTGTTACACGAATGGGTTGAGCCAGGTCCAGGCCAGAGACCGGGCCATCCGATCCGGAACAAAGCAGATACTGTTCCTCGCCGTTAGGATCCATCACCGTTATGTGACCGGCTTTAGCTGATGTGAGTTCCTGCGATGAATTCACAATACGCTGGGCGGCATACCTGAAATTATCACTTTCAAGGACCTCTTTTGCGCAGCCTAAAAGGGCGCTGGTTTGCTGATTGGAGATTTTTAGATCTTCTATGGCCTCAGCCAGGTGTCTTTCGAGTTCTATTCTTTGGGTGACATCACGGAAACTCCAAACCCGTCCAACGATTTCATCTCCAATTCTTTGCGGTTTGGAATACCGCTCGATGATCCGGCCGTCAGCGAACTCTATTATGTCAGAGGAATCCTCTTCAGGATGTTCATAGAGATAGATGACCTTTCGCATGAATAGAACTCGAAAGACAC
>JAMCYH010000344.1 GCA_023474025.1 Deltaproteobacteria bacterium
TTTTGTTATGTGCTAGGAGATTTGGACTAAACGCTCATACCAGAGGATGTCTGGGTGGGCTTTCTTTCGCATTTGTCTCGCATATTGGCGCCGTCCAACCGTGTGGTTACTTTGACGAAAAGGCCGGGTCAGTAAGAGAAACGAGTTTCAGCAAAGTGTGGCTGGAATCAGCGCTATTTAATGAGCTTCGTAATTTTAAAATGCTTGAAGGTAAGTGTGGCAAGTGTGACTACATTCGCTTTTGTGGCGGATGCAGAGCGAGAGCCTACGAACTTACTGGAAGGCGCATGGCAGAGGAGCCCTATTGCGCTTATCAACCCCCTGCATTTATTAAGGCCAGGAGTGTCTAATGATTATAGAACAAATTCAAATAGGCGGATTCGAAATATTTTGTTATGTGCTAGGAGATGAGCATACAGGGATCGGCATAATCGTAGACCCGGGAGGTCCTGCTGGTCCGATTTTGAATAAAGCTCATAAGCGAGGCGTAGAGGAGATCGCTTACATAGTAAATACTCACAGTCATGTGGACCATACGGCTGGAAACAAGGAAATTCAACAAGCTGTGTCCGCTCCAATAGCAATTCACGAATTGGACGCTCCTGATATTCTGCATCCCAATTTGGGTATGCTTGCAATGTTTGGAGCGGAACCTTCTCCACCACCGGGGGTTCTGCTCAAGGATGGAGATGTGCTAACTTTCGGAAACGAGGCGGTTAACGTGGTTCACACTCCTGGGCATACGCTTGGTGGCATATGTCTTTATTTCCCGGGATACGTGATTACAGGCGATACATTGTTTGTGGGTGGGATTGGGAGAACAGACCTGCCTGGTGGCTCATACGAGACACTTCGAAATTCAATTAACGACAGATTGTTTACTCTTCCTGATGAAACGATTGTGCTTCCTGGCCACAATTATGGATCAACCCCCACATCCACAATAGGCCGCGAAAAGAGGGAAAACGCCTTTTTATAGGACAAAATGTGACCCTAATTTGAAAGCCTTCGCCTCAAGTCACTGTTGCGATTTTGAGTTTTGTCGTTTTTTACCGCTATTGCCAAAGCCTTTTTTGACCCTATTATGATGACCAGTTTCCTGCCCCTTGTGATGGCAGTATACAGGAGATTCCTTTGTAACAGCACGTAATGCTGGGTTAATAGTGGTATGACTACGCATGGGTATTCGGAGCCTTGAGATTTATGAACTGATATGGCGTATGCTAAAACAATCTCATCCAGGTCACTGTAATCATAGACTACAGACCTGCCGTCAAAATTAATGGTTACTTCCTGATTTTCCAGATCTATCTTTGAAATGCGACCGATATCGCCGTTAAACACTTCTTTGTCATAATTGTTCCTCACTTGCATTACCTTGTCGTATATTCTGAAGGCGCGTCCACCTCTCATAATCCCTTCCTGTGCAGGATTGAGACCCTTTTGCAGTTCCAGGTTCAGGTTAAATGCGCCTACCGTACCTCTATTCATTGGTGAAAGAACCTGCACGTCATCTATGGGGTCGAAGCCAAAAGCGTTCTGAATCCTGGAACAAACAAGTTTTAAAACGGTTTCCAGAGCTTCATCGGCGTCTGTCTTTTCTATGAAATAGAAATCCCTGGTCCCTTCAGCGGGGTTTTCAAGATTGGGAATTATACCACTGTTAATGAGATGAGCATTTACAACAATGTCGCTATCTCTGGCCTGGCGGAAAATTTCAGTGAGATGTACAACAGGAGCAGAGCCGGAATTTATGATGTCCTGCAATATGTTTCCGGTTCCTACCGACGGGAGTTGGTTGACGTCTCCTATCAATATCAATGTTGAAGTCAGAGGCACGGCTTTAACAAGGTGATACATGAGCACGGTATCGATCATTGAAGCCTCATCGACTATTATCAGATCGGCTGGTAAAGGGTGTTGCTCGTTTCTCTGAAATCCCCCCTTACCAGGACTAAATTCTAGAATTCGATGAATGGTCTTGGATTCACGGCCCGTGGCTTCACTCATCCTTTTTGCCGCCCTGCCCGTAGGCGCAGCCAGCAAAATTTTGACACCCAGTTTTTCAAAAATGCATAGAATAGTCTTAATTATTGTAGTTTTTCCAGTTCCTGGCCCTCCAGTTATAACCATTAACTTGCAATCAAGAGCAGTCTTCACCGCCTCTATCTGATTAACAGCCAGAGAGATTGAAGTCTGCTTTTGCGCCCACTCAACCGCCTTGGTAGAGTCTATTTTTCGCCTGGAATATGGCGCTCTTAGAATCGCTTTTATCTTGGATGCGATTCCGGTTTCACACGTATAAAAAGTCGAAAGGTATACAAAAGGGTCATCTCTTTCCGGCAGTTCTTCAATAATAATCCATTTTTCTTTGGATAAGGTCTCCAGGGCATTTACGACATTTTCTTTATTAACCTTAAGAATTTCTGCGCACTTATCCAGGAGAGGCGATAACGGATAATAAACATGACCATCTTCAGCTAACTGGTTCAGGATGTAAATTACACCGGCTTCCATGCGTAGAGGCGCATCCTTCTCAACGCCTAGCTTCTCAGCGATTTTGTCGGCAGTCACAAAGCCTATTCCGAAGATATCCATCGCCAGTCTGTACGGGTTGTTTTTAACTACCTCAATCGATCTGTTTCCGTATTGTTTGTAGATCTTGGCGGCGTATCCAGCGCTCACGTCATGACTCTGCAGGAAAACCATGACTTCGCGGATTTGCTTTTGGTCTTCCCATGCGCCGCGAATCATGCGCAAACGTTTCTCTCCTATGCCCTCAACTTCGTAAAGGCGGTCTGATTGCTCTTCTATGACAACGAGGGTTTTTTCACCGAATAAATTTACAATTCTTTTGGCCATTACTGGCCCAATTCCCTTCACCAGACCTGATCCCAGATATTTCTCAATGCCAGTGACCGTTGCTGGCGTAAGTGTTTTATACTGTATGACCCTGAACTGCTCACCGAACTGGGGGTGTGTCACCCATTCACCTGTGGCGCTTATAACCTGTCCAGGAGTCGGGGCCATAAGATTTCCCACTAACGTGACAAGGTCTCGATCTCCCTTAACCTTAAGGCGAAGAATCGTATATCCGTTCATTTCGTTATGAAAGGTGACTCGTTCTATCTGACCTTGAATTTTTGAAATCATCGAATAAAATCCTGCACAGTGGTATGCGTCAACGAAAATACGATTTAAATTAAAAGAAATTAGCCCTAACGCACCATAGAATTGTCCTACACTAAGAAGCTAATGAGAATCAATTTTATGGTTTTGACTACAAAAAAACAACGCCAGGTCAAAATATTGGGTCTTGGATTCCTGGCTTAATCAGCAATCCAGATTTGGAGTTTATATGTGCCTGATTTTGGTATCGTTTAACGATCATTCCCGCTACCATCTGATTTTTGCCGCCAACAGGGATGAATTTTATGAAAGGCCCACAGCTTCAGCCCATTTTTGGGAGGATCGACCGAATATACTTGGTGGCAGGGACTTGAAGCATGGCGGGACATGGTTAGGCGTTACGAAACAAGGCCGGATAGCTGCTTTGACAAATTATCGAAATCCATCAAACAGAAAGTTCGATGCGCCTTCCAGAGGCCGTTTGGTGAGCGATTTTCTAATGGAGCTGGACGATCCTGCTGATTATGGTCAACGGCTTATGAGGACCAAAAATAATTATAACGATTTTAATTTATTGTTTGGGAAACGGGATCAGATCTTTTTCGTGTCAAGCCAATCTTCGGATGTTCAGAGTTTACCGCAGGGTACACATGGATTGAGTAATCATCTGCTGGATACTCCGTGGCCTAAAGTAAAGACCGGAATTAAAGCGCTTCGTCATCTTGTTTCAGGATCTGATGATATCTCACACGAATCTATTTTCAGAATTCTAACTGACACAAGACGACCTGATGACAAATTCCTTCCTGACACTGGTATAGGACTGGAATGGGAGAGGATACTAGCCCCAATTTTTATAACGAGCCCGGTATACGGTACTCGTTCCTCTACAGTTGTAACGATCGATTTTGAAAACAACGTGAGTTTTCTGGAGAGGAGCTACGTAAATCAGGATCCTGGCGTATTTACTGAGAAACAATTTGAATTCAGACTGGATGATACTTAGGTTTATTTGAAACCTCAGGTTTCCTAACTTGAAGGGAAGTGTAACTTCAAATGCCACTTGTTTTGGAGAAATGTCTTTACTTGGTGAATGGAATTGGCCAACTCTGAATAATTCTGGCCCCAGAGTCACATTGAAATTATTGACTGTCCAGGGCTGTTTCGAACAGAGGTCGAATAACGCCCGCGCAGCGCACTGCCTTAACTTCGTTGACTGGGTCATTAACGTTTTTTCCGGATTAAAGGATTGAATAGTGGCGGCTTAACCAGCGTTTTTATGTAATGACAGTGGCTTATAGGAGCATTTTTCCGAACAATCTGTTACTGTTGGACCGCCGGCGAGCGGAATTGATTGCCGGTTGCCCATTTGGGACTACCTATGAAGTTGAATAAAACTTGAAGCGTCTTAAATCAGAAGTGAAAAGAAAAAACCACGTGAAAAATCTTTAAAAAGATTTAAATAAAGGAGTCCAAGAGCGTTTCGCTGTTTTGGCTACCCCTTGCAAAGACTCCATAAGTAAGTAGAGGTTGTTATAGCTATGGATAAGTGTTACAGACATCCGGATCGTCCGGGGATTTATTTTTGTCAAAAAGATGGAAACCGCATGTGCGAGGAATGCGCGTGTTGTCATAGCCCGAACATTTACTGCCAGCATAGGAGCGCGTGTGTAATAAATATGTTGACCAAACAGGGTGAATTGACGTCTTGCGCTGAAAAACTTATAGAGGAGCGCCAGAAACATGATGAAAAAATCTCCGTCTGAGGGTGACAATCGATCTAATCGTGCGCATCTATATATGTTGTTTGGACATAGCCGTGCTGTCCAGGAGATCATTTAATTCAATCTGAGTTGGAACTATGACAAAAAGAGATTACTACGAAGTTCTGGGCGTGGGTAATAGCGCAGGACCTGATGAAATCAAGAAGGCGTACCGAAAACTGGCGTTGAAATATCATCCTGACCGAAACAAAGGTGACAAGG
>JAMCYH010000329.1 GCA_023474025.1 Deltaproteobacteria bacterium
CAAACGATTATACTCGGCTGGCGAAGCAAATAGTTCAATTTGGTCCAGTTGACGCTTGTTTCTTGGTCTAGCATTTTTGCTTCGTGAAATTTTCGGATGCCCCTTGGGATCTATTTCTTCTTTTTCCAGATTGGCAAGTATTTCCGATGCCCTTGAAATGACCGATTCTGGAATCCCTGCCAAACCTGCCACGTGCAAACCATAAGATCGACTCGCGCCCCCAGGCCTAATTTTCCTTAGAAAAACTATCCTGTTCTTCCATTCCCGTACTTCGAAATTGAAATTCTTAACTTTTTCTTTTATTAGCGCCAAGTCTACCAATTCGTGATAGTGCGTAGCAAACATAGTTCGAGGTCCGCCTTTTCCGGGCATGTCATGAAGGAATTCTGTAACAGCCCATGCGATGGCAAGACCGTCAAAGGTACTGGTACCCCGTCCAACTTCATCTAAAAGAGCCAGCGATCGATGGGTAGCGCAATTGAGTATCTCAGCGGTTTCAGTCATTTCAACCATAAAGGTAGACTGTCCAAAAGAGAGGTAATCAGATGCGCCGATTCTGGTGAAAATTCTGTCGACTACTCCTATCGTCGCTTCTCTAGCAGGTACGAAACCTCCTATTTGAGCCAATAAAACTATTAAAGCTGTCTGGCGCATATAAGTTGATTTCCCCGCCATATTTGGACCAGTAATAACAAGTATTTGATTTTCGGTTTTGTCCAACACAGTGTCATTGGGAACATATGTCTCACTAGAAATAAAGGCCTCCACTACAGGATGGCGGCCTTCGACTATTCTTATTCTATCGCTATCGTTTACATCAGGCCGAGTATAATCGTTTGTTACTGCCAATTCTGCCAGTGTGCTGATTACGTCAATAATACCAATTTTTTGGGCCGTATTCTGGATTCGTTCTAGAACTTGTAATAAATTGTTCCTAAGGTTTGAAAAGATTTCTTCTTCAAGTTCAAGAGATTTGTCATGGGAATTTAAGACCTTAAGTTCGTATTCTTTGAGTTCATCAGTAATATAGCGCTCAGACCCAACCAGCGTCTGCTTTCGAATGTAATTAGCGGGCGTCTTGCTTTGATGACTTTTGGTCACCTCTATAAAATATCCAAAAACTTTATTATACCCTATCTTGAGGTTTGGTATGCCAGTTGCTTCTCTTTCTCTTTTTTCAATACCGGCTATCCACTTTTTTCCCGATTGACCAATTTCTCTCAACTCATCGAGTTCTGAATTGTACCCCGCTCGTATTACTCCACCATCTCTTAAACTGGTCGGCGGATCGTCAACAATCACAAGTTCGATGGCGTGGGCTACATATGATAGATCATCCATGTCCACCAAATTGACAGCAAGTGGACTTTCCAATTCGCCGAGTTGCTGAATTATCTGAGGTATCTTTTCTGCCGATGTCCGCAGCTGAATGAGATCTCTGGGAGAAGCGGTCTTCAATGAAATTTTTCCAGCTAGCCGCTCCAAATCACCAAAATTTCTTAGAATATCTCGAATGGTCCTGCGGATAGAAAAATTTTCTACAAAACTTTTTGTCAAATCGGATCTATCCGAGATTTCTTGAGTATTCAAAAGCGGATAAGCAAGCCATTTTCTTAATAAGCGAGCTCCCACAGGCGTTTTAGTCTTGTCAATAATACTTATTAACGATCCATTGGCTGATCCATCACGGAGATTTTTAAAAATTTCGAGGTTTCTTATAGAAGATTGATCAAGAACCATAAAAGAATCAAGACTATATATTTTTGGATGTTTAATATGAAGAAGTTTTTCTGATCTGGCTTGACTCACATATTGCAAGAGGGCCCCAGCCACTGAAATAAGCCCGTCGTGATCTTGGAGACCAAACCCGGCCAGGCTTTGAACTCCAAAGTATTCTTTCAAAAATTCGGCACAATTTACAGGGTCAAATGACCAACTTTCTAATTCATGAATGTAGATGTTTTGTGAAAACAAACGATGAAGTGGATCAGTAGGAAGGAGATTTTTCTGTACTAAGGTTTCTTTAGGACTGACTCTAATTAATTCTTCATTTGCTAACGAGGCGTTGCTTGTGCAAGTAACCGAAAACTCCCCCGTGCTTAGATCCAAAATAGCCAGGCCTATTTCATCTTTGAAATTAGATATAGCGCAGATGAAATGATTTTCATTGGCCACTAAAACTTCGGAGTCATCTATCAGACCCGGTGTTACGATTCTGGTAATTTCTCGTTTTACAAGTCCTTTCGATAGCTTAGGGTTTTCAACTTGGTCACAAATTGCAACTCGCTCACCAGCTCCCAATAATTTTGTAATATAGCTTGACGACGAATGGTACGGAAAACCACACATCGGTACGCTCTTAGTTTTATTTTTGTCTCTACTTGTTAGAGCGATGTTCAGAATTTTAGCCGCCCTTACAGCGTCTTCAAAAAACATTTCATAAAAATCCCCCATACGAAAGAGAAGCAACGCGTCAGGGTGAAGTTTCTTCTGGGACAAATACTGGCGCATCATCGGTGTGCCGGTTTGTTGATTTTCCAAACAATCAGGTTGTTCGCCGAGAGTCAAAACAAAAAACCTCAATTCTTTGAGTCTATCCTGAAGCAGGAAACCCCAAATGACATCTGACCAAATTCATGAGAATCAAATTTCATATCCATATCTATTGAAATTCTTCTCCCATCTTTCGGCTACCAAGGCTTTAGTCTTTTCATCCAGATCGAAAATGTTCTTCTTATATGTCTTAATACTATCAAGATACTTAACTGCTTGTTCACCCAAGAAATCGAAATTCTTCAGGTTAAGCGCCAGATAAATTCTCTCCAATTCTGCTAACGGATCTGCTTCAAGATCTTCAAATTTCAATTCATGCAAATGACCTGGAGGAATAAGCGCTCTGTCCCGGTCAAAAAGCTCAAACATTTCCAGGTACCAATTCAGAATTAATTCCTGAACAAATTCTTTAGTGGGTTCCTGAAGTCTGGTTTTTGCAAAAGATTTATCCCAAAGATTACGAGTAGATAAATAAACTCTATATGGATTTCTGACAATGTGAACGAATTGGGCGTCAGGGAAAATTTCCAGAAGATGTTTGACTCTTGCTGTATTTGGAGGTGATTTAAGTAATGCGCGCCCCCCTTCAGAAAGTTCCAGTTTTTTAAGGAAGAAAATAAATGCGTCCTTCCATGCTTGTCTCCAGTCTGGAGGAATTTTATCCAGATCCAAACTTGTGTGCCATTTATGACCAGTCAAAGGGAAAATAACCCTAAGGTAGGGTGATACAAGAGATAAGGCTGCTAAAGCAAACTCTTCCTCGTGGGGAGCTCGTGATGAAAACGAAACGTTGTCCATTGGTCGCCTATCGGGCGCCAGGAACTTCAAAGCTACAGAACCCACCTGAGAATAAATGAAATGGTTTGGGAAAAGACATTGATAAACATTAGGACTGGAGAATTCATTATCAAGGCTAAGCAGATTATGTAAATGAGTTGTACCACTTCTCCAATGTCCTAAAATAAACAAGGGTGCGTGATTTAACTGGATTTTATCGATTTCCGCGCCATCAAAAAAACGTTCGCAAGAACCGAGAATTGAATTAAAAACTCCGATTCCAATCAGATATGCCAACCTTCCCAGATAGCGTTTATCTACAACAAAACCATTACCTGCCAATAGTCTAATCAGGGAGCCTAAAGGCATCCCTTGAACAATCTGAAGACTTATACCTCTATTCCAAAACATTTGCATAAAACAACTCTCCTACGATTCAAGCATATAAACTTTTTAACAAAGCTAAACCTATCCCCTACTTGATATAAATTTGCCGGTGAGCATACAATCCTTTCAAACGGGCTGTCGCTTGAAATGAGCCGCGCCTTTTTGAAATAATGATAAGAAAAATAAAACGAGCCAATCAGTTCCAAGATTAGACCAATTAACACTTATCATGGTATTTTTAAAGATTGTTGAACCAAGTTAATTTAATGGAGGCCAAATGAAATTCAAAGGAAGAGTTTGGAAATTTGGAGACGATGTCAATACAGATGAAATAATTCCGGCCAGGTATTTAAATATTACCGACCCGCTAAAACTTGCGGAACATGTCATGGAAGACGCTGACCCTGAATTTGTGTCAAAGGTAAGCCCCCGTGACATAATTGTCGCGGGCAAAAATTTCGGTTGTGGGTCATCGCGTGAACACGCGCCAGTGGCAATAAAAGAAGCCAAAATTTCATGTGTTATCGCTTCCAGCTTTGCGCGTATCTTTTTTAGAAATTCATTTAATATGGGGTTGCTAATATTTGAAAGCCCGGAAGCGGCCACGAACATAAATAACGGAGAAATCATAGAAGTGGACTCTGATCAAGGTGTGATTAAAAACCTGACTACCGGCGAGGAATTTAAAGTAGCTTCTATTCCTCCATTTATGAACCAGTTGGTTGAGGATGGAGGACTCATAGCCCACTTGAAAAAATCAATTTCAAATTAAACAGCATGGCCCGTGGATCAGAGAAACAAAAGTTTGTGTGACATTATAGCCTGGTATTGTATAATTAAAAAATGCCGCAGTTCCAAAGAAATGATGAACTAAAAAGTGACATTTGATGGTTATTGCTCTGCGGTACTTTGGGAGGGCAACCCTAACACCTGCGGATCAGTGTTACGATGGCGTAGTTACGGGGATATCCGATATCGGCATGTCAGTCCTGAGCTACGCGAAAGGGAGATTCCCCTTAACCGAAGTCATAGACCTTCCTCTCGGTTATAAGAGCGGACTTCAGGCCACTCGCCTTTGCAACGCTTACTATGAGAAATTCAAACCAAAGGAGTTGGCCGATAGCAAAATAATGTATCTTCACGCTCATGGGCCTGGAATTTTTCATACCAAAAAACCTGTTAAAACCATGGAAGACCTTAAAGGAATGAAGATCCGCGGGACAGGAACCAGTATCAAGGTTGTAGAGGCTCTTGGCAAAAATTTCGGTTGTGGGTCATCGCGTGAACACGCGCCAGTGGCAATAAAAGAAGCCAAAATTTCATGTGTTATCGCTTCCAGCTTTGCGCGTATCTTTTTTAGAAATTCATTTAATATGGGGT
>JAMCYH010000173.1:0-17420 GCA_023474025.1 Deltaproteobacteria bacterium
CCCTGCTCCGTGGAAGTGTTATATCCTCCTGGTTGCTGGATCTTACAGCCAGCGCCTTGTTGGATGACCCGGACTTGACAAGATTTTCCGGTCGGGTGTCAGATTCGGGTGAGGGACGCTGGACCATAAAGGCGGCGATAGACGAAGCTGTTCCAGCGCCGGTGCTCACAGCTGCTCTTTTTCAGCGATTTGACTCCCGAGGAAAAGCTGAATTCGCTGAAAGACTTCTATCAGCGATGCGCTATGAATTTGGAGGCCATTTGGAAAAACCTTCAGAGTGACGAAATTTGATGATTAGAAAGGGATGCTTTCTGTGATATTGAGGGTTTCTCCCGATGTTGATTCACTAGCTCTCGAGGCTGCCAGCATTATCGCTTCGGAAGCGAGAACGGCCATTGCTGGGCGTGGTCGTTTCGTCATTGCTGTCAGTGGTGGTCACACGCCATGGAAGATGTTGCGTATCTTTGCTGCGCAAGACGTAGACTGGGAAGCTGTGCATGTGTTCCAGGTAGATGAACGCGTCGCCCCTGAAGGTGATCCTGACCGCAACCTCACACATTTGCAGGAATGTTTGGCCCACGCTCCAATAGCGGAGAGCAACATCCATGCAATGCTGGTGAATGCAGAAGACCTTTCCTGGGGTATGGCCCAGTATGAAATGACTCTACGTGAAATTGCCGGGAATCCTCCTTTGCTGGATTTGGTTCATTTAGGCATTGGGGTTGATGGCCATACGGCGTCACTTGTACCAGGAGATCCCGTTTTGAATGTTACAGATCAAAATGTGGCGCTGACAGAGAACTATCAGGGCCGGACCAGAATGACCCTGACCCTTCCTATACTTAATCGGTCCAGGAAAATTCTTTGGCTTGTAACAGGAGCCGAAAAAGCGGATGTTCTGAGGAGATTATGTGATGGCGATCCCTCGATGCCTGCTGGCAGGTTAAAAAGAGATCAGGCCATCGTGCTTGCTGATAAGGCGGCCGCAGCGCGATTGGGATGCAAGGTGGGGTTGGCAACTGGAATCCATAATTGCTATTCCTGAATCATTTGCGCTAAAGACCTTGGAATTTCCAGTCAAAAGTCAAAAGTCATGCTTTTTAATTCCTATGTGTTCATTTTTGCCTATTTACCAATTGTATTTGTAATTTTCTATCTGCTAGGCAAACGTAGCCATCGCCTGGCAGCCAGTTGGCTGGGATTAGCCTCCCTGTTTTTCTATGGTTGGTGGGATGTCCGCTTCGTGCCTTTGCTCATCGGGTCGATTCTTGCAAACTATACGTTTGGGGTGGCTCTTTCGACGAATTATTCTGAACGCGCCAGGAAAACGATCTTCGTAATCGCTGTTGCGTCCAATCTAGGGTTGTTGGCTGTAATGAAATACACCAACTTCTTCATTCTGACGGTCAATGATATTTTACAGCCCCTAAACGCGGGGCCCATTCCTATACTAGAGCTTGTCCTCCCACTGGGGATATCGTTTTTTACCTTTACCCAAATCGCCTTCCTGGTGGACACTTACCGTAGTCAAACATACGAGAGAAACTTTATACACTACCTTTTGTTCGTTTCCTATTTCCCCCATCTCATAGCAGGACCCATTATACATCACAAACAGATGATGCCGCAGTTTTCAAAAGATTCGACCTATTCCATGTCATACGATAACATTGCTATTGGTATCACTATTTTCACTATAGGATTGTTCAAGAAAGTAATTTTTGCTGACGGGATAGCAACTTACGCAAACGGTATCTTTAACGCCGTAGCTGGAGGTAGCGATCCAACATTTATTGAAGCGTGGGGCGGCGCAATAGCCTACACCCTGCAGCTCTATTTCGATTTCTCGGGTTACTGTGATATGGCAATAGGGTTATCACTATTCTTCAATATTAGATTACCAATCAATTTCAATTCGCCTTATAAGTCTTCCAGTATTATCGAATTCTGGCGGCGTTGGCATATGACCCTTTCAGCCTTCCTTCGCGACTATCTTTATATACCATTAGGTGGCAATCGATACGGCAAGTTGAATCGCTATCGAAATCTTATGGTAACTATGTTGCTAGGAGGTCTCTGGCATGGGGCTGGGTGGACATTCGTGCTTTGGGGTGGGCTTCATGGCCTTTACATCGTAATAAACAACGAATGGAAGCGTATCACCAGTCGAGACTCCACCAAGCTGTTGCCTAAACAAATGGCTAAAATTCTCGGAATCTTTGTGACGTTTTTGGCGGTAGTTGTGGCATGGGTGCCGTTTCGCTCGGAAAGTTTGTGGACATCAATCAAGTTTTATTATGGGATGTTAGGATTTAACGGAATCAGCTTTCCAGCTTCCTGGGAGACAGTGCTTAAAGGATTGGTCCCATCGAAATGGGTCACTTTTTCCGGGGCTTTCCCGATGATTCATTCGAATTCAGACGAATTAGGTGTTTGGCTTTTGGTTGGGTTAGTAATAGTGTTCACCTTTCCAAACGCACAACAGATTGCTGGACGACTTGGCTTTGACCTGGATCGTGAACACTCTAACGAGGAGGGAAGATCTGTAACCTGGAGACGGGCAGCGATGGCGTTTGTGACGGGGGCTCTGCTTTATGTCTCATTCATAAGTTTGGGAAAACCGTCTCCATTCCTGTATTTTCAATTTTAGAAATGAAATCGGATTCTTATCTTAAAATAGTAGCCACTGTGTTCCTGTTGTCGTGTATATCGGGCGCTGGCATTGCTTTTGTGGGCGATAGCGCTTATTTATTTCTTTCTGATTATGAAAGAAAAATCGCGGAATATCTCAATTCGAATTATTTTGTCGAGGGGGTAACAAATTATGACGAGCGACTTGTGCAAAAATTTCGCCTTAACAGTTTGCCGGCTCGACTGAAACCAGACACAATTGTTCTGGGATCGTCCCGGATGATGCAAATCACCCAGAACCTGTTGAACAAAAAAACGATAAATTTGTCCGTGTCCGGCGCAAGCATTGAGGATTACCTGGCGTTGTATCATCTGTCAAAAAGGTTTAGCCCCAAAAGGATCGTGATAGGTGTTGACCCTTGGGTTTTCAACGCCAAGAGCGGCTTAGTCGGATGGAAAACACTTTCAAACGAATTCCTTGCTGAATCAACAAATCTTGGAAAGTTTATGGGACACGCCATTGAGTTCGATCAGGATGTCTGGTTACAATTGTTCAATATTACTTATATTCGGGCAAGCCTACGCGCCAACATTAAAGCGAGACTAGCCGCTATGGTCAACGCTTTAGACCGCGAGGATCTTATTAAAACAGTGGTTGAAACACCCCGTTCAGATAAGGACGGAATTCGGCCCGATGGATCACGTATATACAACTTGAACTTCGCCGGACGCTCACCTAATCAGGTTGAAGAATCAGCTATTCAGTTTGCAACGTCTCCTTTTCAGCTCCTGTCAGGATTTCAGAGGATTGACAAAAGTTACTGGAGCCTTTTCAGAAAATTTGTTCTGGATGTGCGGTCCAAATCAAAAGTGATCATAGCGCTACCTCCTTTTCACCCCAGTTATTACAAAAGGATTGTGAACAAAGTCCCCATGGTTCCTGAAGTTGAACGAAAGATTAGAGCGTTTGCCGAAGATAATGGGATTCTAATAGTTGGTTCTTATGATCCTGAACGGGTAAATTGTGACAAAGTTGATTTTCTGGACGGACTTCATCCAAAAACTGGGTGTATTTCCAAAATGTTCGCTACCATAAATTAAGGATTCTGGATTATCTGGAGGAAATATTGATACTCAGTTTATACGAAATGGTTTCCGATTGATGCCACTGAGTATCACCGGGTTGAACATGTTTCATTTCTGGGGTCGTTTGTCGTCACCTACCCATTAGCTATGTATCCAATGGCAGGGGCACGAAGTCACTTAGAACGTGTAACCCAGTTTTCCACCGAAAATCCAGTCGCTTCTGTCAAATATAATGTCAACAGGCATGTTGACCCCGGCTACAGTTGCGCCCACGCTTCGCTCCATGCGCAAAGTGGTGAATCGAACAAAACTTCCCATCAGCCAGGCTTCTCTTCGCATGGAGTATTCCGCAAGGGCTTCAAAAAAATATCCAGTGCTCGAGAGTGTCGTTGCGTAAATAGTGGTTGGTTGACTGGTCAAATCCATGCTTTCATTGTACACCAGGCTTGCTGGCAAAACTGGGGACCCGTATGCGGCTACTTTGATGCTACTCCGGCAGTCAGGTTTCCCTTCTATCAAGAACCCTCCGTAAGGGATATAGGAATTGGTATTTAGCGAGGCAGAATCAGTGTTGGGCGATACAAATCCTACCTGATTTCTCGGGTCATTAAAGTTTGTTATTAGTGATGTCCATCTAAAACCCCCCACACCGCTGAGGGATGGGGCGAATTGATAAGTAGCGGCGGCGTTCATCTCCCACCATTGAATATCAGGATTCCATTGTCTGGCTGCCGTCGGAGAGTTGAAAATCGTATATGATTGTGTGGAGGTTGGCTGCAGAGCAAAAAGATGAGCGCCGGACACAACAAATCCGATATCCTGCGAAATTGTAACCGGCAGCGCAAGCTCCAACCAGATTCCCTGAAGATCAAAATCGTTTCTCAGAAAAGTTGTTTGCCCCGCTGTGGCAGGACCATCAAGTCGTGTTTGAAGTGTCCCCCCGTGACTTCGATACAGGTATCCAACATATGCTGATGGTTCAGAATATGTAGTTTTGCATGGCTGGGGGAAGCACGGAAATTGGCATTGGGGACCGGTCGCAAATCGGTTGTTTTGGTTATTGGTCACGACATTTCTATTCATAGGAGAGCGCTTAACGACGTGGGGCTGGGTTCCCATTGTCGGAAAATTCTGGTACGAATCCTGAGTGTTCCAGGTTTTTTCCTGGGCCATGGCCCCCGGGGTATAAAGAGCAAAGATGATGATGGCGTATGCTATACAACGAACTGAAAACATTTTCATGGCAGTCCCCGATCTTGGTTTATGTAATAAAATGCCAATGTTTAGATTATTTATATACATTATATAAAGTATAACATAAATTAATATGTACCGTAAATCAAAAACATTAAGTTAAATTAGAAAAAACTTAAATGTCTTCGGTCCGATGTTGACTGTGTTCTCAGGATAGGCTTATTCTGCCACTGGAATAAGGCTGTTTGCAGTTCCTCTAATGAAGGAGTTGGTCATGCCCGAACTTTTCGAAAGAACTTCAATAAATTCCCTGGAGTTGGAAAACCGCGCGATCCGAAGCGCAACCTGGTCGGCAGTTTGTGATCAGAAAGGGTATGTAACTGATAGGGCGATAGAATTTTATTCAAAGCTGGCCTCGGGATGCCTTGGCCTTATCGTTACTGGATTTCAGTATGTCATGCCGAACTCCGCCGCAATGCCTTATCAAATGGGCAACTATAAAGATGAAATGGTGGAAGGGTTGCGCCGATTGGCGGATGAAATCCATTCGAAGGGCGGAAAGGTTATGGGCCAACTCGCTCACGCAGGTAGCAGAGCCAACCCTGAGTTGTTCATCGAAGAAGGGGAGGTTTGGGGTCCTTCTGCAGTACCGGAGCCTGCAACAGGCAGGGCGCCAAAAGAGATGACAATCGAAGAAATTGCGTCTGTTGTGGATGCCTTTGGGTCAGCAGCGTCAAGAATCAAGAATTCCGGCTTCGATGGTGTCCAGATTCATGGCGCCCATGGATACGGCATCAATCAATTTCTTTCCGGTTTCACTAACAGGCGCCGCGATGAATATGGTGGCGATATTTCAAAGCGCTATCGCTTTCTGGGAGAAGTTCTGGAGGCTGTCCGAGGCTCCGTTGGCAAAGATTTTCCGGTCTTTATCAAACTTACGGGAGCCGATTACTATGATGGAGGGCTTGTCCTTGACGAGTCATTGTATGTTGCCCGTCGTCTCGAAGAAGATGGAATTGATTGCATTGAAATCAGCGCCGGCAGCCGAGGAATACCTAGTGGTCTGGTCCCATCCAGGCCCAACATTCTGCACATTGAGGATGAGGCGTATTTGGCTGACTTGGCTCGCAGCTTCAAGGAAACTGTCAAAGTTCCGATTATAACGGTTGGAGGAATTAGATCGATTGAAGTAATTTCACGCGTTTTGTCGGACCATTTTGCCGATTACGTGGCCTTGTGCCGTCCTTTGATCCGGGAACCCCATCTTCTAAAAAGGTGGAAGGATGGGAATACTGAAAAATCGACCTGTATATCCTGTAACGGCTGTTTCGAGACTGGATTATCTGGATTTGGAGTCGTTTGTAAACTGGATCTGGAGAAAGAGGATAAATGATTCACATTTACGATGGGGAGAAGCCGCTTGGGTGGTCCTCTCCCCATTTACCTATTTTAGTCACTTATCGTTGGCAAATTGCCCTTCGTATGTTTTCCTCATTTCACGTTTCAAAATCTTGCCGGTTGGCGTTTTGGGCAGCGCATCCACAAATATGACTGTTTTGGGGCATTTAAATGGCGCCAATTCTTTCCGGCAAAGTTCCATGATTTCGTTCTCTGCGATTTTCTCCCCCTGTTTTGGGACGACTATGGCTGTGACAGCTTCCACCCATTTCGGATGGGGCAACCCGACTACCGCTACTTCCTGGACCCGTTTGTCCAGGTATATGGCTTCTTCAACCTCACGTGTAGCAACGTTTTCGCCGCCAGTCTTGATCATATCCTTTTTTCGGTCAACGACTGTAATATAGCGATCTTCATCCAATACACCGATATCCCCGGAATGGAACCAGCCACCTTTCATAACTTCTTCTGTTTTTTGAGGATCCTTGTAATACATAATCATTGCGTGAGGACCTCTACCACAGATCTCCCCGGCGATTCCCTGCTGTTCTATTGGCTTACCATCAGTATCTTCAAGTCTGGTTTCCATGTTCAACCCACCCATACCTGCTGAGCCGAGTTTGGTTGTTGCGTCTTTGGCTTTCAAAATCGTGTGGTAAGGGGCCAATTCGGTCTGTCCATAATAGTTGTAAATTTTAGCTCCCGGGAATTTCTCCAATATTTCCTTCAATATCTCTACGGGCATTATGGAAGCCCCGTAATAGCATTTTTTGAGGCTTGAAAGGTCATATTTACTAAAATCGGGATGTCTCAGAATGGCTATCCATACTGTCGGTGGTGCAAAAAACATCGTTGCTTTATAGGTCGAAATATTTTCAAGTACTTTGGCTATATCCGGACCCATCAGTATATTGGTTCCACCAAGCAGAAATATTGGATTCATGAATACATCCCTTTGAGCGCAATGGTATATAGGCAAGGCGTTGACGCTTATATCATCGCTATCATACTGGCCATCAATAATGCATCCCATATAGTGGGCCAAAAGCGCCTGATTACTTATGATGACTCCTTTAGGGAGGGACTCAGTGCCGCTCGTATATGTCATCTGGCATGGATCTTCGATGTGGAGATCGGCTTCGGGCTCGTTAACCGGATAACCTCCAATCCATCCGTCGAAATCTATAAACCGATCACTTATTGGCGCCTGGCCAGCCCCCTGATTAGACCAAATGAGGGTCTTTACGCTGGGGATTTCATCCAGAATATCCTTTACGAGGTCGTAAAGAGCGTCTTCAACTATAAAGACTTTGCTTTCGGAATGATTTACACAATATGAAATGTCCCTACCTCTGAGGAGATAGTTTATGGCCAGGTAGACAGCCCCAATCTTGCAGCATCCAAACCAGGTGAGCACATGGTGAATTGTGTTGTGGGCCAATATGGCGACACGATCATACTTGCCCACACCCAATCCCAACAACGCATTCGCCACTCTGTTGCATTCATCTTCCATCTGGCTGTACGTTAGACTCTTTGATCCATAAATCATAGCAGCCCTATCCGGGCAGTGGTAACGGCTTCTACGGATCATATCGCCGATGACCCAACGATTGATCCGGTTATACCTATTCATTAAGAATTCGAGGTTTTCTTTACTAAGTGAATTGAATCGCTCTTTTTCACTATCAGACATCAGAGTACCGAAAGCTGACATTTTGCATACCTCCCAACCAATTTAGACTAACGAAAGGCATTAGGACACCGGCATACCATTGAGACCCGAGATCCAGTATCTATTCTATACAAATTTGCTAGCAATTCCCTAATCAATTTTTCCATAAATGTTTAATTAATATTTACTGATTGTGCGTCAGATATTAGGCGAGAAAGTTTGTCCTGAAAAATACGTTCATAATTTCTTGTAACCATATAATTCCTTATTCCAAAGATAGAGCTGGCGGCGCCAAGGACGACCAAAGATCCATCGACAATGGTCCACATCCCTAACCCAAAATATCTCATTAGACCAATGCCGAGAGCGATAAATGCCAATCCAGTCCGAATGAAGGCCAGTTCCGTTCTCCCTTTCGCTAGCACCGAACGGTAAGTGGACAATAGCGTTCGCTTGGTCGCCAAAATTTTGCGTTCCTCGGCCAATGTGGTTCGTGTCTCGGAAAAGCCAGTCCGTTTAGAGGCTAAATCGGTTCTCTCATTAGCTAAGGATGTCCTGTCTTTGGCCATGCCGGTTCTATATTCTGACAGCTCTGTTCTTTTCTCAGCAAGTTCAGCGCTTCTCGATATGAATTTGGTCTGTTGCCTTGCGAGTTCAGTACGTTCTTCAGACAAGTCGGTCCGTCGGTCCGCACTTTCAGTTCTTTTTTCAGCAAGTTCAGCGCTTCTCGATATGAATTTGGTCTGTTGCCTTGCGAGTTCAGTACGTTCTTCAGACAAGTCGGTCTGTCGGTCCGCACTTTCAGTTCTTTTCTCAGCAAGTTCAGCGCTTCTCGATATGAATTTGGTCTGTTGCCTTGCTAGTTCAGTACGTTCTTCAGATAGAGTGGTTCGCGTATCCGAGCTTGCCGTTCGCTTTTCGGCGAGGTCCGTATTTTTGGCTACGAATTTGGTCTGTTGCCTTGCGAGTTCAGTACGTTCTTCAGATAGCGTTGTCCTCATGTCCGAGCTTGCCGTTCGTCTCGCCGCCAATTGATTGGTCTGCGCCATCATATCGATCATGCTCTCGGTGAGCTTATTCTCCTCCTCCGCCAATTCTATCAGGACCTTCATTACTTGCTGTTCTTCGGATTTTCTAGCCATAGGACGCTCCTCACTCCCGAACTTTGTTAACCGGTCAGGTGGCGCAATCATTCGCCGGAGGCATATTAGACGATTATGCCATTAGAGTGAATACCGTTCTTTGGACAGCGATTTTCCCAACGGTGGTTTATGCAATGAGCAGGACAAATTTGCATTTCTTGCCTGAGGGGAATAGTCTATTTAATGAGAATCGAATCATTCTTTTCTGACAACAATTTTCATACCATTAGTCAATAGGAAGTCAGAAGTTTTTTCCAAGAAAGGAGATATGAGAATGAAAATAGTCGCTATTCTGGGAAGTCCGAGACCAAAAAGCAACAGCAGTGGTTTAGCCAGTAAAATAGTTGATCGGGCTAAAGAATTAGGCGCTGAAACAGAAGTTTTTAATCTGAACAAGCTTCAGTATAAGGGTTGTCAGGCTTGTGAGACCTGCAAGACGAAATTGGATCATTGTGTGCTAAAGGACGACCTTACACAAGTGCTGGAAGCGATACACAAGGCGGACGCAGTGGTGCTGACCACTCCGAATTACTTCGGGGAGGTTTCAGGCCAGTTCAAGTCTTTCTTTGACAGGACTTATTCGTTTCTGAATCCCGATTTCACTTGTCGTTTAAGCCCAGGCAAGTCTTCTGTATTCATTTTCTCCCAAGGGCAGCCCAACCTTAATTTGTACGCGGATGTTCATCCAAGATATGAAATGTGGCTAAAAAGATTTGGATTTGCTAACAACTACCTGTTGAGAATGAATGGACCCAGGCCGGCCGATTCGATTTCGGAAAGGCCCGACTTGATCACCGAGGCTGAATCAATTGCAGAAAAACTGATGCGGCCAGTTTCTAAAGATGTTTCAGATAAGTGGTAAGCATATTACGTCTAGTTAAAAACCTGTTTCACAAGCCTAGCCGCTATTCTAGCGGGAAGAGGTTTTTTGAACATGAGGGAATTCAACGATTCAGCGAAGTGTCCCGATCGTAGGTTCCGCAGGAACTCGAAATGGGAAAACAAGATTGACATTTTTGCTCTTAGTAAGTAGATAATTCATAATTCACACCATTGGGGATGGAGTCCTCCCATAAAACCGCCTCATAGGCTGATGACTCCTGCCGTAAGGACTTTTGCGGCGGGATCCAAGAGTCAGATAATACCCGCCGCACGGCGGGTTTTTTGTTTATCGTCAGCGTCTCGATTTTTCATGAATTCATGAAGTATTCATACTTCACGATACTGAAAACATGAAAATCCAATATGAGGAGCGTTAGTAATGAATTATGCAGGCCACAGTTTAATTGTTGAAACGCCTATAGAGTGTAATTCTGAGTTGGATACCGCTACGCGGTTTGGTGAACTTCTGGGCGAAGCAACAACAAAGATTCTTTATTCAGGACCCGATTTTGACGCCGAGCTGGCAAAACTGGGCACGCTAAAAGAGCGTCTCGAAGAAGGAAGATTTCATCTGGCCATACTTGGGCAATTCAAACGCGGCAAGAGCACGCTTTTGAACGCTTTAATTGGAGAGCCCATATTACCGACATCAGTTGTACCGCTTACAGCCATCCCAACTTTTGTAGAGTATGGCCCGGTTAGAGGGGTCAGTGTCCATTATCAGGACGATAAGGCCTCGGATGAATTCTGGAACAAGACACCAGAAGAAATGAACAAAATTCTCCAAGCCTTTGTAACTGAAGAAGGAAACCCTGAAAATCGTTTAGGAGTGCTTCAGGTTGATATCGTTCATCCAGCAGATATACTAAAACACGGCGTTGTCCTTATTGACACTCCTGGCATCGGGTCTACTTTCACTCACAATACTCAAGCCACGTTGAATTTTCTACCTCAATGCGATGCGGCGCTCTTTGTGGTGTCGGCCGACCCCCCACTCACAGAAGTAGAGGCTGCGTTCCTTCAGGATGTGTTCCCAAAAGTTTCTCGTCTTTTTTTCATTTTCAACAAAGTCGATTATCTGAATGAAAAAGAAAAGGAAGCGGCCGTAGCGTTTTTTGTAAAGGTCCTGAAACAGAAGGTCCCTTCGAGTGAAAATTATCCAATCTTTTGTGTGTCCGCTCGCATGGGTTTGGAATCCAAAACATCCAATGAAACAAGTTTGTGGAGCCTCAGTGGGCTGGATGCTGTAGAGAATCATCTCGTTTGCTTCCTGTTGTACGAAAAAACCAGGACATTGCTGGACGCGTTGTCGAAGAAGGCCATCGATATCCTTGAAAGCGCTGTAATGAGGCTCAGATTGGAAATAGCGTCTCTGCAGATGCCGATTGAGGACCTCGAAAAGAGGCTTAGCCTATTCGAAAAGGAACTCAAGAATGCGGAACGGCAAAAAGTTTCAGCTCAAGATATGTTGATCGGAGACAGGAAGAGAACGCTTGCTCTCCTGGAGGAACACGCGGAGGCTCTCCGAAAGGCTTCAGAGCAACATTTGAGCAAGGCTATAGACAAATCTTTTGCAGAGATGGCTGACGGGGAGATAAATGAGCAAAAGATCCTGGATGTTCTGGCGAACGAAGTCACATCTTTCTTCGGGGATTCCGCTGAAAAAGTGACTTCCCGTTTCGCTCGACTTGTAGTTGAAGCGTTAAGCCCGCATCAAGAACGCGCCGACGAACTTATCTCGCAGATACGAAAGACTGCCGCGGAGCTCTTTGAAATTCCCTACCACGCGCCAGACAGTTCGGAAGTGTTTGAGACAAAGCGAAGGCCATACTGGATCCAGCGAAAAAGAGTCCCGTCACTTCCTATAGTCGTTCCTGAAGAAGTGCTTGACAGGTTTCTTCCTGTAAATGTCAAGAAAAACAGAATGAGGAAGCGTTTTGTGCGACAGGTAGAAATCTTGACTCGCCAAAACGTTGAAAATCTAAGATGGGCAACACTTCAAAATCTTAATGACGCGTTTCACAGGTTTGGCACTGTGCTTGATGAACGCTTCGCGGAAACAATTAATGCGACTCACGGAGCAATACAAGCCGCGTATATCAAACGAAAAGAACACGCTGAATCGATTGATGAAAATTTGCAAAGACTGTCCATAGCGGCAGGCGATTTAGTGAAAATCAATTCAGAAATTCTATCTTTGAATTCCAGATAGGAATTCTGAGCATTGAGGTTTCTTCAGTTGTAAGGGGCATTGACTTTTTGTTAAGAAATATATAACTGTTTGAAAAGATGAATGGGGATGGAGTTCCCCCCTCCGCAGAAACGCCATCAGGCTGATAACTCCTATCGTGTAAGAATTCACGGTGGGAAATATTTAGTCATATGACCCACCGGCCGGTGGGTTTTTTGTTTCCCACCGTAACTATCGTTAGTTTCGCCACATAGGAGTGGCTCCGGAGGGGCAGATGGTAAGGTTCTTTTGTCCAGGCTGCTGGGAGGATTTTCCCGCTGATTTTGAAATTTGCCCAAATTGTGGAATGGATACCCGTGCCTTTTGGACAGATAAAGATTATATGGACCGACTTGTAGTCGCCCTCGATCATCCAGTGAAATCAACAGCGGGCCGCGCAGCCTGGATCTTGGGCAAGTTGGGGAGCGCCAAAGCGGTCACTCCACTTATTTCACTAATTAAAAAAACTAAAGACATATATCTAATCAGATCTGCGGTCAGAGCGCTTGGCGAAATAGGTACAGAAGAAGCGATTCAGTTTCTATTTTCTCTAAGCGATTGTCGAGCCCAGACAATTAGAGACGAAATCCAATTAGCCATGGAACTCAATGGCCTCGGAATTGGTGTCCAAACTACGTCTGATGAAAAAGAGATTGTCATGTGAATGTCTACGAGCAATCACCTACATTGAGAGCGCAGACGGTTAACTTCCCTAGTCAGGAAATTGGTTCCGCAGGCGCTAAGCTAACACAGGTGGATTATCCTATGACCTTCCAAAGTGTATTATTTTATAAAACCGAGAAGGGCGCTCAGAAAGAAACTCTTGAAGCGCCTGACTTCTTTGTTGATTTGAATCTTGATCAGATTGTAGACGCCATTACAATCGGCAGGAAGGAATATAATTTAAAACCGTTTTTTTACGATTCTTTAAACGACCTTGACGCGATCAAGTACCGCCAGGAAATAATGCAGGATCTGGAAAATGAAACTCTGCTGGAGAGAATCAAATCATTTGCTCAAAAGATGATCACAATGCGCCGGTATCTTAAGCTGACAGATAGCCTTGACTACAAATACCATAAAGAAGGGTGGTTGCTGGGGGCAGTGGAAATTTATTGCGAAGCTGTTAATGCGCTGAAAGAGGATCTGATCGTTGCAGACATAAAATCGAGAGGCTTACTGGGTTTCCGGGAATATATCACGAACTACATAGTTTCCAACGCTTTTGCTTCACTTCAGGCGGAAACCAAGAAGGTTAAAGCCGCTTTAGAAACGGTAAAATACTGCGTGCTTATTAAGGACAGCAGCGTCACGGTTCGCAAATATGAATCCGAAATTGATTACAGCGCCGAGGTGGAAGAAACTTTCGAGAAATTCAAACAGGGCGAGGTGAAAGATTACAGGGTCAATATGGCCACCGGAGCTGGCATGAACCATATTGAAGCGCAAGTGTTGGATTTTGTAGCCAAATTGTATCCCGACATATTCCTGGGTCTTGACAACTATTGTGCAAAAAATGGGGATTTTGTGGATGAAACGACGAGCGTCTTTGACCGTGAAATTCAGTTTTACGTTGCTTATCTGGAGTATATCGCAAAATTCAAACGGGTGGGACTGAGTTTTTGTTATCCGCGAATTTCCAGTAAAAGCAAAGAAGTCTATGATTATGAAGGATTTGACTTAGCCCTTGCCAGTAAACTCATCACTGAGAATTCACCCATTGTATGCAATGACTTTTCCCTGAAGGACAGTGAGCGCATATTTGTAGTGTCTGGGCCGAACCAGGGTGGCAAAACAACCTTCGCCCGTACTTTCGGGCAGTTACATTATCTGGCCAGCATGGGGTGTCCCGTTCCCGGCAGGGAAGCGCAACTCTTTCTATTCGACAGGCTATTCACGCACTTTGAAAAGGAAGAAAATATCAAGAACCTCCGTGGCAAACTGCAGGATGACCTGGTCCGAATTCACTCTATGCTGAGTCAGTCCACAACAAACAGTATTCTCATAATGAACGAGATTTTCACTTCCACAACATTAAAAGACGGTATTTTTTTGAGTAAAAAAGTAATTGAAAAAATAATGCGATTGGATTCGCTTTTTGTTTTCGTAACGTTTATGGATGAATTGGCTTCTTTAAGTGATCAAACCGTAAGCATGGTCAGCACGATAGTTCCCGAAAATCCTGCATTGCGAACCTACAAAATTTTAAGAAGGCCCGCTGATGGACTTTCATACGCGATATCAATCGCCGAAAAATATCGCCTTACATACGACTATTTAAAGGAACGCATAAAATCATGAAGGCTTTCCTCATGTATAAAGATCAGGATTTTGACCTGCATCGGCAATTGCCGCCGAATGAACAAGACCTCACACGCGACCTGGAATTAAACACCCTGTTCAACGCTATGGCGCTAGGCGATAAATATTTGTTTGAAGTAGTGAAGAAAGTTCTTTTGTGCGGATTAACTGATCTATACACAATACGCTATCGTCAAAACATACTTCAAGATTGTTTGAATAACCCTTCTGTGGTCAGAGATATTTACCAGATCCCGATAGAATCAATAGAAAACCAGCGAAAGCACTGGATGGGCTTTTTTGGTCAGTCCCCCAGCGGGGTCCTTGGTGGCGCCACAGAAATGATGCAGATGTTTGTGGGACTGCTAAAAAAACTAAAGAATATCGCAGAGGAACATGCCGACAAATTTGAATCGGACGGTTTTGCAGCATTTTTCGCTATGATCAGGAGAGAGCTTGATGACGAATATTTTGAAAATATGGAAGATCATTTAAAGTCGCTGAAATTTCGGAATGGGGTTTTGATCAGCGCCGAACTGGGAAGAGGCAATGAAGGCGCCAATTACATACTTCGTAAACTACCAGACAAAAAACGGAGCTGGATAAAAGGAATCTTTGCAAAGAAACCCCCAACTTTCACCTTTAATATCCATCCTCGCGACGAGGCCGGATTCACTGCTTTGTCTCAGTTAAGAAACCAGGGCGTCAATCTTGTGGCAAATGCGCTGGCCCAATCTGCTGATCATATTAACAGTTTTTTGAACATGCTGCGGATGGAATTGGCATTTTACGTTGGTTGTTTGAATTTACACGGGCAACTTGCCCAAATCGGAGAGCCGGTATGTTTTCCCATGCCAATGGTCTCCGGAGAACGCAGACATTCCTTTACAGGGTTATACGATGTCTGTCTGGCTCTAACCATGAAACAAAAGGTTGTAGGTAACAATGTCAAAGCTGATAGCAAAGACCTTGTGATAGTCACGGGCGCCAATCAGGGGGGCAAATCGACATTTTTGCGAAGCATAGGTTTGGCGCAATTGATGACTCAATGCGGCATGTTTGCACCGGCTGAGTCTTTCTGTTCAAATATCTGCGGAGGCCTTTTCACGCACTACAAACGACAAGAAGACGCTACTATGAATAGCGGGAAACTCGATGAAGAACTCAGCAGAATGAGCGATATCGCAGACAACATAACGGCAAATTGCATGGCGCTTTTCAATGAATCATTTGCCGCGACTAACGAAAGGGAAGGCTCGGAGATCGCAAGTCAGATCGTTAGGGCTTTATTAGAAAAGCGCATCAAGGTTTTCTTCGTTACGCATCAATATGAATTTGCGCATGGTTTTTATGACAAAAAAATGGAAAACGCCATTTTTCTGCGGGCTGAAAGACAAGCCGACGGCGCACGAACTTTTAAATTAATTGAAGGAGAACCATTGCAAACCAGTTATGGCGAAGATTTGTATAACAGGATATTCGGAACAGCCGGTAAAATTCATCTAAACGGTAATTTCTAGCCCGTTATAGCGTGCCGCGTAATCCTGGGCTATTGACTTTTTGTTAACAAGAATATAACTGAATAAAAATGAATGGGGATGGAGTTCCCCTGTGAAACGCCAATAGGCTGATGACTCCTACCGTGTAATAATGCACGGTGGGAAATATAGAGCCATATGACCCACCGTCCGGTGGGTCTTTTGTTTCTTGCCGTGATTAAAATTCGTTAACGTAGTGTATTAGTGGCCCTAGAGGGACGGATGCTAGAGCTCCTTTGTCCACAATGCCGGGAACATTTTCAGGATAGTTAAGGAAATCTTCCAGTGGATGGTTTTGCTCAGTCAACTATATCTGAGGAAGCCGGGACGGAATTGTCTCCGGGTGAGATCCATTTCCTTTGGTGGTTTATACAGGGTAGCATCATGAACCCATCAACACGCGATCGGCTGAGGAAAGCATGGGGCATGTGTGAGCGACACGCGTGGGGGTGGATGGTGGTAGAGGCGTCTTTCCGGTCAGGTTACATGCACGGTCCGGCAGTGCTTTACGAAGACCTGATGCTCCGCGCTTTGGCGGCATTTGATCTTCAAGGCCCTTTTCAGCATGAAAGACTTAAACAAAGGCTCCGCTCAAAAGGGCCATGCCTAATGTGCGAAGAGGGATACGGGGCTGATAGTAAGGGCATAGTCAAGCCAGAGAGAGTGGCGCAGGGGCGTGATCTTGGCCCGCTTCAGGCACTAGCCAGAAGGACTAGTGAATATTGGCGAAGAAATGTCTGTGGCCTATGTTCCGGGGATGGTTCTACTGTAAGATGCCGTAGGCATTTGATTGAAGACAACGATCATGGCGTCGTGGACAACCTGGAGCGACACAGATCTCATGTGTCAAGTCTGGTTGATCATATTGTTAGATTTTCCCGTTCTTTTCAATTTGAATTTCAGGGAACTCAAACTTTGCAAAATTCAGCCGCCTTGATAGGTAGCGTTGGATGGCTTAGTGGATGGAGTATTTTTCTACGCATAGTAGATGCGCCCAGCGTCGATTCAAAAAAATCTTTGGAGATTTTCAATAATTAATTGGAGAGGAGAGCCATTATGAGCGGAAAAATTGTTTCCACAAACGCCATGGAAATCCTGGATTCCCGCGGGAATCCGACGATTCGGGTATTCGTAGAATTGGACAACGGAATTGTATCCTCGGCCTCCGTTCCTTCAGGAGCTTCCACAGGTGAGAATGAAGCGCTTGAACTGCGCGATCATGACAAGAGTCGATATAATGGCGCTGGTGTCCTCAGCGCGGTCGATAACGTCAACCATGTCATTGCACGAAGACTCATAGGGATGAAGCCTTCTGTCCAACCTGAAATAGATCGATTGATGAT
>JAMCYH010000173.1:17430-21934 GCA_023474025.1 Deltaproteobacteria bacterium
GCATCCCTATGCCTATGATGAACATTCTTAATGGTGGCAAACATGCGGATAACTGTCTAGACTTTCAGGAATTCATGATTATGCCGATCGGAGCGCCGACATTTGCGGAAGCCCTTCGTTACGCCGCTGAGACGTTTCACACTTTAAAGAAGATATTGCGAAGTAGGGGGTACTCTACAGGCGTGGGCGACGAAGGCGGTTTTGCGCCGAACCTGGAAGGCAACGAAAAGGCATGCGAATTTATAATTGAAGCGATAGAAGTAGCAGGTTACAAGGCGGGTCAAGACATAGCTATTGCGCTCGATCCGGCGGCAAGTTCCTTTTACGAAAATGGAACTTACAATTTGATCAAGTCCGGACAAGGTAAGAAAACTAGCGCAGAGTTGACATCCCTCTATAAAAACTGGATGGGAAAATACCCGATTGTTTCCCTTGAAGATGGCCTTGATGAGAACGATTGGGATGGGTTCAGGGAACAAACCGCTGCGCTCGGCGACATGATACAGATAGTTGGCGATGATATCTACGTCACAAATACGCAATATATTGGCAGAGGAATCGCCGAACACACTACTAACGCTGCGCTCATAAAGCTCAATCAAATCGGCACGGTCACCGAGACTATAGAGGCTATCCATCTATGCCGTAAGGCGGGCTGGGGGTATGTAATTTCTCATCGTTCCGGGGAAACGGAGGACACATTCCTGGCGGATTTCGCAGTGGCTATGGGTGGTGGACAAATTAAAACCGGTTCAACCAGTCGTAGTGAACGGATTGCTAAATATAACAGGCTCCTGGAAATTGAAATGGAACTTGGCAAGTCCGCCATCTTCGACAATCCGCTCAGGGTGAGCAATGACAGATAGAGTCTACTCTGATCAGGATGATGCGTCCCGTAAGAAGAAGATCACCCTTCGTCAAAGCCACAAGAGAGCGATTTCGGTGACGCTGACATTATTTGACGAAGCGCTCCACGACTTTGATAGGTGGGCAAGTGGCCAGGAGGTCCGATCAGTTTTATTCGAGATTCTGAATCCGCTTTCAGATGAAGAGAAAGAAAAGTTGTCTATTGAACTTGCCGAACTCAGGAAATTGCTCCAGGAAATCTCAGATTTCCTGGAACTGGATCGTACAGTCAACAACGTTCCTACCATGATAGTAGGTCAGTGCGCTGTCCTTTGGCCTTCAGTCGTGGAGCTGGAGGGACGGTATCTAAAGGGCTACGGTGAGGTGCCGGCTGATTTGGAGGAATATTTGACTCCGAGGACGAATCAGCTGATTGAGGGATTGCGACGTATATCCCAAATTGCTGGGAAACGTACATTGAACAAGGCGCAGGTCTGAAAAATTTTGTAAAAACGCTTAACCGGAGGGGTTAGGAATATGGTGGAGGACATAAAAGCATGGCGCAAAGAATCCTGTTAAATATTTTACAGGTTTTGACGGTAATGGCGTTTGCGCCTCTTGTTAGAGGGGTGCTTAATCGTCTCAAAGAACGAATCTTGTCTCAGCGAGGCCCCAGTATTTTTCAGCCCTATCTTGATATCTGGAAGCTTTTCCACAAGGACGAAGTCGTATCTGAACATTCTTCATGGATTTTTCGGGTTACTCCCTACATTGTGTTTGTAACGCCGATCTTCGTAACAATGCTTATTCCCGTGTTGACAAGTTATCCTCTGTTTCTGGCGTTCATGGCTGATATGCTGGGAGGCGGATTTATTCTTGCCCTTGGGGGGTTTTTCACGGCGCTTGCCGCAATTGATACAGTAAACCCGTATGGTCCAATGGGGGCTAGCCGAACCAGGATGGTAGGATTTCTTGCTGAGCCGGTTTTCATGATCGTTTTTTTTACAGTATCTTTTGTAGCAGGTTCAACCATTCCGTACATCGTTCAGCAGCACTGGGTAACGCCCATGGCAAACTTTTTCCAGCCGGCCCACGTGCTCGTGATGCTTTCATTTTTGATGTTGATCATTGCAGAAACCGGTAGCATCCCTGTGGACAGCCCATCAGGCCATTTCGAGTTAGCCATGGTCGATGAATCCAAGGTTCTGGAGTATTCAGGCCGAGGGGCGGCCCTTATGAAATGGGGTAGTTCTATGAAGTCTTTTGTGCTTTTCTGCATTTTTCTGAATGTTCTCGTTAGCCCTTGGGGCTTGGCCAGCGGCCAGACTATTTCTGATGCGCTATTAGCTGTGCCACTTATCCTGTTAAAGATCATGGGTCTCGTCCTAGCGCTGGTTGTCATTGAATCCTCACTTGCCAAGCTACGACTTTTCAGGATCCCGGAATTTCTCGGCGCCGCATTTGTAACGTCAGTGGCTGCGGTAATAACGAAGCTGATGGAAATTTAGAGGAGAAGGATGCTTACTACAAACTCTACTATTCTTGTATTAACCGCTTTGAACGCTCTTGCCGGAGGTTTTTTCCTCCTTACGGCATTCGCTCTTATCGCTTCACGTCAATCTCTGGCATGCTTAAAGGCGTTCATAATTCAATCACTACTTCTGGCTATGTCAGCATTGCTTCTAGGGTACCAAAACGCTTCGGTATCGCTGCTTATCGTGGGTGGAATAACCATCGTTTCCAAGGTTGTTCTGATCCCGTGGCTTTTCCTGGGAACCCTTGCCCACGAATTGCGCACTCGCCGCGAAATAACCCAGGTCTTCAGTATTACTATATCGTTGCTCATTTCACTTGTGCTCGTTATCTTCGCCTATTTCATCGCAGTAACTCTCCTGGGCGCAAGTCCCAAGCAGGAGGCCACAATCAATCTACCAATTGGTCTGGCGGGTCTGTTTCTGGGAGCCTATGCGATAACAGTCAGACGAGAAGCGGTCCCGCAGGTAATCGGCATACTGGCCATGGAAAATGGCGCTTTTTTCGCAGGCATTTCTATTGCTCCGGACTTTCCGCTCATAGCTGAACTGGCAGTCGCATTTGACGTGCTTTTGATTGCAAGGATTATGGGGGTCCTGACCATGAAGGTTCACCAACACACCGGTACCACCGCAGTGGGCGAGATGGCAGTATTGAGGGAGGAATAGCGCTTTATGGAACTAATTTATATCCTGATTATTCCTCTTGTTTGCGCCGGACTTTCAGCAATGCCGACTAAACGTCGGTGGTATCCAGCTTTGATAACCGTCATTGGTACATTATTAGCATTCATCGAGGCCTCGCGGGTTGCGCTCGAAGTTTCCAGCGTAACCGAAGTAGTGGCTATCAAGGGGTGGGTGTCCTGCGACGCTCTGGGGGCCTTACTCCTGTTGCTGATTTCATTTGTTGCGCTGACATCCGCCATTTTTTCATGGGGATTCACTGGAAAAGTGATCGCTCAGAATCGTCCTGAAAGAGTTGGACGATATTATCGTCGCTTTAACCTGTTTGTCTTTTCGATGTTGGCAGTCCCAGTGTTGTCTCAGATAGCGCTTGTTTGGATTGCGGTGGAATTGACAACGCTTCTTTCAGTATTTTTGGTTAGTTTTCCGAACACATCCGAAGCTTTCGAGGCTGCGTGGAAATTTGCGGTTCTTACATGCATGGGAGCAGGTCTAGCCCTTTTTGGTATCCTGATCTTATATTGGGGGGTCACTGTATCCGGTGGGGAGACTTTTACCTGGTCCGGGCTGGTTGAGGCAGCTCCCAAAATGCCCCCTGCGCTCTTGCAGACAGCATTCCTGTTCATTCTCATAGGATTTGGGACGAAGGCAGGACTGGCTCCACTTCACACATGGCTTCCTGGTGTCTATAGCCAGACACCATCCCCTGTTTGTGCGCTGATGTCAGGGGTAGAGACGTCCACCGCCCTTTACGCCATTATACGTCTGGCTCCTGCGGTCCACGGTATCCATGGGGGTTTTCCTGAGCAATGGATGCTGGTTTTTGGCCTGCTGTCCGTGGGATTGGCGGCGTTCCTGTTAATTCAGGTGAAAGAATATAAACGACTTTTTGCTTTTTCCACCATAGAACATATGGGTATCATTTTGGTGGCTGTAGGTTTAAGTGGAGCTGGAGCCTACTTTGGAGCCAGCTACCAATTACTGACGCACGCGATCACCAAGTCTTTCTGTTTTTTTGCCGCCGGCGCCACTCTAAGGCTTACTGGATCCCGTGAAATAGTTTCAGTGCGAGGTCTTATCCGGAAGTCGCCCTTTGTCGGAGTGTCTTTATTTTTAGGGGCGTTGGCCATCTCCGGGGCTCCTCCATTTGCAGTATTTATGAGTGAGCTTGTGATCTTGAAATCCGGTATTTCAAACGGCCAATACTTTTCTGTTGGTCTTTTGGCTTTGTTCGTGGTTGTGGCCTTTTGCGCAATAATGTTTCATGTTTCGCACATGGTTTTCGGTAAGGTCACTGATCACTCCCAAGTCTCTGCATTACCTCGAAGCTACGCTATCGGTATTGGACTTGCAGCGATCCCTGTATGTCTTTTTGGCGTGTATATTCCTGGACCTCTGCTAAATCTTTTGCATTTAGCGGCGACTCTGTTAGGGAGGTGACC
>JAMCYH010000173.1:21944-23330 GCA_023474025.1 Deltaproteobacteria bacterium
ATTTTTGATTGAATGTCCTTCTTGCAAATTGCCTGATGTGTGTGAATGGCTAACCGTCGAGGCTCATTATAAATTTGCAACTCTAGTCGCCAATGAAAACGAAACTGATTGGCTCCTGCGCTACATATTTTATGGTGATGTTGGCTGTGGTCAGGTTCATGTTTTAATTCGACAGACGAAGACTCATGAAGTGGCGCCAAGCGTCAGCGCTCAAGTCCATGCGGCTGATTGGCATGAGAGAGAAGTCGAAGACCTTTTCGGAATCACTTTCGAAGGCCATCCACGACTGGGAGACTTTGTATTGCACGAGCAATGGCCGGAGGGTGTCAATCCCATGCGATCGGATTTCAACGCTGCAATGCCATATCCTCATAGAGAAGTGAAACCGGAATGGCAACCACTACGAATACTCCAGGCCCCCGGCGCATTCATAATGCCAATAGGACCGGTTTATTCCGACTACGCCGAGTCGGCCCAATTTTTTCTTGAAACTGTGGGTGAGGATGTCGTCAGAACAACTCCACGTTTTTTTTACAAATATCGTGGTCTCGAAAAACTGGCAGAGGGACAGCCAATTGAACGGGTCCTTTTAATGGCTGAGAGGTTCTCTGGTACCTCTGCATTTGCCCATTCCCTGGCATTCTGTCAGGCAGTGGAAAAAATATCTGGATTTGAGCCTAATTCCCGCGTGCAATCTCTGCGTACTCTCCTGGCCGAGCTGGAACGTTTACGCCACCATGTAGGCGCAATCGCAACCATATGCCGATCTACCGCTCTGGCTGTAGCGTCCAGTCAAGCCAGCATACTGGAAGAAGAACTTTTGCGACTCTCATGTGTGCTTACTGGGCATAGGTACCTGTTTGGCGTAAACATTCCGGGTGGTTTGTCCATTAACCTCCACGATGAAGAGTGCTCGAAGCTGGCAGATGCAGTTAATCCGGTAGTCGAAAGGTTGGGTATTCTTCATGGAATGCTACGTTCCTCCAGCAGCTTCCTGGATCGCCTCGAAGAAGTTGGAATAGTGGCTGAAACAGATGCAATTTCATACGGATTAGTGGGGCCGGTTGCCAGGGCCTCGGGTGTAGCTCGCGATTTAAGGAAGGTCTTACCTTACGGATCTTACAATCGAAGCATGCAATTTAACGTACCCGTTGAATTCGCTGGTGACGGCTATGCCCGTCTTCGTGTTTTATTCAGCGAGGCAGAGGAGTCGGCCGAAATCATCAGGCAGGGCGCCTCTAGCGTACCTCGGGGAGACACCGATTCGGGAGATTTTAAAACTGCTTCCGGTGAAGGATTGGGATGGGTTGAAGCTCCGTTAGGAGCGGCTTTCCACTGGTTAAGGATCGAAGAAAATGGCAGGGTAGGGCGCTATCGGGTTACACC
>JAMCYH010000065.1 GCA_023474025.1 Deltaproteobacteria bacterium
TTATTCACTCGATCTTACCCCCATCGAACCCCTCACGCCCGCGGGATGATCTCGGGTCTGAGACTCAGCGACAGCGTTGAAGACCTTGCCCTGCTCTACCTGGCCACAGTCCAGGCAATCGCCCATGGTACCCGCCACATTTTGGACGTCATGAGCCAAAGTGGATACGAGATCGACATCGTGCTCACCACCGGTGGTGGAGCCAAGAATCCCATCTTCTTACGCGAGCACGCAGACATCACAAGACGAAAAATCGTCCTCCCCAAAGAACCCGAAGCAGTACTCCTGGGTTCCGCCATGCTCGGGGCCGTCGCCGCCGGAGATTACGCCTCAGTGACTGAAGCGATGACTAAAATGAGCGCCGCCGACACGGTTATCGAACCCTGCCAGGGCGCCGCCGCCAGGTACCACGACGCCAAGCACGAGGTTTTCCTCCGGATGTACGAAGATCAGTTGCAATACAACGCCCTGATGACCCGCTAAAATGAAAACTCCACAATGCGACGGTCTGTATTTAGGTGATGTTTTGTCCTAATGTGTAAGGGACACGACCCTGTTCAGGAAAATTGTTCTTTCAAAATGTCAATAAAGTGGGGCTCTGGTAGGTTTATAAATTCCATCATTTCCTTTGGATGATCCACCAGTTACATTCTTTTCATACAGAAATGTATATAGCGTTTCTCTAAAGTTTTTTCGGAATGGGGCAAGTCCTAGTCTTTTCATCTTGCCTGTTGATGAGCTTTCTGAGAGCGTGGGTGAGTCGGTCGATGAGTTGATCTTTGGTTTTGGCGTAGAATCCAGAAAACCATTCGGCCTTTATGACGAGCTAGAGGGGTTCGATGGGGTTAAGATCGAGTGAATAAGGTGGTAGAAAAATCGGCTCACTCCCTGACGGTATCGAAAAGTTCTTCGATAATAATCCGGACATGCCTTGGAAAGATTGGGGTCATTATTTTGTTCAGAATATTATTAGGAACTTGCAAAACAGATCATGAGTTATATCAAACAATACAACGAGCGCAGGGTCCAACCGTTCAAACGGACTTATGCGGAAAAAACTCTGGTTGCCGAATATGCAATTAAGTCACGCAACGCAATAGTAGATTGCCTTCGGGTCTGCTATCGCCGCAGAAAGAGTCAGGATTGCGACGATGAGCGGCCACCCGAGGAGAAGTCCAGATGTCTTACCTTCCACATGTAGTATTTCTCTGCTGTATTAGCAACGCTTGATACAAGCCAGACGTTTATTCCACCGGAGACTAGGGCCCCCGCAAATGGTATCCACCCCGCCACCATCTTTGCGGCAATCTTAGCCCCCAATTTAGCGGAAACCTTAGTCGCAACTGTTGCCGTCAGGCTCCCCGCCGTCCCAAGAACACCCAGGGACACCGCTACTACCTTACCCAAGACCGGCCTAGCGATCTTACCGCCAAGCTTGGCTCCCCCATCTTGGGTTAGCGTCTGGTCAAGTTGATCAACACTGATAGCTCCACTCCAGAGCGCTAAAATATTGGCCAGATCTTCTTTTTCCAGAACATTACCCTTCCCACTCGCCGACCCCATAATACCGCCGATTCCGTAGCAACATTCACCCATGCGATTGACCAAAATGCCTATATCTAAACCCATGGCAGGTATGTGGAGACCTGGCACAATTGCGGCACCACCTCCCGCAACCCCAGCCAGGCCTTCTTGGTGATAACACCACCCTGACACGGTGTAATTTTGAGATCTAATATATATTTCATCAGGTTTAGACGAGAGTGCTTCAAAAGCCTTTATAAGAAGGTTTGCTATTTCCATAGTAACCCCCTTAAGCGGAAGCGCCGGTGGAGCAACCAGCGCTGTCGGCTCAAGGGCGCTGTGGCAAACATCGTCATCGTTACCACTACAAGAAGGACATTGTCCTATTTCTCGGATGACGTCGACGAAATATGGCTCTGACATATCAATCTCAATTTGATTCGTACAGCGCCTGACACGAAGAGAAGACAGCCACATCAGAATGCTACGCGGAACGACAACCAAAAGCAGCGCCATCACTGTGAGCTTGTGTATCCAGGGACCTGCAAGCGTCCCGTTAGCATGAAGGAGAGGTTCAACGTCCGCAGGCGTGAACCATCGACCATCAAGGACCAATGAGGCCATCCCTAAAACGGCGTTCAAAATTGTGGCTAGCGTGGCGGGAGCTCGGATAAACGTGCTCTCCCAAACCGCATTGTATTCAAAGAAAAGACTACGCCAATATGTGCCTGCAAGAACTCCCATTACCAAACCAATGTTAAGGAGGTGAAGAATGTAATGGAGCCTCGCATCTACTACCTGACCTGCAGCCTTGAAGTAATATGTGAAAAAGGAATGCAACGTCCCTGTCCATATTTTGGTTTCGGCTATTCCTTGAGTAAAGTATACCCACAACTGCAGCAATTTTTCAAAGACAGGTCTCAGGAAAAGTCTAACAAACCAATTATGGCCAGGCGGCGACGTGGCGCCGGGACCGCTACGTACTCCCGACAATTTGACATCTGCGACTTCGCATGAATCCGGCAGACGCCGGTCAACAACATCGGGACTGGCTAATAGGCTGGTGCGGCTAGCGAGTGAGCGTCTGCGATGCCAAAGGAGAAAGAGGACGACATACACCCCTAAGTTCCAAAGAATCAAAAACACTATCGGATTCTTAACGATGTGAAACTGACTTAGATTCCCAAGGAAATTAGAGGCCATTCCCAGAATGGATCCCAGAATCAGGATGAACACTGCCATCGGTAAAGGGCGCATCCAGTACAACGCAGCTCGGTTAAATACTTTTATGGGCTCAGGCGCATTGTCGAAAAGAATCTTGGCCCGTCTGTCGAGTGAACCTAATTCCGTGTCCGCGTCGAGAGCTTGGCAGTTAGCCCCCGCCCTGACTTCCTCCGAAAAGATATCGGGCCGCTTTTCTTCAATGGCGCGTATCAGCAGCAGTCGTACCGCCTGGTGTTCATTGAGAATGATCTCTGAAGCTACTTGAGTCTCTTGGAAACCCAGCGCATCTTTAAGCTCTGTTCGCATTAACAATCTCTCGGTATACGGAAACGGATTTATATTCTGAGTAGTTTAGGCTTGTTTTAAAAGCTCTATAGCCTTCAAGCCTAACTTATCGGCTGAATCTGCAATCTGATGAGCCTATTGTAAAAATTCCTGAAGACGATTCGTTTGTCGTCAATCGAAACTTCTTAGTGAGATTTAGAGGTAAAAGTAGTCATTCCTTCGAATTTTTTGGGCATAGATCATATTTTCTCTATTGCACAATTCTTATCGCTTTTCATTGATCCGATCATATATTAGCATAACAATCTGTCCTTATCTTTTTACCAACAGGAATTTGCCACAGCCTGCTGGAATTGACAAGGTCCGTTTTAGCGATCATTTCACATGGCCTCCGGCTTCATTCCTTCGCCATCCCATGTCACTGGTGTGATCTCTTTGGGAAATGATTTCAGCTTTTTGTGTAAGATGGTAGCAAAACAAAAGAAAAAGGCCATGCTGTTGCATGACCTAACTACTTGATTTATTTGGTAGGCTGGAGAGGTTTTGAACCTCCGACCCCTGCCGTGTGAAGGCAAGAAAGTTAGTTACTCACGTTCATTTTCACTTGTCCTATCAGTTGGTTATCAATTAGCATCATCAATTATCCACTACTATCCTATCAAAAAATGGGACCAAATTTGCCAAGCTATTTACAGCAAACCCTTAAAGGAAAGTATTTTCGGTAAATGTTGTGAAAATGGTTTTCTTACTTTTTAAACAAAGGACGTTAGTTGTATTCATGTACGAGACCGAATTTCTTCCTTTCCGACAAAATTGTTGGATTGAAAGCGATGGCGGCAGGCCGACGATAGCACATGTAAAGGACTGGTTCTATAAATGCTGCCACGTGTGAACTTGTGACGATTGACACATGTAATCTTCCAGACATTCAACGGGGAAAAGCCCTTACACGTGCCATCCAGAGAAAAAATACCCCGGGTTAAATAATAGCTACTATCATAGAAATTCTGTGTTTAGCCGACACCTTTGGTGCTATATTCTGTCCAATGAGCGCTGAAACATTATATAGTTAGAAACCACCTATTTTTTCCTTCAGGAATGTACCGTAAAAAGTACCCCAACATCTCTCGGGAGGATTGGATGTGGAAACTCAACTCAAAAGGCGTGAAATTTTGAAGACTGGGATGGCAGCGGCGATAATTGGAGGGTTAGGCGTGAGTACTACGACTTCTTCGGCCGAAACAATGGATCAGGCCATTCTACAAAAAGCTTATGACAACGGGTTTCAATTCGAAAAGGACTACCACGGGTGTGCGCAATGTGTGGTAGGGGCTGTTTACACTCTTTTTCCTGAAATGCGGAGCGAAGATATTTTCCGTGCTGCCAATGCCCAAGGCGGCGGTATGGGACTCACATCCAAGGGACAGTGTGGCGCAACGGTAGGGGCCGGGATGATTCTCAGCCAGCTTTATGGCCGCTCACTGGGAGGCATTCAAGATCCAGAAAAGAAACGGTTTGTTGCTTACCAATTAGGGGCCGAATTCACCAAACGGTTCCTCGAACAATTCAAATCATTAACCTGCGGCGAGATACAAAAGATGAAAATGGGTAGGAGCTTCAACCTATTGGATAGGAATGACTGGGCAGTATTTGAGAGTCTGGGAGGGCATAACAAGCATTGTCCCGACGTGGTTGGCTCCGCTACCAAAATTGTGGTCCAGATGATCATGGAACAAAAATCGAATCAAAAATCCTAGGCTAAAAAAATCGAAGACTAATCTTTGTATGTATAATTATAATGTTTCAGCCCAATTTAGACAGAAGCTTAGAAAAAAGTTGGTTACCTGTCAGAGGCCATATCAATAATAAGGAACTAACAGCTTTTCCAGTTGAAATGTCTGAAACAGTACATAAATCTAGTTCCTGCTATGCGTATCTATGAAGTGTACCCTTCTGTCTAGACAAAAAATTGATCCTCTGAAGGTGGAAAAGTACCATCGGTTACTGAGTCAATAGTGTCTGAGCTTTTGCCGTGAGCGCCTCTTTTGCTA
>JAMCYH010000287.1 GCA_023474025.1 Deltaproteobacteria bacterium
CGAGGGACAGCTTGCAGGTTCAATCCAGATGGGGCTAGGATATGCTCTCTCCGAACAGTTTGTGATGGATAAAGGCAAGACCCTGAATGCGAGTTTCGTTGACTACAAGATGCCAACTGCCGCTGACATGCCACCCAGCCAGGTAGCGCATATTGATACCTATGAGCCGGAAGGGCCAATGGGAGCCAAGGAAGCCGGTGAAGGTCTCGCTTCACCTACTGCGCCCGCCATTTCCGACGCGGTCTATCATGCTACAGGCTACAGGTGCATGGACTTGCCTGTGACTCCTGAAAAGATACTTTCTTGCGTGAAAAAGATCCCATAGCCGATCACTGGGCCTGAGGCTCCTGTCGGAATACCTCTTTGCTTCTTGAAAATGAATAGGGTTTGCGATGGCCGAGATGGCGCAGATGGCTATCGCAAACATAAAATTACGTTAGCGCCTTGCAGACCTGAAAATGCCAAACCTACAGGAACAAAAAGGTGATTCGTGTTACAACTTTTATGAAGACAAGACATGTTCACATGTTTTAAGGAAAGGAGCGTTGCTATGACGAAATGTAATTACTTCCTGGTTCTATTGATGATGTTCCTGTGTACGGGAGTTTTTGTCAGTCCCTCGATTTTTGCTCAGGATATTGAACAGCAACGGGATCGCTGCATTAGGGCGTGTCACGAGGATTATCCTAATGACGATGCGAATTATTGGGCATATTCGTCTATCTGTGTTAACAAATGTCAAAAAGCCTATTTTAAAAATCTGCATCGGCAATTAAGAGGCGAAGCCATCAAATGACGCCATTTCACTCTGTATAGCTACCAGAGGCTGGACTAGCCCTGTTTCAGCATGTCCTTGAGTATCTTCTCTAAATCACAATCGAATTCATTAATTCTAATAATTGACCAAAGACCGAGCCGCCTCGGTCTTTTAGTTTAAGTCGATAGACCTTCTAAGCAAGACTCAAACGGGAATATAGAATCAACATCATCAAGAGTTGTTTTGATCCGGAGCTGATTTCTATTTCGCTGAACGCTGTTTATCTAGAACTTTTATGGTGGCTTTACCTTTTTTCGGATTCACTTCTATAAGTGTGGAATGCCCCGATTTAATTTTAACATTCGGTAAGGCTCTCCGAGATTCCGCTATCCCTTTAAGTTTGGGCAGAATGACAGTGTACATCCCCGGGGCCAGGGCCATATCTTCATCAGGAGGTACGCTGACAGTTGCCTTGTCGTTGCGAATTTCTATTCTTTGGAAGGTTGAGGAGCGAAGGGCCTTTTTGTAACGATCCATGGCCGCTTCTAACTGCGCCTCAGTCTCTATTGGCATAAACAGTCCCCCGGATTTTTTGGCGAGCAAAGAATAAGTAGGATGTCTCTTTGATGGCATACCAAGAGCTAGAACATCCACTGTCACCTTTGTGCCAGGGCTTTGGTGACTCAGGACACGGGTAGTCTCCTTTGATGGACATTTTGCCTGACCACAAGTAATGAGCAATATCCTTGGGACATGACTACCTATTCCAACAAAGTCCTTTTTAATAGAGCTAATTACTGCCCCACAGGGATTGGTCACCTTCCCTGACCCCATACTGCTGATTTTCTCCTTGAGCCCTTTAAATGGATATTCAGCCCAGTTATAAACTATGTGAACAGGACAAGGGCCTTTTTCTTTAGCAGGATCCTCCTTACAGGAAAAATTCTTCATGGCAATTTTTGAGCCTGGTGGAATCGCCGCCGGAAGCGCAGAGGCAAATTCTTTGGCCAGTTTTACCCTCGCAGGCTTCCATCGTTTGGATTCCCGATTCATCACAGCGGAATTGTCCGCGATAACCATGAGTCCCCATTTGTTGTAGACACCAGTGTAGTTATCAATCTTTACACGAATAGACCCTGGAAGCTGAAATTCTTGTGAGACATCAGGCTTACTGGCTTTATCACGACTTTCCAGCTCGGCGCTCCCGGTGGCTGTTTTATCCTTGCGATCAACCGCTGGCTGAGTTTCGGTTGCGGTATTTGATCCGCCGGTCTGTCCAACGGCTTTCGACTGTTGATTGATTCTTTCGAGAGTAACAGGGATAGAACCGCCCTTGTTTTCCGCATTGGAGTGAGAGGAAGTTGGTTTTTTTTGAAGATCGGCGTCCAGAGATTTAGAGTTTTCGTGATGTTGAGTAGGTCCCTCTGGAATGGCTGTGTTTGGATTGACGGAAGTGTTGGGTTGACCAGAGGCGCCTCTACTAGCCTGTTGCTGGTCGTTGAAAGAAGATAAAGGCTGGAAATCTGTTACAGGAACTTTTTCAGGTTGACTGGAAGCTGATGAGAGTTTATCGCTTGGTTCCTTATCAGTTTCCAAGGTTGGAGCTTTTGGAGCGACTATAGAAACACCGGGCCCTGTCGACAGAGAGTTCCCGTTCCCAACATTCTGAACCGTTTGCCTTGGTGGGTGTTTAGACAGGACTTTCGCTGAGATCTCACGAATGACGGAAAACAATTCATTTCGATAGACGGAGCAAATGGCCGTGACAATTATTACCACCACTATGAGTAGTGTAAGACTTAATCGGGATGGTCCTAGTTGAGAACTGTCGGGCTTTAAAATATTTTCATTCGCGGTTTTTGGGTCGTCGGAATGATTATCTGACGCAGCCATTGTTAGCTCCTTTTCTTACAGATTCTTGTCTGAGCGAATGACTTCAATATGTCTGCGACACAACCGGACACATCCAGATTAGGGCATCCAATCAAAAACAGAGACGTGTCATCGAATACATTACTTTACCTAAACCGCCTGGAAAACGTTAGGTTAGTAGTCCGGGGTGGACAATAAGCCGAATTCTGTTTCCGGAAAACCGGACGACGATCATTCATCTAGGATGACGGTTACCCGCCACCTCAAGCGACCAACCCGGAAGCATCGGACGGGCAGTCCTCAATCGCTTCCCTATTAGGTCTTGCTCCGGATGGGGTTTGCCTGGCTTCCCGTGTTACCACGAGAACCGGTGAGCTCTTACCTCACCGTTTCACCCTTACCTTCGATTTCGAAGGCGGTTTGCTTTCTGTTGCGCTTTCCTCGGGGTTGCCCCCACCGGGCGTTACCCGGCATCCTGCCCTTTGGAGTTCGGACTTTCCTCTCGCGCAATTGCGGGCGATCATCTCGCCACCCCGGACAATTTGCCTTATATAGCTTGGCTTATAAAAAAGCAAGAGTTGTATATCAGATAAAGGCCTTGAAATACTTATGATTATAATTTATAATTAAATAGCTTTGTTATATTTCTACTGGAGCCCACTGATGACTCGTTTTCTCTCAATCCTGGCAATCCTTCTGTGTGTTACTGTCCAGGAGGCTGTAGGCGCTTCAAACGCTGAAAATTCCGAATCTTTGATCCGGGCGCTAAGGGAGTCTAGTTTTCATCGGCTCAAATTTGAGGTCCCGGCCAATGATCTCAGATTTACCACTATAGAAGGCGCCAAGATTGATTTACGACAACTGGAAGGTAAGATAATTTTCCTGAGCTTTTGGACTGTTGATTCCCCCCAATGGCCCAAAGAGATGCGAAGCCTTGAGAAATTACAGTCAAGATACGGAAATCGGCGGATTCAAATTGTAGCGTTGAATCTGGTAGATCCAATCGAGAAGATTAAGGCGTTCCTGGGCGCTAACCCGACAAAACTTCTAGTCGCTTTCGATCCAGATCATTCATTGAAAGTCAACGCCAAGAAATTTGTCCGAGGAGAGTCTTCCCTTTTTGTGACAGACCGAAATTCGGTGGCTATTTATGAAATTCCGAAATATCCAACCACTTACATCATCGACAAGGATGGTAAAACATTAGGTTTTTTTGTTGGACCTACAGACTGGAATATGGCTGAACGAGACGACATTTTAGCTACGCTATCAGAATCTCGGGAAATTGAACTCTCCAAAAACCGAGGTCAATTTCAAACCGACGCCAAACAGGGTATCGCTGCTCCTCCACAGGCTCCAGTTGTAGGAGGACCTACAAAAAGGGGACCCACCCAAGCGCCTTTAGGCCCTCAAGCTCCCATCCCGGTCCCTAATGAAGAAACCCCGAAAACCGACATAAACGCTTTGCCATTCAAACCGGCGCGTGAGACGCCGGGGCCTGTTTCAAAGCCCAAGGAGACAACAGAGACATCCAAGCCTTCCGTGACTCAAAGCGGAACATCTACAAAAAGCGAAGCTGATTCGTCAATTACTAAACCAAAAAAAGCCAAAAGGGCTCATCAACCAACCAAAACTCCAGCCAGAGCGTTGCGAACCAATAAAGCCATAACTCCACGCAGACCTTCGACTACTGATCCTTTTGCTGAATCCAGGGCTAAACCAGCCCCTCCTCTCCACGGGGCAAAAGCTTCTTCGTTTCAAAAACCTGTCAATGTTAAAGAAAACTCTAGTAATACCACTGGCGAGCTTCCAGCCGCTAAACCGTACCTGCCACCTGGGAGCAGACCCGCCCAGATGCAACCTGACTCTTCCGGGCGGGTCCTCGCAACCGTCCCTGGGGCTACAAATGGAACTCCTCAGCAATATTCGCGATATCCAGCTCAAAGTCCCTCGGATTTGCCTGAGGCTCAACCATTGCCCAACCGTAATCTAATAGGTGGGTCCATATTGGATTCTTTTGGCAATCCTCAACAAGTTGGGGCTAAGATAAATCAAACAGCGCCTGTCCAAGCTCCTGTCCAGAATCAGCCGAACAACGTTATTCAACAGTTTGGCCAGGACATCATGTCAATCGGAGAGGGTATTCGAGGGACTTTTTCAAGAATTATAGGATCTCGCTGACCTTTTGGTTTTGCTTGTTCAAACCTTGGTAGTAATATTCCCTCTTTTCATCTCCAACAATAGTTGTTAGATTGAAGGAATAGGATAAGACCATTCCGAGAGGATCACAGGTTTGGCAAGCAAATGCTTCAAAAACAGCTTTTGAATATAATTGCGTTAACTATTCCAAAAAACATGACTGGCCCGTTAATATACCGAATATTAGCCTTGGGATTCTGTCTTCTCTTAAGCTGCTGCGCATCCACAAATAATATCGTGTCTGAAT
>JAMCYH010000082.1 GCA_023474025.1 Deltaproteobacteria bacterium
GGGATCATGTTCATTGTTTTCAGACAATTAGGAGAGAGTTCCGTCATCACACGCCGGAACATTTTGGTCGCCTGGCCGTTTTCTCCTTCGCGAAGGCTTTCGAGCACAGCGTCGACGGCTGAGTTTGCATTCACACCGGAAACAAGTCGTGACGCCAAAGCGCTTAGCTTGATAAACGTATCCGGAGACACATAGGAGATCATGTCTACCATTGTAGACGCGACCTGTTCCTGAGTCATTAACTTAAACCGATCCAACCATTGCATCAGAACCCCCTCGATTCTGCGGCGATGGCCAGGCCCGGCGCTTTTTCGAAAAACCCACAAACCTAATGTCTTACAACCGACCTACTGCGGGTTTTTCAAACGCCGGTGACCGATCGCTAAATGTTTGTAGGATCTCCAGGAGACTACTTGGTTTCTAGTATAATCAAAGATCTTATTTCCGCTATGTTACTGATTACGCTTCAAAAGTTTCCCAGTCAATAAAAAAATTATCATCAATCCACATTTCCGCACTGACTATCAATATCCTAACCTCATTCAATGTGAAACATAAAGCTTAATCGATCATGGCTCGCCTTTAATGCCAATTTTCATCGATACTTTGTGATTAAATTTCCTGGCGTCTATCACAAACCTTTCATGACTACCCTGTGATATTTCATCTATGCCATCATGGGCTGATACTGAAAATGTCAATTTCCTACCTTCTACACTTTCCAATCTTCCCTTTACGGTGACGGTCAATCCTGGTGGTGTGGCAGCTGAATGTGTGAAATTGACAGCAGTGCCTACTGTTTGTTCCCGGGGCCAGTCCAGATGGGGATTTATCCCCTGGATACATGCCCATTCAATCAAGCCAACCATGAACCCGGTGGCCAACACCTTCGGCATTTCCTGAAATTCACTTGATTCAGCGAGGAGAAACGGCACAGTCCTGTTCTCCGGAACCACGTACCTGAAATCAAATGTTAATCCCGGTTTCAAAGAATCTTTCATGACAACACCTCGGTCTTGAAAATTTGTTCTTTTAACCGAATAATAAATGCGCTATTTGTCATAAGACAAATTAATATATTTTATGAAATAGATTAGAAAAAATCATCACAAATGGAATTACGCCAAATCACAGGGTTTTATCAGGTGATTAGATTAGGGAGCTTTACCAGAGCCGCTGAAGCCACATTCAGGACACAGTCAGCATTAAGTCAACAAATAAAGGCGCTTGAAGATGAACTGGGCTGCGAGCTTATTGAGAGAGTAGGAAACAAAAGACTCAAACTTACAGCGTCTGGGGAACGGCTCTTCAAATTTGCTGAGGAAGTTTTATCAAAGTATGAATTCTTTATTGAGTCATTGAGGGATCTTCAGGGAAATCAAACAGGCTCACTCAGCGTGGCGGCCCCCTTCACTACGCTTTATCATCTGTTTCCCAAAATACTCAAATTATATCGTATCAAGTATCCCGAGGTTCAATTAACGATACTGGATCGTCCTCAGAAATCTGTGATTGAGCTTGTGAAAGACGCGGAGGTCGATTTTGGGTTTGTCCTCGGGCCTGTAACAGTCCCCAATCTCATCTCGTGGCAATGGAAGAAAGTTCACACAGTGTTGATGGTCCCATTAGGGCACCCATTGGCTTCGTTAAATAGACTGCGCCTGGAGGATGTTGCCAAATTTCCTCTTGTACTGGATGTGAGACTACCCCACTACGCCGGTCATCTCGACATACATGAACGGCTTCAAAGTCTCGGTCTTTCATATACTGTGGTTATGGAATCATCCAACGTTGACCTGAGTTCTGTTTATGTGGAAATGGGATTGGGGGTTTCTTTCGCAACAATAGTAAAGGGCCTGCCCATTCTCAAAAAGAGAAAGTTGGAGTTCCTGCCTCTAGACCACTATTTTGAGCCAGATTATCTTGTCGTGATTGCGAGAAAAAATCGTGCGCCGGCTTCGTACAGAAAGTCTTTCCTCGAATTATTGTTACAAGATCGATGAACAAACACTCCATGATCCAACAGCTAATGCGGTTAACGAAAAAAGACAAATCGAGCCAAGCAATTACCCCACTATGATGATCGGCGCCTGGACCACAACGATGCGACTCAACCATCTACCAAATTGAAGCGGCCGCGCCACGATCATCACGCCTTATTAAAGTCAGGTTCAATTGTTCGAAAATCCTCGGCATTTGAGCCTGCAATCAGGATTTCCCAGTGAATCAGCGGTTAAGACATCGTTTCTCGTATCTTTCCTTATAGCCCTTTATGTAGTTTATGAATTCAGCATTTCCAGTGATGCTATTACGGTTTTCAACGGCTACGTATGTATCCCATGCTAATGCTTCGGCTAAACTCATCAAGTCCCGAATTTTTGCCGATTGCCCGTAGCTGTCCAGCTCAGCATTAAGCTGTGCGACAGATTTCCTCATAGACTGACCTGCCTTTGACGGGTCCGACATGTTCAACGCCTTATCGATCTGTTCAAAGAATTGCCCGATTCTCTGACAAATTTTGGCCTTGACCTTTTCCTGTTCGGCAGGGGAAAGGACGGTGCTTGGAGGAGCAACTTGGGTTGGGGGATTTTCCTTAACAGCCTTGTCAGCAGCGATGGATTTTTTAAGAATTTCTCTTCTCATGCTTTGTACGTTTCGCCGTAACTCGTCTACGTCATTCTTGAGCCGGTCGATCTCTTGCTGCTGTCTTTGTTGATCTGCAATAAGATTTTGAGATTTTGAGTCAACTACAAAAAAGCCCAGCACAAATGTGAATGTCAAACAGATTGTCCAAAATTTGTTCATCGCTTCGTTACTCCTTTCCTTATACGGAATAATAGCGTTTATGAAATCATTTTTACGAGAACAGGCTTCACAGGTTATCAGGATTTTCAACATAGGCTCCAGGCATATCAGGGATCAAATAAAAAATATCTCGGAACACGGCGCCTAAACGGAGGCTTGATCGGGAGGTGACTATTGGCGCCTAAGGGAGCCTGCCTAAGAGTCCGATGTGTTTATTGCTCTTAAACCCAAAGACATGATCGCTCCAATCAGAGATACTGCGCATGCGAGCAGAAAGGGGCCTGTAAAGGACCTTGTCACATCAGCGAGATAGCCGCCGACCCAAGGCCCAAGCGCCTGGCCGATCCCAAAAAAAAGGGTTATGAAGCCAAGTCCCGCCGGAGCTAATCTCGGGCCGACATAATCACCTGCTGTAGCGGCCATAATCGTAGGGATACTCCACGCCGTAAGGCCGAACACTATTGCGGAGAGATAGAACCCTATCTTGACCTGAAATAATGCGAAAACAGCATAAGATATGGCCAGCGCAACGTACGCAAATGCGGCTCCCTTAGCGCGTCCCAACTTGTCCGAAAGCCCGCCCCAAATGATTCCACAAAATATGCTCAGTCCCCCAACAAGCGCCCAAAGTCTGCCGGCTTCCTGTGACGTCAGACCCATTTCCCGGCAAAGATACGCCGCGAAAAAAGTCATGTAGATGATGTAGGAAAATCCATACAGGAAATAAACACCGCCGAGATACCAGACAGATTTGACTTTGTAAATCCTGCTCCAATCCATTACTCCAACTGTTGGCTTTTGAATATTACGTCCGTCATCGGTTTTTGCGCCGATCTGGAGCAGCCCCAAATTTTCGGGTCGATTTCTTATAACAAGTCCCGCTACGCAGGCAATTACCAGTACTGCCGCTCCGAGGTAGTACCATGCAAAACGCCACCCTTCAGTCCCATAGACGTTAAGAATAATAGGGACTAGCAGGCCGGCAATCATTGTGCCACCACCTATGCCCGCAGATACTATGCCTGTGGCAAATCCCCGGCGCTCGACCGAAAACCATGCTGAACCAAGGGCCATAGCCGGGACATAAGCGGCCCCATTCCCCAACCCTGTCAGCAGCCTGGTTCCAAAAGCAAACTGAAAGCTTTCTGCAAAACCGGTAAAAATCATGGTGACGCCCATCAAAGCCAATGCCAGTGTGATGACTATCCTGGAACCGAACCGAGCTGCAAGGAATCCTCCTACGATGGCCATCAAAAGGTATCCAATAAAATTTCCCGTCCCCAGTAACCCCAGTTGAGTGTAGCTGAAATTTAAGCCGTCCTTCATGGCCGGCAGAATCAATGTGTAGGACATCCGCCCGAAACCATGAGCGCCGATTGTGACAAGGAGCCCGGCCAATATAACAAACCAGCCATAATGTGTCCTGTTTTTGTTCATTTTTCCTCCCCGATCACTTGCCGGAAGCTGGATACGATTCAAATATTCATCGCGTCTCAAACCAGATTCTTCTTATCGAACTCAAGAGGAGTCAGGCCTTGATCAATACAGGATTTCCAGAACACATTCGCCATATTGGCGAAGGCGTCAAAATCTTCAACTATGGGCGCCGCGATATTTCCCATAGTTTGAACGGAAATTTTACCTGATTCAACCAATTCGCGCCCACCTTGTGTGACCGCTGCCAGAATGGCCCCGGTCTTGTCCTGGAATATCGGAAAAGTCATTATTTCAGACGCAGGCCGATAAATTTCGGCCAGAAGACCTTTGCCGAACAGCATGTTCACGTAGCTCGAAAGATAGGAAAATACGGCTAGCTCCGGAAACCCGGCTACAGAAAGGACTACCGCTTTGGGTGGTTTCCGTCGGATTGGATGATGTGTACGGCCATCCACTCTGTGCATGAACGGTTCCCACGCAGGGAGAGTCCGTTCAATAAAAGTTTTCATCCTGGCATTAACCGTATAATGGTAAAGAGGAGTCGCATAAATGACTATGTCCGCTTCCAACCACTTAGGAAGCAGCTCCTTGCTCATGTCATCGTTATGGACGCATATTCCGGGAGTTTTAGTCCAGCATGTGTAACATCCGACGCACTGCCTAACGGATTTCTTTCGTAATTGAACGTTCTCAACATTGGCCCCTGATTCTTCCATTCCCTTGATCAGGGCGTTGAGTAAAATTCCCGTCTTGCTGACACCATCACCTCTCGGGCTTGAATTAAGCGCAAGAATTTTCATAGTGGCTCCAGGCATATCAGGGATCAAAT
>JAMCYH010000003.1 GCA_023474025.1 Deltaproteobacteria bacterium
TCAGGAACCATGGATTGATCAAGGTCTTAGAGATTGGGACATCTCTCGCGATGGTCCCTACTTCGGCTTCGAAATTCCAGGCGAAGAAAACAAATTCTTTTATGTATGGCTTGACGCGCCCATCGGTTATATAGCAGCAACTGAACATTATTGTTCTGGTAATAAAGGTATCGCTGTCGAGAATTATTGGATAGACCCCAAATCCGACATCGAAATTCACCATTTTATAGGTAAGGACATAGCCTACTTTCATACCCTCTTTTGGCCTGCCATGCTGAAAGCGGCAGACTACAGGACACCTACGGCAGTCCATGTACACGGATTTCTGACCGTTGACTCCCGAAAAATGTCCAAGAGTCGGGGCACATTTATAACCGCGCGACAATTCGCCGACCAAATCAATCCATGGTTCCTGAGATATTTTTACGCTAGCAAACTCGGCGCATCGATTGACGACCTGGATTTAAATCTTGAAGAGTTTGTTAACCGAGTAAACGCGGAATTGGTTAATAATATCACTAACCTGTTAAGCAGGGCTATAGGATTTTTAAACAAGAGACTGGATTCCCGTCTAGGTGTTATTCCTGAAAGTTGTAACCAGCTAAAACAGCAGGTATTATCTCATGTCGAGCAATGTTATCGGGATTACAGGTCGCTCCGATACGCTAACGTTATTCGCAATGTCCTCTCCATATCGGACATTGCCAATAATTATGTTCAACAGAATGAACCTTGGTCGTCAATAAAAATAAATCCTGAAAAAGCTCGAGATGACCTGACATTTGCCACAAACTGTGAACAGGCAAAGCTCAAAGCTCTGAAACCTGTCCTGCCTTCATACAGTGCGAAAGTTGAACAAATTCTTGGTCTAGGGTCGCTAAAATGGACAGATGCGGTATTCAACCTTGAACAGTGTTCCATCAATAAGTTTGAGAAGCTTGTCGACAGACTTGAGCTAGGCTCCATGACCCATCTAATCGAAATATCGAAGGAGGATCTTTCCCCACAGGTTGAGCAAAAAGCAGTGCCTGAATTTAAACCAGAAATATCGATTGAAGATTTCGGAAAGATCGATCTTAGGGTCGGCAAGATTTTGTCAGCGTCAAACATCGAGGGTTCAGACAAACTCCTACAGCTTAGGGTGGATGTAGGGCGAGAGATCCGTACTGTTTTTGCGGGAATCAAGTCGTCTTACTCCCCTGAAGAGCTTATCGGTCTGACTGTAGTCGTAGTATGCAACCTGGCCAAACGAAAAATGAGGTTCGGAGTAAGTGAGGCCATGATCCTGGCTGCCAGTTCGCCGACTGGCAAAATAACTTTGTGTGAACTTAATATAGAAGCCAAGCCAGGTTCTATTATTAAATGACTGTCGTTCATGTATCTGGTAGTGTTGAAAAGCAAATAAAACCCGTCAGGGTTCGAATGAAGTACTTTAACACGGAGGTAGATGAGAATGCCGGTAAAAATTTTCTTGCACGAAGATGAGATGCCACGAGAATGGTACAACATTGCTGCGGATATGCCTACACCCATGCAACCCCCTCTTCATCCCGGCACACATCAACCCATCGGACCCGAGGACCTGGCTCCGGTTTTTCCAATGAACCTGATTGAACAGGAGGTTAGTACAGAGAGGTGGATACGAATCCCTGATGAAGTTTTAGATAAGCTTCTGATCTGGCGTCCTACTCCATTATACCGGGCGGTTAAACTTGAGAAATTTCTCAATTGCCCTGTAAAAATCTATTACAAAAACGAAGGCGTAAGCCCTGCTGGGAGTCACAAACCCAATACCGCCATTCCTCAAGCGTACTACAATAAGGTGTTCGGTGTAAAAAGGATCGCCACGGAGACTGGAGCCGGCCAATGGGGGAGCGCTTTGAGCTTTGCCTGTTCACAGTTTGGGCTGGAAGCCAAAGTTTATATGGTCAAAGTAAGTTACGAACAAAAGCCTTATAGACGTCTCATGATGAACACTTGGGGCGCCACTTGTGTGCCTAGCCCCAGCACCGAGACAGAGGCTGGGCGGAAGGTCCTTGCGATGGACCCCAATTCGCCCGGTAGTTTGGGTATAGCGATCAGCGAAGCGGTTGAAGACGCTGTTACAAGTGAAGCTCAGGGACGGCCATTAACTCGCTATGCGTTAGGCAGTGTGCTTAATCACGTTTTACTCCATCAAACCATCATAGGTCTGGAAGCTCAAAAACAGATGGCGCAAATTGGTGATTATCCTGATGTAGTGATTGGTTGCGCTGGTGGTGGCAGCAATTTTGCGGGAATATCCTTCCCGTTTGTGAGGGATAAAATTGCTGGGAAACAGGTTCAGATTATTGCTGTAGAGCCGATGTCCTGTCCAACAATGACCAGAGGCCCGTTTCTGTACGATTTCGGTGACACCATGCAAATGACCCCCTTGCTACCAATGCACACGCTTGGACACGCGTTTATCCCGGCGCCTGTTCACGCTGGGGGCCTTCGTTACCACGGAATGGCGCCTCTGGTTAGTCAATTGATCTTGGATGGTCTCGTTGAACCTCGAGCTGTCTATCAACTCGAAACTTTCACCGCAGGTGTGACGTGGGCAAGGACAGAAGGTTTTATTAGCGCCCCGGAAACAAACCACGCTCTTGCAGCGGTTATACAAGAGGCAAAGAAGGCTAAAGAAGAGGGCAAAGAAAAGGTGATCCTGGTCAACTGGAGTGGCCATGGTTTGGTGGACCTTGCGGCATATGACGCTTTCTTCCAGGGTAAACTAGTTGACTACGAAATGCCTCAAGATGAAATTGAATGTGCTCTACAAGCGTTGGAAGGATTCCCTAAGCCAATTTTGTAATTCTACTTCATAACGGGACGCTTGACCTATTCCAGCGTCCCGTTATTTCCTTTTTGTCTATTCGGGAGCAAAGCAGAATTATTCGCTATGAACGATATCAGTAACCCATATGAAGAACAGGAAATCAGGTGCCCGAAATTGGGAGGTCCTGTAACCTTTTCATACTGCTGTGTAGAGGCAAGGAACCTTCCTTGCTCGAGAGCGATCCGATGCTGGTGCGATCGTTTTGACGTCGAGTCCTTTTTTATGGATAAACTTGGAGAAGATAAATTTAGACTAGCCTTCGAAAAGCCTCAGCAATCTAAATTGGAAAACATCCTTGAATTGATCGACCGAGCAAAGAAGATAGTTTCGGAGGACTCGGAACAATCCAAGTGAACAATCAGGTCGTCAATAAGGGACCACACGACTCATACGGAAACATGCATAGGAATTTATAATGGGCGCTGATTGTTTTCTTTTGCGCTTTATATCTGTTGCTTCTTGAATTGTGCCCCTTCAATACCTTTTGTCCCAGAGGTTGATTATATGACGACGGGATCGAATCTGGATCTTATTTGCAGAAAGATGCGCTACCGGCATATTTCGGAAGCTTACATACAAAACTTTCTGCAACAGGTTAGGAGAGTCGCAGAATCAACTGATAGGGGTTCAGTGGACCTGAGCGTCGTCAGGACCCCTCAGTCAAATCTTCTGTTGGAACCACCGACTGATCCTGAAGAATTGAGGGAATTAAATGAACTAGGCCAAGGTCTATTAAAAAGAGTCGCTGTCATAAAGTTAAACGGTGGCCGAAGCACTACGATGGGAGGGAATGTTCCCAAAGGGATTTTAATAGCAAAAGACGGGTACTCGTATCTTGAGATTATCTGCCGTCAGATTGAATGTTTCAGACGCCAAAACAATTGCCAAATTCCCTTGGTCCTGATGAACAGTTTCTTCACGAATAGACCAACAGGAGAGCTCCTTTCAAAAATTGGTTTTGAAGCTGTTACGTTTGTTCAAAATCGTGTTCCAAGGTTGACAATAGACCGCCTCGTACCTTTGGACCTGGGAAACCATGAAGATTGGGCCCCACCAGGCCATGGCGATGTCTTTGAAAGTCTTGTAGACAGTGGAGTAATGAAAAAACTTCTTGATTCGGGAATAAAATGGGCTTTTATTTCGAATCTGGACAATCTTGCCGCAACGGTAGCGCCTTGGATTCTAGGTATGGTTTCCAGGGAAAAAGCCCAGTTTCTCCTCGAAGTAACCCCCAGAACAAAGGAAGATTGTAAAGGGGGCACACTGGTTGTAAGGGATGACGCTCTTGAACTTGTAGAGATCGCACAGGTCGCTGAAAAGGACAGAGAGTTGTTCATGGACATTGAAAACTTCAGGGTCTTCAACACTAATAATGTTTGGGTAGACCTTGAGGCGACAAACGAATTGCTGTCTTCAAGTCGCTTTGACCTACCAATCATTCAGAACAAAAAAACCATCGGCGGTCATCATGTAGTTCAGTTGGAAACTGCGATGGGCGCCGCAATAGGTAGCTTTGAGCGTGCCAGGGGCTTGGTCGTCGGACGGGATAGATTTTTTCCAACAAAGAAAATAGAAGATCTTATGGTATTGCAGTCCGACGCCTGCGTGCTAGACTCATGTTTCAACGTTCTAAGAAATCCGAAGCGGCCATTAAAATTTTCTTTCAGGCCAATGTTGACTTTCCACCGTAGTTTCCTGGATTCACCACTGGATCTCCACAAGAGATTTGAAGACCCAGGTTCCTTATCTCTTGTTAACGCCGAGGCTTTGACAGTATTTGGGGATGTGTTTTTCGAACGCAATGTCAGCATTCAAGGCACGGTCGCTATTGCGCCAAAGGATGGGGAGAATTACAAAATTCCGGCTGGATCTGTCCTAAAAAGCGGTGTATACCCTTAAAAATGCGCAGTGACCACACTAGGGCAGGAACTTTTGAAAACACACTATTTGAACATCAAAACTCGAATACATGATTCTTATTATTTAATTGGAGGGAGCACAAATGAATCTCTATTCAGTTATCATGGCCGGCGGTAGCGGTGTTAGATTTTGGCCTCAGAGTCGCCGGCACAGACCCAAGCAGCTCCTGAAGATTGTTGGCGAAAAAACCATGATTCGGGCGACTATAGACAGAGTATCCCCTGTCACCCCTTATGACAGAATAATGGTCGTAACTGGAGCGCGCCATGCTGAAAA
>JAMCYH010000306.1 GCA_023474025.1 Deltaproteobacteria bacterium
ATCCTCAGAAGTAAGCTGATATCCGGTCAAAAAATGTGATCAATCAACGGGATCCGCCGGATGAAGAGCCGGAAAACCCGCCGAATCCACCTGAGTTTCCTCCCCCCCCGTAAGAACCGCCACCACCACCGTATGCAGCGCCGGTCCCGCCACCACCAAATCCGCCTGTGCCACCTGCGCCAGAATAGGCGCCTCCATAACCACCGTAGCCTCCGTAACTTCCGCCCATGTAAGATCCGCCGCCGCTACCATAGCCACCGCCGCCGCCTCGTCCACCACCTCCACCATGACCGCCTCCCCAGGCGATAGCGGACATAGCTGGCGCTACCAAAAGCAACGCAGACACAAATGCAATTATAAGTAATAGTCTGTTTTTCATTGTAGGTCTCCTTTCGAAACTAAATAAAGGCCAGGGATATTGCCTCGAGTGGCTCCATCCTCTGACGGGAAAGATATGCATCCTTTACCCATAGCGCAATCAAAGGGCTACCTGATTCGTTCGGTTCCTTTAATTTGGTGTTGTATCGTTTAATTACCTGCTGAAACATTATAGACAGACTATCGGGAGAAATATGGTCACTATTTTGAATCTGAGATGCGTCATGGGAATCATATACATTTAAGAGACGAGTGTGGTGATGTCGTCAACGCCAGTGAAAAGGAAGGTCATTGAAATGGACAATCTGAAAGCCTTTAGAGAGGCTAACATAAATAGGATTACTGCGGGTGAGGGGATTTATATTGACATGGCCGTAGCCGCCGGTGTTGATCCAATAACTGCGCTTAACGCCATGAGCGCCATGTTGTCAGCCCAGTGGCTTGAGCCAGAACATTTCCTGGCCGATCTCGGTCGAGAGGATCCACACGCAATCATTGAAGCGCTCTCACACTTTGGATTACCGCCGCTGGAATAGATGAGGACGAGTGACATGGACAACCTGAAAGCTTTTATATATTCACCTGTCAGCGATAATTGCATTTGTGCGTCTTTGGGTGAGTAGTTGTCTTTTAGAGATGTCCATAATTCTATTTGTGGGAGAACCATATCAAATCCTCGGACGTGTGAAAGGGCTGAGGAATTTAGACCTATGGACTAGAGTATTTTTACACCTTACGCACGACCGGTTTTTGTCTGGACAAAGGCGGATACTTCATTATACGAAACCGGGAGGAGGTCGATCATGCGTAAAGACGAACAGGACATTCTGCTGGAAAGTCTATCTGCTATCTTTGGCACGTGTTTCCTCTTAACTTTGGCTTTGTTGCTTTTATGGTTCATATTCTATTTCGTGGGTGGTGACTGGGGTTACAGGATTACCTCAAATTGGTTCGACGTGAGTAGGCATGACTATGATTTGATGAGCTATTTCGGAATAACTTTTGTCAAAATCTGCAACATTTTGTTTTTCCTGTTCCCGTATCTTTCGATCCGACTGCTTTTGAGAAAGAAGGAAATGAACAGATAATTTTGGATACGCTCCATCAGGGAGACTTCGGTTTCTAGATCTGCTGTATAATGTTTCAGGTCCAGTTGGACAAAATTTGAGAGACAACAAGACAGGAGCGGCTACTCAATAATTAGAAACCAACAACTTTTTTCTATGGAAATGACTCAAACGGTACACAAAGTCTGAGAGTTTAGGTGGACCCGGCCGCACCATGCGGCAGGATCTTTGAGTCACCACCTGGATTCTTTTTCATCTCCGTCAATAACTCGCCGCCTCGACGCTCCGCTTGGACTTTGGAGTCGTTCCACTATCTCCACATCGCTCACCCTCTAAGGTGGCTACCCGGAAACCCTCCTCAGTTAAGAACCATGAATCGTTAACTTGGTCGAGCCATCCCCTTTCTACACAGTAATTTAGTCCGGTTTCAAGGTCATTACTGTTCCATCCGGGAGTATTTATGAAAGTCCCAATAGCGTGACATTCGCCGGGACACCTGTTACGAACGTAAAACTCATGAAGAACTCTCATTCCCATTCCTCTGGGTGTATAAATAATCGCCATTTGAGCCTCCTTCAAGCCTGGAAAAGAGATTTGGAACTGCTCCTCTCTTTTCGTGAGATTCAACGCTATCTCAAAATGTAGATGTTATTTTGGAGAAAAGGATTTTAGTTCTGGCCTATCTTTAGTGAACCTGGTCGATCCATGTTTTTGAGCTGGTCCGTCTGTTGGGCCAAGAGGGCGGTGAGATTTCGACACTGGTCCCTTGTCGTAACACATTATAATTATAATCTTTGTTCTAATGTTGCTTTTTTGGTTGCTCGGCCATGTTTCCACAGGCTTAAAGAGCATGATTTGTCACAGTGGATAGTTTATTACATGGGTTATTTCGATTGGCGCCGACAGACTTTAAACTAACATCACTCGCAACATATTGTTATTATTTCCGAATGACGATGGTGACGATAGTCTTCCTCTCATTTACAGTTTTATGTTTTTAGATTTTTTTACGTGTAGGATTTTTTGGGGCTATTAATCTTACGATTTTCAGCTAAAAAAGTAAGTTGACTGTAAATCTATACTCACATTCCAAATATAGTTACGTAACATACTTGAAGTATTACATAAGACACATTTGCATGCAAGTCGCATGCAACTTTTTGGGGAATCACTCTCAATCATTTCAAGCACTTACTGGTGGAGGCGGCGGGAATCGAACCCGCGTCCGAAAACCTTCGACCTGAGGCGTCTACATGTTTGTTTCGAGTTTTATTTTCTCGCCTGACTCGTCCCCCTCGAACACGGTACTCATCAGACCAACCCGCTTAGTTTTTCGCTTCATTCCCAACGGGTCCGGAAAATCAGCTATCCTGCTTTCCCTCGCCTGCTCCACTCTCACAGGAAAAGAGAGGGCAGACGCTAGCCTACGCGGCTAGAGCGTACTCGTAATTATCGGCGAGTATATTTTTTTCCAGCGGATTACCGAGTCGCCGGAGGGCTCGACATGCAGCCTCGATCTCAACTGTCCCCGTCGAAACCAGTGCGCCCCCTTTCGAATAATTTACATTCCAATAAATAAGACAGGCGCCAGTTCAATTTGTTCCACAAACCATTTCAAATTGAATGACATCATCGGTCCTGATGCCTGAATTTCAACAAACGCTCCAGTTCGCGTCTTTGGTCCTTCCTTTTTATCGACTCCCGCTTGTCGTAGATCTTTTTACCACGAGCCAAAGCCATTTCAATTTTTATTTTACCATTCTTAAAGTACATTTTCAAAGGAATCAGCGAAAAACCTCTCTCTGCAATCTTCCCCGCAAGGCGCCTGATTTCCCTTTTATGTAAAAGTAACTTTCTTTCCCGTAACGGGTCATGGTTCAGTCGATTTGCCTGCATATAAGGTGAAATATGGGCATCGACCAGGAAAATTTCGTTGTTTCGGACTTTGCCGTAAGAATCAGACAGGTTCGCTTTCCCACTCCGGAGGGATTTAACTTCCGATCCAAGTAACACAATCCCACATTCGAAAGTATCCTCGACCTCAAAATTGAAGTGAGCCTTTCTATTCTTACAGATAATTTTTATGTTTTCAGCCCTGGGATTTTTCATCGATCACTGTTGGCTCAGGAAATAGTCCCCAGGGAATTTTTCAAATATCCATTTCTCAAGAAAATCATGTATTTCCTGAGCGGATTGCATCTGAAACGCTTGGTGGGTTAATTCCAGACAATCATCGTAAGAAATCGACCGGATGAGTTTTTTTACCAGAGGGATGGACAAAGCGTTCATCGACAACTCATCTATTCCAAGCCCCACAAGTATGGGAACGTTTACAGGATCACCGGCCATTTCTCCGCACATGGCGACACTTACGCCATAAGCCTGGCCAGCATTGACAACCTGTCTGATTAACCGCAAGACAGCAGGATGCAACGTGTCGTAAAGGTAATTAACATGTTCGTTAAGACGGTCGATCGCTAGAGCATACTGAATCAGATCATTCGTGCCTATGCTGAAGAAATCCACTTCACGAGCCAGTAGGTCTGCAATAGCCACGGCAGCGGGCACCTCAACCAAAATCCCGAATTTGGTATCCTCCCCAAACTGAACCCCTTCTGACCCCAATTCCGCCTTGACTTCCGCGATTATGGCCTTGGTGCTATGAATCTCGGTAATGCAAGAGATCATAGGAACAAGCAAACGGCAATTCCCGTAGTGGGCAGCCCTCAAAATCGCCCTCAATTGCGTCTTGAAAAGGCCTTTAAGGTTCAGGCAAAGCCTGATGGCCCTAAGTCCCATGGCAGGGTTTGTTTCTGGCGGCAGATTGAGGCTACTGGCAATTTTGTCCCCACCTATATCCAACGTCCTGATGGTTACGGGGGAAGGCTTGTTCAGGGCGAGTACAGCCCTGTACGCCTCGAACTGTTCTTCTTCAGAAGGAAGATCTTCTCTACCAAGAAAAAGGTACTCTGTTCTGAAAAGCCCTATTCCCTCGCATCCGTGCGCCAAAGCAATGTCAATTTCATCAACTAGCTCTATGTTTGCAAGGATCTTAATCGTCCTGCTACCGTCACGTGTCACCGCGGGCAACCGCCCATAGGCCAACAAAGACTGATGATAATTCCTCAGTAAATCCTGGCGCTGACGGTATCGAAACATCATTTCGGCATCAGGATTGAGGATTACAAGCCCAGTACTACCATCAACTATAATCGTATCGCCGGTCTTGACCATCCTGCAGATTTTCTCCAATCCTGTGACTGCAGGAATTTTGAGCGACCGGGACATTATCGCTGAATGAGATGTCCTTCCACCTATGTCGGTGGCTATGGCCAAAACTGATTCCCTTTTTATTTGAGCGGCATCAGCAGGAGAAAGATCGTGAACGACCAGAATGGAATTGCCTGGCAATTGATGTATTTTTTTTTCGGTTGATACCCCGAGGAGGAGTCGTAATACGCGTTCACCGACAAAATAGACGTCTTTGGCCCTTTCCCTAATATACTCATCATCAACCGATTCGAAGGCGGTACTGATTCTGGACATTACTTCGGACAGGGCCCATTCGGCGTTTTGTCGGCCTTGCTCTATACCGCGTCTGGTTCCCTCGTATAGCATCTTGTCACGTAGCAAAAGTATATGTGTGTCAAGAATGTAGGAATGGTCCCCCAGAGGGTGATCAGCAACAATGTGGCTTTTTATTGTATTGAGCCTCTTTTCGGCTTCCTGAACAGCGTTTTCAAACCGGGCAAGTTCATCCCCAATTTCCTCAGGAGTTAAAATACGGCACGGGCAAATTTCAGTGACAAGCCGGTCCATGACCACGACTTGACCTATACCGATACCTACGGAAACGCCGACTCCCTTGAGGATGGTGTTTTGAGGGAACTCCTGTGACCCATTTTCTGGTGTCACAGTCTGCTTATCTGACATGGTCTGAACCATTGTTCTCCAGCAATCTTGATATTTGTTCCACGGCTTCCTGAGAACCCGGTCCATGAGCGCGTACAATCAATTCAGACCCAGGAGTAGCGGCCAAGAGGAGCAATCCCAGCACACTCCGAGCATCCACTTCCATTCCATTTTTTACCAATGTCACATGACATGAGTGGTTTTTCATGGTCTGGACCATAGCGGTTGCGACTCTAGCGTGTAACCCGAGTTCATTACCTATTACTACGGTCCTTTCAAGAATTTCAGATTCAGTCATCATTTAGCTTATGTCCACTTTTGCAGGAAAAAAAAGCCTGCGATCATTACTAACAACAGTGGATAAATGATCCTCGTCTGGGAATAGCTCTTTCTTAAGACCAGGAAACATGTCAAAAAAACCACCAAAGACAGCAAACCAAGCGCTAAAAAGTTTTCCACATCATTGGATTTGGCATGCTCCGTCCCCAGAATCAAAGCCACACCCGTTACGGCGCCGCACGTCAGGAACACCAGTCCTCGAAGCAAAGCTACGACATCTTCAACCGTACGGGACTTGAATCTCTTAACTACGTGGATCCCATCAACCCAGCCTGCGTTAAACCCTAAGTATCTTATAACCAGATTAGGAATGTTGTAAATCAACAAAGCCACAAAAGGCGCCCAAAAATAATGAAAAGACGTCATGGCAATTAACACTGCCAATAGTGAAGACGCCGGCCTGATAACGCCCCAGAATATACGGTCACCCTGGGCGGCAAGTGTTGACATAAGTCTCTTTTTTATGAGTGGAGTATTTTGAGAAAGTTCCTCATTTTCGACCCTTGAAATGGCTCCAATACACATGGGCCCCAAACTCGGATTTGTGTTGCCGTGTTCGATCTGCCGCCTGACGACTTCCTTTCGGTGTCGCTCATCCGGAAACAACCTGTCTAAAGCCGGGAGCATGCAAAATGTAAAGCCAATATTCTGCATACGCGGATAGTTCCACATAATTTCGATCAAGAATGACCTTAGGAAGATCCGCCAGCTTACCCCCTTTGTAATGACTTTACGCTCCTCGAAGTCACTCATAACTTTCAAAATAGATTAAGAAAGTCGCACTGTCAATCAATCATAAGCCAACAATTACAAAAAATTACCGGGTGAATCCGGACCAGACCAACTTTTACGCCCACTACACCAACTTCATTACGCGTAAGACAATTAGAAGATTCCCTAGATACGCGCCTGTTTCATAAATTACTCGAATTAAATGTTATAAGTATTCAATTTAAAACTTGTTTCATTAACAAAATATGATATATGAACCATTGGACGATGTTGAGGTCCCAAGTGGAATTCCCCTCTCGGATCTTTGCTGATTTCCACGAACCCGACCGGAGGATCAATATGCGCAGATATTTGGTTTATCCATTTGTCCTGGTGGTGATGAGCCTAATGACAATTATTGGAGCCACCACATCTTACTCCCAGGAATTACTTACAAAAAATTGCACTGAACTGATTACATTGGCCCAAACACTGGAGGCCGATCTAAAAACAGTTGACACCGTGTTGGGAACAGCCATAAAAGCCGGAGCCATGGACACAATCGTCAAATATAAACTCAAAAAAGCAACTGTAGTAAAGAACCTTCAGTCTGTATTGACGGCGATTGACGTGAAGTCGTGCATAAAGAATAAATAGTAAAAAACGTCTTAACCGAATTGGTAAATTGAGATTCTGAATCGGCTATTGCCTTTCGCCTACTTGGGTTGCTTCTTTTTCGAACTCATCATCTGTTGCGTACGGGTAATCACAGGTCTGACTGTTCGCGAAACATTCAACTCACATCTTGTTGTCGGGAAAAGCACCGGTTTCTCAGCGCCCACCTCAATTTCACGGTTGTCATCCAATGAGCGTATGAAAATCCTTGATAGCTGTTTGTCGGCGAACATACCAAACAGTTCATGGGTATCGCTCTCAACCCAAGCTATTGTTTTATTGAAGATCTGGGAGGAGTGGACTCCGAGGATAGCCTCAGCGTAACGGATTGCCCGTTCAGGAACTAACCCCATGTCCTCTATGGCAAACGCCAATTTCAGCGTGACCAGGTCCTGGATCAGGAATGACTCCTTTTTGCTGTTACGGTTTGCAGGCTGTATAAAACCTTTTTTCTCGGCTTCCTGAAGCTTTGAGACATCTTCCAGATCCAGTAAATCGAGGGCTTCTTCAAGCGTTACATGTTTACTCAGCATTTCAAATCCTCAGGACACAATGATCCTAAAATAAGGGGGGAAGCAAACATCCCGTCATTATTTGGAAAGTTCGTCAGCCCGGTAGGCGGCCGCGGCAACTGTTTCCATCAACACGCCGCGAACTCCGGCGCGTTCCATCACCTTCAAGCCGTGTATTGTAGTTCCACCAGGTGAAGTTATCATGTCCTTCAAGTCACTGAAAGATTTGCCCTGTTGCGCCATACATGCGGATCCATATACTGTGTGCACTGTGAGTTCTCTCGCTACATCACGCGGCAATCCCATGAGAACTCCCGCGTCCGTCATGGCCTCCATGATGACAAACAGATAGCCTGGGCCACTTCCGGATAATGCGGTTACGGCGTTAATATTTTTTTCGTCAACATAAACAGTTGAACCAACCGCATTGAACAAACCAGTGGCGACTTCGACATCCTTGTCATCAGCCATACCCGCCTTGCAAATGGCGGTAGCGCTATGACCAATCATGGCGGCAGCGTTGGGCATTGCTCTTATTACCCGCTTGTCATTTCCCAGTCTTTCGAGCAACTGAGTAGTGGAAATTCCTGCGGCAATAGATATCACAACTGTGTTCGACTGGACAAGGCCGGCCATCGAATCCAGAACGCCATTGATTATCTGAGGCTTTACAGCAATCAGGATTACCCTTTCAGGTCCTCCTACCGCAGCTTTGATCGAATCCGAAATAACCACTCCTAATTCCGATTGCAGCGTTGCCATCTTACTGGCGTCCGGATCGAATATTCTGATATTTTCAGGAATAGTCACGGAAGACCGGACCAATCCCTTAACGATGGCTGAGCCCATGTTTCCTACGCCAATTACCGATATTGTCAGTTTGTCATTTTTCATATCATCACAATCCCAAGATAGATAATACCTATTGATTTTATCATGAATCCTGATACATACTTGACCCAGGAGCCAAGCCGGTAAATATTCTACGCCCAATTGGCCAGTCCAAACAAGTCGTGTTTTTATGACCGTAAAATCTTTGACATCATCTTTAGCGTAGTGACAATAATCAAGTTTATATACCCTAATTTCTACCGAAACAAAATTGAATCTCAACTTTCTCACATACAGGAGCAAAAATGGCGCTTCAGGACAAGATTTTCACGCTGGATGCCAGGGGTCTCAACTGCCCCGAACCTGTAATTCAAACCAAGAGACTATTTGATCAGGGAAACCTGAATCGTTTTGTCGTGGTAGTGGATAATGAAGTATCCAAAGAGAACGTGGCCAGGTTCGCGCGCAACCAGGGCGCAGTTGTAGAATTGTCACAAGATGAAGCCCTTAACTGGAAACTGGACATCCGCATAGATAAACCCGGCGCACAGTATGAAGAGAAAGAACCCCTCATACCGTGCCCAATTCCAGATTACCGGACTTCTGCCCAAAAAACAGTCGTTTATATTGGAACCAACATCATGGGAAAGGGAGATGATGAGCTTGGCGCTAAACTGATGCGTGGCTTCCTGAGAACATTGATCGACGTCACACCTTACCCATGGAGAATGTTGTTCATAAATTCTGGAGTAAAGCTCACAACCGTAGACCAGGAAGCGGTCGAAGCGATAGGCATTCTGGAGGAAAGAGGCGTTGAGATCCTCTCCTGTGGAACCTGCCTTGATACCTTCGGCCTGGCGGACCAATTGAAGCTGGGCAAGGTTACCAATATGTATGAGGTTGTAGAATCACTGAATACGGCGACAAAGGTGATCTCACCGGACTAAGGGATAAATGCCCCGCTCTGACACTGGGCCCCTGCGCTGTTCCGAAAATTCAGACGTCACAAGAGCGTCCTGATTTTTATTTGGGACGCACAGGCAGTTCTATTATAAAGCAGGCCCCTCCTTTTTCATTATCCTTGACTCGAATAAAGCCGTTGTGATCCGCGACTATGGCGCTGACGATTGTTAGCCCGAGCCCTGTGCCACCTTTTTTTCTGGTAAAGTACGGATCGAAAATACGTTCACGGTCTTGGGGGTTGATCCCCGGACCATTATCACAAACGCTGATTGACGCTATTCGCAGCACTGGTTCGTATTTGGAGTAAATTTCCACTTTGCCTTGCGGCCCAGCGGCCGCTATGGCGTTATCCAGAAGATTCATAACACCTCGTTTTAACTGTTCCTTATCAATATCAAAAATCGGCACAGAATCATCCGTTATAAACTTGATCTCCATTCCTTCATTGGCTGCGCGATATAAAGCGATCACTTCCCTTAATATGTCATTCAGTTTGTTTGGAGTCGGATTGGCCGCAGGCATCCGTGCGAACTTTGAAAACTCATTGACCATGTTTTTCAGTTGTTCTACCTGGTCGATAATCGAAGCTGTGCACTGATCAAGGGCCCGGCCATCATCACCAAGGCTCGAAAGATATTTCCTCCTCAACCTCTGGGCATTAAGCTGGATTGGGGTGAGCGGGTTCTTGATTTCATGGGCAATGCGACGGGCGACTTCTCTCCATGCGGCCATACGCTGGGCTTTAACAAGGAACGTGAGATCCTCGAACACAAGGACTGCTCCTAATTCAATTCCAGCCTCATCCCTGAGAATATTGGCAAAACAAAGCAGTGTCACGGTCTTGTCCGAAAAGGGGATTTGGAGTTGCTTTTCTATGGCCCCCGAATCTGATCCTCTCAGCTCAGCTATCATTCCCAGAACTTTATTTGCGACATCGGGGTACAGTTGATCCAATAGAGGCCACCCCAATTTCAATTCGGAAGTTATTCCAAGAAGATTCAAGGATGACTGATTGAAAGCCGTAACCTTTTGTTCCGCATCGATAGCGATTACGCCCGCTGCGATATTAGTCAGGACGGTCTGTATATATTTACGGCGATTCTCCAGATCCGCGTTTACCTTCAAAAGCTCGTCGCGACCGTACCTCAAATCCGCTGCCATTTTGTTAAATGATCTTACCAGAGCGCCAAGTTCATCATCTCCCACCGGCTCCACAAAAACGTCCAGATTACCGGTAGCTATTTGCTGAGTCCCCTGCGCTAGACTTTGAATCGGATCAGTTATCTCTTTGGCCATGGTCATGCCGAACCAGAAGCCGACGAAAATAACGAGCAGAGCGACTATCAACAGTATGAGAATATAGGTGGTCTTGACCGGTCCTTTTACACGTTTGGCTTCCTGATAGTCATCGAACGCTTTGGTTATACCGAACAGTTTGCTTGATAGGGCCTTTGGTATGAGGTAATCAGCTACTACAACCGCTCTTGTCTTACCGTTCCCCGTGGGTTTTATGGGGGCAATTCCCCGCACAAGGTCTTCACCTGAATCCAGTTTGATTACTGTAGAAGCAGTCGATCCCTGAAACCCGATTTTGAGAAAGCTTTCCAATACCCGGGGAACGTCGGCGTTTCCGGGATTTGAAGAAACAACCAGTATTGGTTTACTACGGCCACGCGAATAAACAGAGGCGATATTCAACCCTAAAGACCTGGCTTCCACTGACATGAGATCTTTAGCCACTTCAGGCTTTGACCACGATCCAATTCCTTTCTCACCCAATTCATCGGCTAGTCTTTGAGCGCCTTTCATGGCGTTTTCTGAAGCCTTTTGATGGTAAGCCTGGCCTATTACCACTGCCGAAGTAAGCGCATCCTCCACTTGCGCCCCGAACCAACTGTCGATAGTCGTGTGGAGCACACTAGCGCTTGCGATAAACAGGACTACGGTGGGGACAAGAGTTAGCGCCACAAACGCCATTATCAACCTTGTCTTTATCCTGGATCCAAGGACCTTACCCCTCCTCTCGAAAACAAGTTTAAACAGGTTCCGAATGAGGAAAAATATGATCAAAATGATTAACAGGACTACGATCCCAAGGAGTGCGAAGAGCAGAAGATGCCCACTGAAGGGACCTTCCCCTCCGGACCGGGATAATTCCGAACCGGTAAAAAAAAGCCCAGCAATTACTACAGCCGAAATCAGCGAGATAATGAGTTCACGGCGTCGTTTCTTTTTCTCAAGTTCTGCTTTGAGTCCCTTTATCAAATGATTGACCCCGTCATCTCCAGCAGTTCTTCGTCGTCAAATCCAAAGTGATGGCCTATCTCATGCACGATGACATTTCGAATCGCGTGCACAATGTTGTCTTTGCCTTCACAGGACCTCAGTATCGGCAGTCGATACAGGTAAATTCGATCAGGTAGAAGGACGGTCTGAAAAACGCTGCGTTCCGTCAGAGGATGTCCAACGTATAATCCTAGTAGACCCCATTTTGAGTCTATATTCAATGACTTCAAAACATCTGCAGCGGCAAAGTCCTCAACGATTATTTCCACGTTTTGAAGACGGTCAAGGAGACTTGCTGGTATTTGCTCCAGGGCTTCAAGCGCTTTTTGTTGGAATATGGTTTCATTCATGCGAGATTAAGCTTGACATGATTGAGCAATCACGATTAGTCGATGCTCTAACAGAAAAGGACCCAAATGTGAACCAGTTGAATGTCAATGATAAAAGAATTTTTCCAATCGTGGGCCTGGGCAACCCCGGACTAAAATATTCCAGGCACAGACATAATATAGGTTTTATGACTCTGGAAGCGCTCGCCGATGAGCTTGGCGCAACATGGGGTCCAGTGAGGCATGAGGCCATAACATGCTCCGTGGAATATTCAAAAAGTAAACTGATTCTCGTAAAACCCCAGACTTTTATGAATCTGAGTGGCAAAGCTGTAAACAGAATACTTTCGAATACTAACATCGATTATGGATCGTTAATAGTCATTCATGACGACCTGGACATAAATCTCGGCAGAGTACGCATCAAGGTTGGCGGTGGCGATGGTGGACACAAAGGTATCCGTTCGATAGCCGATTCACTACGTTTTCGAGATTTTATACGGGTCCGGTTGGGAGTCGGCAGACCCCCGGAAGGCGTGGCCGCCGAAACTTTCGTGTTAAACCCGTTTTCTCTCGCCGAGGGACCATTTGTAAAAAGGCTCATAGAGTTGGGAATCGAAGCGACCAAATTGATAGTCACTGATGGAGCTGAACGTGCACGAAATGTGATAAATGCGCTAAAGGATCTGGAAATGACAGGCTCTGAAACACAATGAGGTTTTCTCTTGCCTAATGAGACCATTTGTATTACAAAAAGAATTTGAACCTATGAAACGTTTGTAGGGGGTAACCACACAAATGAATGACACTATGGTGAGCGAAGATCACGCTCCGCTTCAGAAACTATTGAGACCAATAATCAGAGCTCTTAGAACAGCATACATTCAGGGCACCAACGTATGTAAGCTTATGCCTTCGGAAAGGGCTATACAGCTATATTACAAATATCGTCGCAAGAGCTATGATTTGCAGTGGTCCATGGACCCGGGATATAGAAAAGGGCTGCGGAAACTTGTAGATCTCGTTATAGAAAAAGATGATCATGTGCTTGATGTTGGATGTGGGACTGGTTCCGCTACAGTGGTCGCAGCGCGTCAGGCTAGAGAAGTCGTCGGGATTGACTTGTCCCCTCATATGATCGAACTTGCCGAAGAAAAAACCAAAAAGAAAAATATCGGTAATACATGCCTGTTCGCAACCTCGGTCGAAGATTATCACCCGGATACCCAGTTCGACAAGGTGATAAGCTCTTTTATGATTCCGCACGTTAAACCTCCTTTGCGACCCATGATTTATTCCTGCATGTTCAACTTCCTCAAACCTGGTGGTGTAGTTGGATTGTTTGGATCACGTGGCGAAGTCTGCGATGTCTATGAAACCAGGGATGAAATTATCGAGAATCTTACCAGAGCTGGTTTTGTTGACATCAAACTGTATGACGTCTATGACATCTACAGGATTGCCGTAGCAAAAAGACCTGATAAAGCTGAATAAAACACCTTGGTAGGTTGACTTGTTGGGCCCCCTCCTGAACTATTTGACTGGAGGGGGCTTTTACTTTCGGAACCGCATTGCCGCAAAACCCGCGGCTTCGTTCGCGCCTTCCGCATGCTCGGCTAGAGGATCATCTTCTGGTTTGTTCAGTAGACAACTGGCAGCCTGTTCAAAAACAAATCCTGTCGCCTCACCCATTTCAATGATCTGTCTGCAGGTATAAAATCTCGCCCTCGAATACAATGGGTGCCCTTCCCGCCCCTTGTCCGTGTATAAACGGCCCCAGGGGCTCTCGGCAGGGACTATTCCTACGACCAGTTTCCCGTTTGGCCGAAGAGATCTGTGACACTCGGATATTGTTCTAACGGGATCCGCAAGAAAGCAGATTGTAGTGACCATAAGGATCCCGTCGAATGTGTTATCGCGACAGGGCAGGTATTCACCAACCCCGCAAAAAACACGAATACCTCTGTCCCTGGCAAGACCCAGCATCCGGCATGATGGATCCACTCCACTGGCTATACCAAATGTGGTTGCGAACCGGCCTGAGCCTACACCAACCTCCAGCCATAAATCACTGCCAGTCTCGATAAATCTTTTCAGACAATCTTTCTCTATCTCAAAGATTTTCTGCCCCCGCCCGGATTCAAACCACTGGTCGTATTTCACTGCTTCTGCGTCAAACGGGCTAAGCATCCGCATGTACCACGCTTTCAAATAAATTCCCTGGCTGGTTCTAACATGGCCAGACAAAATTGACAAAGAGGATTCACTCCTTTCAACGCTTCAGATACTCCCTTATAATCGTTGACACCGAACACCGGCGCGACTAATCTTCCGGTGATAAGTAGTCCATATTAATAACTCCTGCATGTTTTCCGGATTTTCATCGTTACGGTCAATTATGCGTCTATAAACAGTTCTAGGTTTTCAACGTGTTATTAATTCTGAATAGTTTGCTCCCAATATTTGCGCTCATCACCCTCGGTAGTGTTCTGAAACGAATTGGCTGGATTGATGAATCCTTCATCAGAGCGTCCGATAGACTGATTTACTACATATTTTTCCCGTGCCTCCTTTTCTGGAAGATTGGAAAACCTGCGACAACTGTAGGCGTTGAATGGTTCTTTATACTTAGTGGCCTGTGCGCAGTCTTTACAATCTTTTTATTGAGTCTGTGTTTTGCCAGATTTTTTCGAATGCGTGCTTATGAAGTGGGATCCTTTTCACAGAGCTGTTATCGTTTTAGCACTTACATTGGCATAGCGATAATACTCTCAGCGATCGGTGAAGAGGGAGTCAGGCAGTTCGGGATCCTGATAGGTTTTTTGATTCCATTTATTAATGTCCTGGCAGTATCGACAATGATCTGGTATTCGGGCGGCAAATGTCCCGGAAATCACAAGGGGATCATCATGTTAAAGGCCATGGTGTCAAATCCCTTGATACTGGCGTGTGTAGCCGGGATTTTTTACTCGAAACTCGGGATACCTTTCCCCGGTTTTGTTGAGAACGCCCTAAGTCTGACATCATCGCTCACTTTACCCTTAGCCCTCATCTCCATTGGCGGAAGCCTGACGTTTTCGAGGTCTAAGGATCATTTAGGCACAGCCTTTGTAGCTGCCCTTTTCAAACTGATCGTTCTGCCGATCGTCGGTTACATGTTCATGAAATCGTTCCAGGTTTCATCTACAGCCTTCAAGGTTGCGATGATATATTTTGCTTTACCAACATCCCCACAGAATTACATACTTTCATCCCAGCTTAACAGTGACGTTGACCTGGCGACTACCGCAATAGTCTTATCCACCCTGCTATCCCTAGTCCCTCTTTCGGTAGTCCTGTTTATGTTTTCGCAATGAGAAGCCTTCCGAAACCGCAGTACCATCAAGTCATTCCATACATGCGGGGACTGAGGACATGATGCCGCATATTTCAATTCTTTCTTTTTATGGTGTTTTTTTTCATTTGATGTTTCAGGGAGTTCCTGGTCATTCCCAACAATTCGGCAGCCCTGGTTACATTCCCGTTACACTTGAGCAGAGTCTCTTCAATTAACGATTTTTTCAGGTCAATAATCGCATCACTCATTGACACTTGTTCATTTGTTCCCTTTGAACCTGGGAATGCGCTGGGCGACTTCGATGTTGACCCATGTACCATCCCAATTATATGCTCTTCCGTGATGTCACTCTGTTCAGATATGATCAATGCTCTCTCGAGAACATTTCGGAGTTCCCTGATGTTTCCGGGCCAGTCGTATAGCGCCAGCTTTTTCATGGCCCCAGACCTGATGGCAGGTATCCGGGACAATCCAAATTTCTGTGACAAATCCGTAAGCAAATTGCCGCATATTGACGGTAAATCCTCAATCCTGTCCCTGAGAGGTGGTACCGTTATTGTGAAAACATTCAATCTGAAGAAAAGATCAGTTCTGAAATTGCCGGACTTGACCTCATCGGCAAGATTTTTGTTAGTCGCCGCCAGAATGCGGGCATTAATTTTTATGAGTTTGGAGCCACCCACGCGGGTAAATGATTGAGTGTCCAGAAAGGTTAGCAGCTTTGCCTGAAGATTGGTAGGTAGATCCCCAATTTCATTCAACAGGAGGGTTCCTGATTCAGCCAGTTCCAACAGTCCGCGTTTCCTGGATAGAGATCCCGTGAAAGATCCCTGTTCGTGGCCGAACAACTCAGATTCAGCCAGACTTGGAGGTAATGCGGCGCAATTGACGGCAAAAAATGGGCTTCCTGCTCTTCTTGATTTCTCGTGCAGGAATTTCGCGAGATAATCTTTCCCAACACCACTTTCGCCGAGGAATAGCACCGTGCTATCTGTGCCGGCCACTAACGCCAACTCACGCAGAGTGTCCCTAAAAATTGGCGAAAGTGATTTGATTTGAAACGGAGGCTTCTTGCTGGTATGAGCTTTTCTATCTGTTATATCCCGAAGAATTCCACATATTCCCACCACGGCGCCGGCGCCGTCCCTGATCGGAAAACGAACGCAACTGAATGTGATTAATCTGTCAGAAACCTTGAGTGAAAACTCTGTTTCAACTGTTTCTCCATTTAAGGTTTTTAGATCAGCGTCTCTTATACTAACAGCTCTATCCGATCCAAAAACCTTTTCAAATGTCTTGCCAATGAATGCGGATAATGGTTTCCTGGTCAGTTCCAGCATTGCAGGGTTGACATGAGTAATTTTAAGATTTGTATCCTTGAGAAACACACAATCCTGCGCTCCCTGAAACATGGCCTCAAATCTCTTTTCGCTATCAAGCAGTTTATGTTCCGTTGCTCTTCGCTGGCTAATCTCCTGCATGAGCTTCTCGTTTATTGATTCAAGATCAGCCGTCCTCTCACGGACTCTCTGTTCCAAAAGTCTCAATGAGTCCTGCAATTCGCTTTCGAGCCGCTTCCTGTCCGTGATGTCTCTGGACGTTGTGACTATTCCGTAAGCTTTTCCAGTTTCGTCCCTTAAAAAGGTTCCAGTTATTTCTGCCCACCTGATCTGGCCATTTTTCATGTATTGCTGAGCTTCTTCTGTCCGTGAATTCTGCGCAGGGTCCTTCCCCGACGATCCTTTCTCCAGCCAGTCCCTGAGCGACGTTACTATCCCGTGTCTGGATTCAGGTGTCATAAGCTCCAGCGCATTGAGTTTCAGCATTTCTTCAGGCGTATAACCAAGGGCGTTTACCACGGAAGAACTCACATACGTGTACTTCAAATCAAGCGTCATCGTCGATATAACGTCTTTTGAGGTTTCAACAACGGTCTGATATAGTTTGTTAATCTGTTTTAGCTGGTTTTCAGCCCGTAATCGTTCAGCTACCTCCAACTCTAGCAGGTGATTGGTCTCTGCGAGTTCAAGAGTTTGCCGTTCGAGCCTGGGATCAAGCCCATTGTAAATGTTAACTGGGAGTTTCTCTTCCACCTTTTTGGCGGTAACATCCCGAAAGGCTATGGAAACACCGTCAATTTTATCGCCGGTAGTTGCCACTGGAATGCACGTGCCTTGATACCTTCGGCCTTGGAAATCAATATGTTTCTGAAAAATCCTGGGTTCCTGAATGATATCGGCAAACATGTTTCTGGTTTTATCAAGAATGGCGTCTGGAGCCAAGGCGGGAAAAACATCGGTTATCAGATGGTTTCTTTTCAGGCCGAACAGATCAAAGGCTTCAGCATTGGACTCAATCACATGCCCCTCATGATTTACGAGGCACATCGGTTCACGAATGGAATCCAGCAGAAGTCTGCACGCTGCGCCACAACGATTGGAATCGCCCTCGCTTCGGGCTGAAGACCTTTGAGAACTGTTATTGGAAGCGGAATTCGGACCACCTGAATGGTGTGAGAGGTTTGACCCTACCGTTTTGTCAGACTCTTTCGACATTGTCCCCCTTGCATGGAAACAGCTTCCCGTTTGGTTGTCTAACTTCCTCTTACCCAACTATATTACGCATCTAACAAATAAGTCAACCATGAGGTCTAAACGTCAGAAAAAAGACCGATCGGCGCGAAACCACCAAGCCCCACCGTTTGTAATGCGCGACGTCAAAATGAGTTTGCTGGAGACTTGAAACAACGCCGATGGAATAACATAATGTCAAGATGTATATTCCGGAAAGATTACCTTCTCTGCAACGTAACAAAAGTAACAATTGGCGTCAACATACCCACTGGTGGGAATGGAGAATCCAAAATTGTATCCGGGTTTGTGTGGTATCACCAAACAGCCCTTCCTTCCCCCTGTGGATCCGGTCAGCAGCCTGCTCCATTATGTGACGCCTCGATTGGTAAATATCGAACAACTCGGCAAAAGCAGCCTTGGCGTCCGGGTCGTGACAACCGCCATGAAACAATTCAGGGTAACTACCTATGAAACAGCCGTCCTTGTCGGACCAGTCAACTATCTTGCAATACTTATCGCTTCTCAGTATTTCCTGAAACTTCCCTGAAACGCAGTTAAAAAATATTTACAATTTTTTCGATGTATGTCTCCATTTGACATACAATCGGATTAGAATACGCAAATTGATAAGCTCGCGGGAGGGTTCAATGAAATTTATTCATACCGCCGATTGGCAGATCGGGATGAAAGCCGAAGCATTGGGAGACCGCGCGCCTCAGGTTCGCGAGGAGCGTCTCGCAGCGGCCCAGCGCGTGACAGAAGTGGCCAGGACAGAAAACGCAGATTTCATTCTTGTGGCAGGCGATGTCTTTGAAGACAACGCGGTTGACCGGCGTCTCGTACAGAAGGTCGCGGATACGTTGCGATCGTTCGGCGCTCCGATATTCATTATCCCGGGCAATCACGATCCTCTCATTCCCGGCTCTGTTTGGGAGCACCCATCGTGGAATACCCCAAACATTACGGTGATTCGTGAAAACACGCGTATCGAAGTTTCACAGGCTGTCATCTACCCCTGCCCTCTCATGGAAAAACGCTCTACATCAAACCCGACCGCATGGATACCAAATGAGAATAACAGCCGGATTCGTATAGGATTGGCTCACGGAACAGTTGAGGGCATTCGTCAGGATGAGCCGGACTACCCGATTCCACGAAACACCCCTGAAGTTAAAGACCTGGATTATCTGGCCCTGGGGCATTGGCACTCGTACGCCTCTTATACCGGCGCTGATGGAAACGTTCGTATGGCATACTCCGGCACCCATGAAACCACAAAGTTCGGCGAGCGTGACAGCGGAAACGTTCTAATCGTCGAGATAGACTCCGCTGGAAAACCGCCTGTGATCAGACGGGCGAAAACCGGAGGACTAAACTGGCTTTCCGTTTCTGAAGAACTGATCGATCAGGGAGACATCAACAAGGTCAAATACCTTATCGATTCAATGCTCAACCCTTCGAGAACATTAATACAACTCGCCATTTCCGGTATTTTACCCATGGAGGAACGATCAGAACTGGAACACATTGAACAGATGCTTGACACGAGGTTTCTCTGGAGCCACATCGACTGCAGCCAGTTGAGACCAGCGCCAACCGATCGTTCCTGGATAGAAGATTTGGGGCCGGGTGTCATCCAGGAAACAGCCCGACGTCTTTTGGGGTCTTCTGGAAGCGAACCTGAGGTTACCCAGTTGGCGCTGGCCCGTCTATACAATATCGTGAAAGGATCCGTGAAATGATTGTTAAGTCAATTGGCGTCTGTTACTGGCGGAACATACTTCATGATTTCAATATTGGTCCTTTTTCAGAGAGCCTGAATGTCGTTTACGCTCCTAATGGATCGGGCAAGTCGTCCCTTTTCGAAGCCCTGAGGAGAGGATTGATCGACAGACACAATGTCAAAGGTGAAGACATAAAGGAGATCCAGCCATGGGGAAAAGATCTGGCGCCTACTGTGACGGTTGAATTCGTAAACAAAGGCGTATCCTATCGCATAACCAAACAGTTTATTCGGGGCGCCAGATCCGTGCTGGAAAAACGGCGTGGCGATCAGTATGAGCCGTTTGCCGATGGCTCCAGAGCTGACGAATTGGCCCGGGAAATATTGACAAAAGACCCACCATCCAAAGGTCTGTCACAACCGGGACACTGGGGATGGGCTCAGGCACTGTGGGTCCCGCAGGGCAATATGGCCCTGGCGCCTCTATCTGATGAACTTGTGAGTGATATCAGAAGCGTGCTGAGCGTTCAGCTTTCGTCCAGCGGTTCATCCAGAGTGGAAAAGCAGATCAATGCGCTCTATGGCCTTTATTTCACTGGCTCTGGAAGGTTAAAGAAGGGAAAAGACGCCCCACAGAGCGTCCTGTTGGAGCAAAAATTGGCCGCGGCCAGGGAAGGATTGAAACGGGCTAACGAGGGGTACAAATCTTTCCTGAACGCATCCGCTGATGTTCAGGAATCCCGGGAACGGACGGAAAAAGCCAAACAGGAATTGACCCGGCTAACCAATTTGCTCCAGGCTACTAATTCGGAAGCTAAACGATACAGCGAGATTAAAGCCGACAGGGAACGCACAAACCTTGAAAAGGACAAATGGGGAACACAGTTTGAAACCCTCGCCAAAATCATCCGCGACATAGACATAACGGAAAAAAATCTTGTCACTGAGCGTAAGGAGCTGGAGTCTCTAAAAACCAACCTGAAAAACAGGGAAACTGGTCATGAAACTGCCGCGAAAAATGTCAAACAGCATCAGGAAGCGCTGGAAAGGCTCAAGGAAAATCAAGGCCACCTTGAAGATATGACAAATATGGTGGAATCTGCCCGATCATTTTCCGAATTTTCTTCCCGGCTCAGTATCATTGACACAAAATTGTCCGCCGTTTCTGATGCGACTAAACACCTCAAAGAGCTCGAATCACAACGGGCCTCGATCGTGGCCCCAGATGATGAGACGCTCAAGGCTATCACAAAGGCAATAACCACCCGTGACAACCTGAAGTTCCAGATAGAATCACTGCTTGTAAACCTGGAGATCACCGCTGAATGCGGATTGACAATTGATATCCTTAAAGGTGAAAACACCGGCGAGGCTCGGATTGCGTCCGGAGAAACAGCTACATTCAGGGGATCCCCTGAAATAAGTGTCAGGATACCTGATGTGGCGCTGATCCGAGCGTCGGGGCCTTCGAGTTCAGTGCCGGAATTGAAGGAAGAACTCCGCAAGACTGAAGAGCAAATTGCGCACTTGACCATACCATTCGGGACGACCGATATCGACAGGCTTAATACTCTCCATAATGACGCCAAGGTAATGGAAGAAAACGTCAGGGCCGCACAGGTAAAGATCGACACACTACTCGGCTCGGATAAGCGAGAAAACATTGAATTTCAGAAAGAGGAGCTTGAACGAAACAGGGACGGGATTTTGGAACAATATCCTGAATGGGCCGATGATCAGCCTGACTGGAAAAATTTAAAAGATGAGGTTGCGCGTTCGCGCAAATTACAGGATGAGCAGAACGAGGCGGCAACAAAACTATGGAAAGAGGCTCAAAAAATAAGCTCTGATCTCGACAAGGAGATCGGCATTATCAAAACCAGGATCGATGGGCTCGGAAAAGATATTCAGCGAGACGAAAACATACTCCTGGAGCTCAAGAAGGACAACAGGACCCCGGAGCAGCGCAAAGATGAACTCAATGAGATAACGATGAGCTGGAACGCCGCCAAAATCAACCTGGCGGAGTTGGAAAACCAGCTCGGGAAATTCGATGAAGACCCGGAAGCCCTGGCTATCAAACTGAAATCCGACAAGGAACAGGCTGAAGATTTTTATGCTGATCAAAAGAAGCAATATGACATGGCGGTTGGCAGTCTTAATACCCTGAGTGGAAGCGGTTCCTACTCGACTCTTGCTGAAGCTTCTGAAAAAATCGCCGACCTCGAAAGAAACCTCGCACGCGAGGAGCTCGAACAGGAAGCTGTTCGTCTTTTACATGACACCATGGAAAGCGTTCGCAAGGATGCGCTATCAAAGGTCTCGAAACCCGTGGAAATATCCGCCAGCAAGACTTTGAACCGTATATGCGGTCTGGATCTGGGGCAAATATGTCTGAGGGATACTTTTGAGCCAACGGAAATAATCCCTGAGGCTTGTGACCGCAACGTTGGCCTTTTAAATCTTTCCGGCGGAGAGCGGGAACAGCTTTACTTTGCTGTCAGGCTGGCGCTGGCCGAGGTACTGGCCAAGGACGAAAGGCAACTCGTGGTTCTGGATGATGTCCTTACGGCCACAGACTCAGTTCGCCTGGGGCGGGTGCTGGAGGTGCTGGACGAAAAAGCAAAAAAACTCCAGGTAATTGTCCTGACTTGCCATCCGGAGCGATATCAACCCTTGTCATCAGCGAAGTTTTTTGATTTCAGGGCAGCGTAAGGCCTGGAATCAGCCGATATTTTGAGATACTTGTCGCCTCTGCTCATTTCTGGGACTCCTGAATCGCCAGGCGGATCGCTCTTTCTTGATAGTGTAGAGCATCATCGCGCAGGTTTCTATTCCGGAGCCTCATCAAAAATTTCTTTCAACAACGGAACGAGTCGTGGCAAATCCTCGTGGATAGCATCCCAGACACGTTGGACTTCTACTCCCCAGTAATTGTGGGTCACATAATTTCGCATGTCACTCATGTCACGCCAGGGAACCAATGGAAAATTGTCCCTAACTTGCTTGGGTATTTGTCCTGAAGCCTCGCCGATAATGATAAAGTTCCGCTCTACCGCATCCAGAGTCTAGATGACACGGATGGCCTCCGCCAGAATACTTTGTTTCAAGGCTGGATGGAGTCCCTGGGGGGTAAGCAAATCAACCTTCTCAACTTCGAGCATCTCCTCGAGGACGTGTTTCAGGGCAATTAGCCCCAACAACCCGGTAGGCCGTACAAACTCTACGAGGAGGTCAACATCGCTGCTGTCAATTGCTTCGTCCCGAGCCAAAGAACCAAACAGCGCTAAAGATTCAACCCCTGCCGTAAGAAGTTCTACACGCCGGGCTATTAGCTTTTCCAAAATATCCTTACGTCTCACAGCGGCAGGCCTCTCTTTTTTGGTCTTGTCCCAACGCCGAATGTGGTCAGTTTCCATACCTCAACTGCATATATAAATAACAGAAAAGTAAATATTTTTTCGAAAATCGAAAATGCCTCGAAGCATGCGCAA
>JAMCYH010000247.1 GCA_023474025.1 Deltaproteobacteria bacterium
TAAATTGATTGCCGGAATATCCACAGGAGTTGTAGCTCCGTTTATAGCGACCCTGTTTGAAACGGATGTTGCTCAGGTTTTACGAATGGTAGTTGTCACATCTCTGTTAGCCCCTTTTAGCTTGCCAGTTGTTTTAAAAATTCTCTCGGGAGCTGAGATAGCAATACCATTGATTTTGATGGTCAGATTATTGGCAGTCGTGATTTTTACACCAATTTTGGCGGTAATTTTGGCGCGTCGATTTTTTAACAGTACATTAGAGCGGTTACTCCCGTACCATTACCCCATTTCCCTGTGCATATTCGCGGCAATCAATTTAGGGGTATTCTCAAAGTATTCAAGCTTTTTCTTTGAGGGACCACACTTCATTTTAATGTCTCTGGGCATAGCGTATGTTCTGTCAGTGGTATACTATTGCGTGGGCTTTTTGCTTGTCCCTGGAGGGAATTCGTCTGATCGAATCGCCGCTGGGGTAAGTTTTGGAGTTATGAATAACGTGCTTGTTATTGTCTTTTCATCACAGTTTTTCGGACCATTGGCGCCAATGCTGGCGGCAATGTACATGTTCCCGCTTTTTTCCATGGTCATTCCAGTTAAAATTTTAGGTTCAAAATCAAAATGGCTATCTCAAACTTCTTTGCAAAGTTAAGTACTTACAGATCAAGAAATATAGTTATATTAACTTTAGCGATCCTGATTTTAAATTCGTGCTCTTCAGTAAACTCCAATTCGAGCATCAAGAGCAGCCGCATACTTATGGGGACACTTGTAGAAATTACTGTGTTGGGCCGCTCTGACAAACTCCAGGATGTTACCAATTGCGCCTTTAATGAAATCAACCGCATAGAAAACCTGGCTTCTTTTCATAAAAATACCCAACTAACTGAAATAAATGAAAACGCGGGCATTTCTCCAGTAAAAGTTTCGCCAGAATTGGTTTCGCTTATCCAACGCGCCTTGGAGGTTTCCAGGCTTACAAATGGAGCTTTTGATCCAACCATTGGCGCTGTGGCGAGACTTTGGAATTTCAGTGAAGTTGAAGCTCCCAGACTCCCGGGAAAAGATGAAATCAATGAAGCGCTCAGAAAGGTCGGATGGGAAAAGGTTGTTGTGCTTCCGGATAAAAACGAGGTCTTTTTGCCCGAAAAAGGCATGGCTCTAGACTTGGGGGGTATAGCAAAATGCTATGCGTTAAACCGGGCGGAACAAATCATTAAATCGAAGGGAATTAAATCGGCTCTTATAAATGCAGGGGGTGACATAGCGGCATTCGGTGGAAAAGAACGTGGGACGCCCTGGAAAATTGGCATACAGGATCCGAGAGATAACTCAGGGATATCGGCTGTTTTGGAAATAGAGTCAGGACTAGTGTTCACGTCCGGAGATTATGAGAGATTTTTTGAAAAAGATGGAAAGCGTTATCATCATATTTTAGATCCAAAAACCGGCTATCCAGCCAACGAATCAGAATCCGTGACGATATTAGCTCCTGATGAAACTCACTATGAGGGTTTTCCTGCGGCGATATTCGTAATGGGTCCGCAAAAAGGCATGGAATTTGTACATAACTTCAAGGACTTAGCGTGCCTTATTATCGATTCAGAAGGCAAATTTCTCGTTTCTCCCAATGGCACATCACTTTTTCAGCTCAGGAATTAGGTTCAGATCTGACTCCGACCTCGGAATCAAAATTTACAGGAACCACAGCCAACATTCGTAGGTGAGTTATTAAGCTCATAAATTTTACCTTGATCAAAACGAATTTAAAAGTTAAAATACGCTAACTTTTTAGCGTGTAAAACAATGAAGTATTTTATAAGAAATCTTTGTATCATTTTCGTGTTATTGTGCATATTTTGGCTCTCTGGCTGCGTGAGTTGTTTGCCTCAATATGTTGCGCCTCCGTATGGACCAGTGTCTTCGTGTTACCCCATGGGACATGACCCATATGTTCCAACAGACCATAATCCTTCTCCCTTTAATCCTTATGATTTAATTGGTTCGATGGCTGCTCCCTTCCTCTATGGACCACCGAGATAAGCCCTGAAATTATTTAAAAATCCTTGATAAACTTTTTAATGGTTGGGATTTTTACATGATTTGGGAAATTATTATTTTGTACGACTCTGCGCTACCAGTACCGGGGCGTCATGGTACAGCCTGTATATTTGACGGTACCGCTCCTTTATCCTCTTTCTGACCGAAAGCACCATTCTCGCATACCCCTTTGCCGCGTACGGATGATCACTGTTGTAGGCGCTCAAGGCAGGGACCACATCTCTGTATAAGCTTAGATAATATTTAAAGATTTGGATCCCACAATCAGCATTGGTCTGAAGGTTCAGCAGATCGGAATAATGAATACGAAACTTGGAAGCCCAGGACGGCGCATGGACTTGAAACATGCCTCGACAATTCTGATAATTGATCAAGTTGTTACGAAACCCGCTCTCAACGTAAACGATGGACATAAATAACCACATATCACCGCAGGTGATTTTGCCGAAATTTTTGTTACCAGCGTTAGCGATCGCCATCGCGATTTCTTTTGCCTGCTTGAAAGATATCTTTCCCTCTGACAGTTCATTGATGATCACCGAACAAATTTCGATGCTGTTAGGTTGAACCCTAGCCTCACAGTTGCAAAAAGCTGGAAAAACAAACAATAAAATCGCCCCGATTCCGGGAACGATGAGCCGTCGCATAAACACCCTCCGTCTCGACGCCCGCCCCTATTGGGGTCCATAAAATTAGGCGTCGAATCCCTCCATAACCCCTCTCGAAAGCAAGGCGCTATTTGTTAGGCATTTCCGGTTTTTCAGGGGCCGGAATCTGTATGCACTTTTTTACCACTCTGGGTTTATATATTCTTTTCTCAATATAATCAAATGGATAGTCCAATGGCTTGAACGCAACATCGCTGCACATTTTAATTACATCCAAGCAAGGATTGAAAAGGCCAAATGTCGATTTGAGACACGTGTCGAGAACCCCCCCGGTTTTATCCAGCGCCGTGGCTCCTTTTTTGTATACCGTGGTGGTCAAATTCGAGATCTTCGACCGAACGCCACTTTTAGCCAACACGATCGTCGGACATGAAAGGACAACGACAAGCAATAGACACAAGCCTATTTTTAAGATTCTATCCATCCCAGGACCTCCAAAATGTAATAAGCTGTTTAATTATTTCATATTTTGGCCAATTATGTCAATTCAAATCGACTATTCTTGAAAAAACTCTTGTTGTTATAGATCGTTATAGAAATACAGTTGTATGCGAAATGTTAGTCTGGCACACAAAACCGTGACATTAGCAACTAACTCGGCGTTGTCTTTCTTTGGTGATATGTTGCGGTTGTGGTAATATCCATCAGCGAAGATTTAGGGATCCACCCATCAACCGCCTATGGAAGGAATCAAATTTGGGTAAATCTACCGATATTGCAACTGTTGGTATTGAAGAAGAAATTCAGAAGTCATATTTGGATTACGCTATGAGTGTAATCGTGGGTCGCGCGCTGCCAGACCTGCGTGATGGTTTGAAACCGGTCCATAGACGTATTCTATATGCCATGCATAGGGCTGGTAATTTTTGGAACCGGCCATATAGGAAAGCCGCCAGAGCAGTTGGTGATGTAATAGGACAATACCATCCTCACGGAGACACGGCTGTTTATGATTCAATAGTGAGAATGGCGCAGCCTTTTTCAATGCGTTACCCTTTTATTGATGGTCAAGGTAATTTTGGTAGCGTAGACGGGGACGCGCCGGCCGCGATGCGGTACACCGAAGTCAGAATGTCCAGAATTTCTCAGGCAATGCTCGAAGACCTGGACAAAGACACGGTAAATTTCATACCCAATTATGATAATACTCAAAATGAACCAGTCGTACTTCCTGCAAGGTTTCCTGCCCTTTTGGTTAACGGCTCTCAAGGTATCGCCGTTGGAATGGCTACAAGCATTCCACCCCACAACCTGAGGGAAACCATCGACGCGACCATCTATTTGATTAAAAATCCTGAAGCTTCCATACGGGATCTAATGCGCTTATTACCCGGTCCAGATTTCCCGACCTACGGCTTTATAATCGGAAACAAAGGTATTATCGACGCTTATCATACAGGGAGAGGCTCTGTACGAATGCGGGCAAGGACTGAGATAGAAGATGCCGGAAAAGGTTACCAAAGGATCGTGGTCACTGAAATTCCTTACACGGTTAACAAGGCGAGAATGGTTGAAAGTGTCGCTGATCTCGTAAAGGAAAAGAAAATACCCGGGATTAGAGATATTCGAGATGAGTCGGACCGCCATGGAATGAGAGTAGTCTTTGAGCTAAAAAGAGACGAAAATCCGGAAGTCATTTTAAACCAATTATTCAAGCATTCCCAACTCCAAACTAATTTTGGAATTCAACTGCTTTGTGTAGATCACGGTCGCCCAAAGACCATGAATCTTCGCCAAATCTTGCAGGGCTTTGTTGATTTTAGACGTGAAGTGGTGGTTAGACGAACCAGATTTGACTTAGCTAGGGCCAAGGAAAGGGCTCATATTCTGGAAGGCTTGAAAATAGCCCTTGATAATCTGGACGCTGTCATTAGAACCATTAGACAAGCTAGTGATCCTCAAACTGCCAGACAAGCTCTGGTAGCCAATTTCGAACTTAGTCAGATCCAGGCGCAGGCTATTCTAGAGATGAGACTTCAGCGATTGACTGGCCTGGAAAGAGAAAAGATAATCCAGGAACTCAGAGACATTCTGACTAAAATTTCCGAATTGGAAGCCATATTGGCTTCGGAGGAGAAAGTCCTCGACACAGTTATAGCAGAACTCAATGAAGTGAGAGAGCAATTTGGTGACGACCGACGTACGGAAATTTTACAGGACGCAGACTTTGATGTTCTAGATGAAGACCTCATCCCTGTGGAAGATGTCGTGGTAACATTTTCCAGCAAAGGCTACGTCAAACGTGCGCCCGCCAATTTGTACAAATCCCAAAAACCTGGTGGGAAAGGTAGAATTGGTGCAA
>JAMCYH010000255.1 GCA_023474025.1 Deltaproteobacteria bacterium
CGCAAATTTCCCCCAATTGATTTAGGTGTTCCCACGCTGGACCAGGTGTTTCGAGATAAGGGTTTGCGCTATTGTGTCAGGATGCTGAAGGGAAGCCCGGATCAGACCGAAATTGAATTTTTAAGGTCAAACAGCAAAGAGTTTGATGTATTCTTTTACTTTGATCATATTCTGGATTCGATGGGTCACCGTGCAGGTGGCGAGACCGGAAAACTAAGAGCAGAAATCGAAATGCTTGATCGTTTTCTAAAAGAGGCCTGGAAAATATTAGGAGCTGAAGGTGGCTGTGAAATCGTTTTATTTTCGGATCACGGAATGACAAAAGTTGAAAGAACCTTCGACTTATTCCGTGCTTTGAAAGATTTTACCCTCGGTAAAGATTACCTCGTGTTTCTGGATAGCTCGTTTGGAAGGTTTTGGTTTCCGGATCCTCAAAAACGTGAATTGATCTTTAATCAACTTAAAGATGCGCCTGGCCGTTTTCTCACTCGTGAAGAGCGGGAGGAATACGGATTACTGTTTAAGGATGATCGTTACGGACAGGAAATCATGATTGCAGATGAAGGTGTCGTATTCCATCCCAATTATATTTCACCTTCTTTTTTCAGAACAAGGAATTATCCGGATCGAGGGACCCACGGTTTTTGGCCGGAATTTCCATCCTCCTACGGAATATTTGCTTACCGCGGGGCTTGCTGGAAGCCCGATGACTCCAGGGAAATATTAGCAGTGGACGTCTATAAAATTGTGTGCCATATTCTCGATGAAGCCTTCGGAAAGTAATCTTACATTTGGTTTGATGAAACCGAATAGTCTCTCGGATATAAAATTTGGGAAAATGCCCAGCCAGAAAGTACTGGCTCTGCTAGAACCGGTAGTCCCTCTGATCCTGGCTCAAGTGGGGACGAGAGGACTGATTGCCTTAGCCGTAGTCGGTTCTGCGGCCCGAAGTGAAGAAACGTGGCATGAAGGAAAGCTTGTCGGAGATATTGATTTGGCGGCGGTGGTGCGCGTTCCCGATCTATTGACACTTCATCGTTTCCAGTTCCCGCGATCTGTTTTAGGTGAAAATATTTCGATAGGCGTCTTTCCCCTATACAGTATAAAGCGCTACAGAACACTTGAATTTTATGAGGCAAAGGAAACCGGGTGGGTTTTATGGGGCAAGGCAGATGTTTTTGATTGTGTGCGAATCAAAAACTCAAAGAATATCCCCAAATGGGAGGGAATAAGGTTAGCGCTCAATCGTGTGATGGAATGCCTCCGCGCCCGATCAGGATTACTTCCAACCTGGTATGCGGCAGTCAAAAGTTATTTGGCTTTAGGGGAAGCAGATTTAGTATTTTCAGGCGAATACGTGCCATCTTACTGCCAGAGACTGGAATTGCTCGAAAAGCGAGGGGAAATACTTGGGTCCAGGGAATTATTAAATCTTTTCCGCAGCGCGACAGACATAAAACTGGGTAGGAGTATTCCTGGAAATTTCTTTGAAAACGAGGAACATGAAAACTGGTTGCTCTTTGGATTGAAAAGACTAATTTCTAACTTTCTTGAGGAAGAAGTCGCGATTCAGGATGGTTTAGAGAGGATAAGTAAGGAGAATGTTCATCTGATTCATAGAACTCTGTTTTTACTGCGCCACAGATATCAACCCCATTACTGGCCAAAAGGCTTTTGGAAGGATCCAATTTTTGATATTTGGGCCACTGCGCTCCAGGTCATCGGAAGTGATCTTCAATATCGTGAAAATGAGCTGATCCATTTAGTCAAAGAATGGGAACAGGTACACCAACCTTTGCCGAGCTGAAGTAAAGGGTAGGTAAAAGTTCATGATCGTAAGGTTATTAAGAGGATTTGAACAATATCAAGTTGTTCTAACCAATGCAAGCTCATTGGTGGCAACCTATGGCATGACATCTGCAGTAGGATTCGTTTATTGGTGGATCGCAGCTCGCAAGTTTTCACCGGAAGCCGTAGGATTTGCTTCTGCTGCGATATCTTCTATGCAGCTTGCTGGGACAATCGGAGTGATGGGATTGGGAACTTTACTGATTGGGGAATTGCCACGACAGCCGGGTAAGGAAAAGTCTCTCATTTCCACAGCTTTGCTCCTGGTCAGCGTGGCCGGGTTCATGGTCGGTTTACTTTTTGCGAAAGCGGCCGCCTCAGTTTCAGTAGAATTCGTTGCCCTGGCAAAGAGCTTACCCAATATTGTTTTGTTTTCACTTGGGGCCAGTCTGACTGCTGTAACTATCGTTTTTGATCAAGCGGTCATCGGACTCCTTCGTGGCGGTCTTCAACTAAAACGGAACGCAGTTTTTTCTGTGATCAAACTGATCGGATTATTCATCGTCGGTGTTTTTCTGCAACATCAGCATGGTTCTGTGATTCTTTTCACGTGGGTGCTCGGAAACTTAATGTCTTTACTTGCTTTTACCAGAACCACCTCCATCGATAGAGATTCGATTAGCGAGTATCTCCCGCAGTGGAGTTGGGTCGGGAAGTTGGGTAAAAGTGCTCTTGAACATCATTTACTCAATATCATGCTTCAGACTCCCGGATTGGTTTTACCGCTTCTGGTGGCTTCAATCCTATCTGCGAAAATCAATGCTTATTTTTACACCTCCTGGATGATCGCGAATTTTGCTTATGTCTGGTCTGCCGCGTTTTCAACGGTTCTATATGCGGTTGGATCTGCTGAACCCGGAGCGCTTGCTCGAAAATTACGCCTTACGCTCGGTTTTTCTCTGTTCACCGGTTTGGTTGTATGCCTCTTTTTGTTCCTTTATGGAGGGGCTGTTTTAAGTATATTTGGCGAAGAATATGCAGAACAGGCCAGTTGGAGTCTGAAAGTATTCGGAATTGGGGTATTCCCCGTCCTGGTAAAAAATCATTATGTAGCAATATGCCGGATTCACAAAAAAACACCTTCGGCTGTGAAACTGGTATCCATCAACAGCATTCTGGAAATTATCCTGGCGGGAATTGGCGCCAATTTCTTCGGCTTGCTCGGATTGTCTATTGGATGGTTATTTGCAATTAGCTTAGAGGCGATGCTGATGTTGGGAACTGTGCGACAGGTACTTAAACGTATGAATTTGGATACCAGTGCTGAAGTAAACAGGCTGGCTTTAGAAAGATCTGATGCGGGAACGGTTCAGGCGACATAACCAGATTTTTAAGGAACAGATTGGTACTCAAAAGCACTCAAATCGGGAGCTCCATCAACCGGAACTGGACGGTTTTCAAAGTCAACTGTGTAGCCAAGGCTAATTCCGGCATTAATGGCTGGACTGAGAGGCTGTAGATGAAAGTCAAGGGACAACGGATTTACAAAGAGAGGGTCATCAATCATCTCTCCGGGGCCTAAAACAAATCCCACTTTTGTGCCGTAGCCCAGTTGATAGAGATTATGGTCATGCGTAAATGTATTTTTATTTGAGACGGCTTTTAATTTTTGGACAGAAATCACATTGTTCCTGACAATAAATGTTTTTGAATCAGGATCTCCACCAAAATTGAAAACGACCCATCCCCATTCTTTATCGGTATTCATCTCAACGATGGTGTTGTTTTCGATTCGGAAGTTGGTTACGATGCTGCTAAACTTGCCGTCCAGGTGAAGGGTTGAGAAACGCCGGTTGTTAATAGAAACGTTGTAGGACACCAGGTTGTCCCTGGCCGATCCACCGCCTACCTCTAAAAACCCATTATTGTTTATAGTCCAATTGTGGTGAACGTAATTATTGTCTGCATAGCTCCACCACTCTACAGCTCCTCCATCTACGCCGTAATCTAAGCTGGGAGCAATACAATTGATGATCCGATTGTTTGCAACTTCGTTATAAGAATCGGCAATGACGATTCCGACAGCTCCAAAATCATCATTTTCTGCGGGAGTACTACGGACGATGTGCAAGTCGTGGATATAGCTGTTTGTAATCAGGTTTTTTTGTCCTTTAATGACGACTCCAAATCCAACATCCGTGGCTTCAATGTTCCGAATGATGTTGTGATCTGAACCTGGTGAAATGAATATCCCGGCGTCATGGGAATCCATCACTTTCAGGCCATCTAGAACGATCCAATCGGCTTTAATGACGACCACACGGGTCCAACTATCCATATCCCCCGGGTTTAAAATGACCGGAGATTCACCCTCTCCATAACTCGTAAAGGTGATTGGGTTACCTTCTTCCCCCGAATCGTCGATTACCAGGCCTCCATACCAGCGGGAGCCACGTTTCAAGCGAACGATATCTCCGGGTAAAAACCGGTGAGCGTGGACCGGAGCTAACGTTTGCCAGGCCTGATCGCCGGAAGTGCCAGGGTTAGAGTCCGATCCACCGGCGCTGTCCACGTAGTAGCACCGGCCGGGGCAGGGTTCTGCTGCTATCACTGGAAGGAAAATCCTACTTCTCGGTTCCGGCTGGCTGCCGGTTTGAGCGCGGGCCGGAACAGCCGCCTGCACCGCTCCTACCAGGATTAAGATGACAACCATCAGCGTTCCACTTGGCAACACTGCTTTCCTGACCAACCGCATCTTCAACCTCCAACTCAATACCAATAGACGGCACCTTGCAAAACCGTCTGGACATGTTATCGGTTGAGGGCGGGAACCAGGCATAAAGGACGCGTAAAACTCTAGCCACAGAACTGCAAGCCATGAGTAACAAACAAACTGTTCTGGATGATCTTGACCGGTAGGTAAATGAATAATCAGGATAACAGAAGAGCATTTGAGAAGGTTGTTCGTTCTCCTGAAAATATAAGTCTTGGTAGAACGACAGCAGTAGGAACGAATATTGAGTACCGTTTGGGGTTATTGGATTTTCAGGAAATTCTCCAGGGTTTATGGTTAGATTGCGGATGTGCCGAGGGAGGCTATTCGGTGGCACTAACAAAGGATTGGTTTATCAAAGTTGTTGGCCTGAAAGTGATGGATTCCCATGACGCCGGGATATTCATTTCACCAGGTTCAGATCACAACATCATTCGGAACATTGAAGCCACGGATGTTGGA
>JAMCYH010000112.1 GCA_023474025.1 Deltaproteobacteria bacterium
CTACTCGCTCTGACCAGTGACCTTGTTGAACAGAAGCCAGACGTAGTCGTGGTCACCGGAGATATCACGGACAGCGGGAATGTCAAGCAATTCGTTCAGGCTAAAGACTTTCTCAGTTCAATAGGTTGCTTATTCCTGAGTGTTCCCGGAAACAGAGAAGTCTCTCTTTTTGCGCCATGGGAGTTAATTGTGCCTTCACTTGCCATGAGACGCTTCAGACGTTTTTTCGGGCAAAGCGACAAGGTGTTTCACAAATTTGAACAAGATCGAACCGTGTTGTTAGGGTTAAATTCTGTCAGCCAGTTTCCCTCCTGGCCTGGATCAATTTCAAGGGAAAGTAGATACTGGTTTAGAGAAAATGCTGAGCATTTTTTGACATATTTCAAGGTTCTTTTTTTGCACCATCCATTGTTACCTGTCTTAAGGGCGTCGTCATTTTGGGCGCATCAACTCTCAGATGCTTCCGCAATATTGACGATATGCGCGCAATTTAAGGTTCAGCTTGTGTTGCAGGGCCATAAACATAGATCATCTGTTGTTGAACTCCGTATTCCGGAGACCCATGCTTCGTTGATTGTGTCATCTGCAGGGTCACCGCTATTAGACAGTTGGGACAGCGCGTACCATCTGATTGAAATCAATTTGGACACGATTGAAATTCAAATAAGAGAATTCGTGGAGGGAAAATTCTCGACGAAAAATAACTTTTCATTCGAGAGGCTATGAGTTGAGGATCCACAAACGATTGGTCCCTGATTTTACATCGTTTCATTCGAATTTAGACTAACGATGTAAGAAAAAATACCATGGATCGCCAAGAGTGAGAAATCGAGGTATTTCCGCAACTACTATCATTTGATAAAATTTGTCAAAAACATTAAGCGCGCCTGTTGGCTTCGGCGTCAGATCTCCTTATATATAAAGGTGTCAAGCCATGAATGTCATCATAGGCCTCAAGAATCATGCGCTTTTCCGCCAGGATTCCACATGTACCCGGTGAAGGCGTTGTGACAGCTTTTCCCGATATGGCTGTCTCCCTAGTGATCGCGCCTATTATATCCGGCGTCCCACAAATTGTTATTTCAAGCGAACAAACATCTGAAATAAATCCGGCTACATCGCCTTTACTAAGGAGCTGGGGTGGGCGAATGATTTCAATGCTGTCCTCATGTTTTTGACATATTCCTGAATAGAATTCTCCCCTTCCGGCGTTAATTAAAGGAATGGCCATACGACCTTTTTTCACCGACTGACATGCCAATATTTCCAGCGAAGAGACACCCACAATGTGGACATTCAAGGCCATAGCCAAGCCTTTGACCACCGATAGGCCAACTCTAATTCCAGAAAACGAACCCGGCCCTATAGCCACCGCTAATCCATCTAGATCCCCCAGTTCAAGCCCGGCTTCGGACATCACCTTGGTAATCGCGCCAGTAAGGTTTTCCAGATGCTCCTTACCTGGGGCCAAAATTTCTTCGACAACTATTTCTCCTCCCTTTGTGACAGCTACCCCGAGGAACGGCGAAGATGTGTGAACAGCTAGAATTAGCAAGATTTTACCTTCTACAATTTAAAGCATACATGAGAAGAGGCGTTTCTGGTTGGTTCCCGCCATTTTACGGGGACAGAGTCCAGCCTTTTGTAACAATTCTGTATATATCGTTGAAAAATACGAGGCCTATAAGAAAAACTATGATTAAAAGACCCAATTGAACTGCAATTTCTCTTATCTTTCCTGTCACGGGCTTGTTGGTGACCATCTCGATCAGGAAGAATAATAGATGACCACCATCCAGAATGGGTATTGGGAGTAGATTTATTATTGCCAGGTTGATACTTATGTAACTCATTAAAAATATGAAACTGAACAGCCCGGCTTTCAAGCTTTCACCAGACGCTTGAGCTATAGTTATAGGGCCACTTAGGGCCTTCATACCTATTTCTCCGCGTACAAGCTTCACCAGTGTCATCAGCACAAGCTTAGTCAAATACCCCGAAAAACGGACGCCCTCATTAATTGAGGCGAAGAAACCCAATTCGACCCTTTTTCCCGAGGGTGCGATACCAATTCTTCCTTTAAGTTCTCCGAAAATGTCTTTTTGATCGCTAAGCGCCGGTGTAACTGAAACATCCAGAGTCTTATTGTTCCGTTCAATCGTGAAACGAAGGGAACGACCGGCGGAATCTTCTATGATATTACGGACATCATCCCAACGCCAAACGGGTTGTCCATCTATGGCTTTAATTGTGTCACCAGGTTGAAAACCTGCTTCAATAGCCGGGCTATTCGGGAGCGCTTTCCCAATTTGAGAAGCAAGCACAGGAAAACCGCTTGCAAAACCAGCGCAAAGGAGCATCACGGCAAAAACAAAATTAAAGACGGGTCCCGCCGCTACAATAGCCATTCGAACCCACACAGACTTGCTGGTAAAGGCTCTGTCTTTGTCCTCAGGTTCAATTTCTTCTTCAGACTCCGGATCTTCCCCGTACAGCTTTACATACCCACCCAAAGGTATCCAACTAAGCATGTATTCGGTTTCACCCCATTTCCTCTTGATCATAACAGGAGAAAAACCAAGAGAAAATTTTAAAACCTTGACTCCGAGTAGCTTGGCGACTATGAAATGTCCGAATTCGTGTACAAAGATTAGGACACCTAATAATAGTATAAAACCGAATATATATTCCAAACTGTCATCCTCCCGAGAGAAAAGTCCGAATCATGAAGGGTTGGTCGGCTTTCTTCTTTTCAATTGACATTTTTAAATATAGAATCTTGTTCCAATAAAACAAGGCATTTCTTCAGTATACGAGACTGGATTGAAAACAGGGATCCTAGGCGGCACATTTAATCCTCCCCATTTTGGGCATCTGAGGTTAGCGGAAGAAGTAGTTGAGAATTTCCATCTCGACAAAATTATATTTGTACCATGCCATCAACCCCCACACAAAGATAAAACAAATATGCCAACATCTCAAGACCGTTTAACCATGACCACCCTAGCTTGTTGCGACAACCCCCATTTTGAAGTTTCTGATGTAGAGCTAAAATTTCCCGCGCCTTCTTACACTATAAATACTTTGAAATATTTTTCATCCGATTTATCTAATCAAATTTACTTCATAATGGGGTCGGATTCCTTAAAGGATATCCAGTCGTGGAAGAGCCATGAAGACCTGTTTAGTTTAGCTAATTTCATAATTGTAGACCGGCCTGGCATTAGGTTTGATCAGGCTTGGGAGAGAATTCCCAGCAAACTTCAAAGAAAATTCCGTTTGGATACGGGACGACTTATCCATACTAGTGGAACTGTCTTGATCTCATCTGGAATCAAGGGCCTTGCCATATCTTCTACTGAAATAAGGAGACTCCTCAAGCTCTCACTAAGCGCAAGATATTTAACCCCGGACATTGTCCTTGATTATATCCATGAACATAATTTATACACCGGTTAGGCAAAAATATCATATGGAAAGACCAGCCAAAAATTTAACCATAGAAGATTCGAGAGCCAAGGCGCAAAGGTTCCTCAGGGCCGCCCTTTCGAAAAAGGCCTTGCGCCCTGTTTTGCTAAGACTTGATAAAATCACCCCCATTGCTGATTACTTTTTGATCGTCTCTGGTCGATCTGCAAGACACGCGACGGCTATAGCCGAAGCTATTATTGAGAACGCTCATTTGGATAGCACGAATCCCTATTCAATAGAGGGTTTGAAGCAAGGGAACTGGGTCCTGCTAGACTTCGGTGAAATTATAATTCATGTTTTTCAGGACCATTCGAGAGACTTTTATGACCTTGAAGGGCTTTGGTCCGACGCTCCTCGAGAAGCATTTCCTCCAGATCTAATGGAAGAAATAGACGCGGCCAGAGAAATGGACGAAAGTGATGAAGATGATTACGAGGGTAACTTCATCACTTCCTGAAAAGGGCTTCCAGTTTGCGTTTAGCTTCAGCAGCCTTATTTCGTGCAGTTCCTGTAACTTTTTCGGGCGATAGTTCAAAATAATCACAAAAATTGCGCCTATCTTTAACAGAAACCTTCTCCGATTGCGGTTCCTTGCAATGGTTTGAAAACCTATCGTCATACTCTGAACAATTCAAACAACAATGAACGTCTGAACCACAATTAGCACAGGTATCGTTTCGAAAGACCTTTTCAGTAAACTCAAGTGGCTCACCGCAGTGATGGCAAAAACCTCTTTTCATATGAAGCCTCTTGCGTTAAGAATTTTGTATCTGAGTATTTTACAATTACAGATCAGATCCGTCCATCCAAAGTAGTAATATCCCCAGGGAGCAACCTTCATGAAATCCTGGCTTGTTGCTGACGCGCCAGGATGAGCTAGTCTTATGGAACCTATTACCGAGGGTGGGGGTTACCACGGGTCTTCAAAAATGGTAATTTTAATGCGATAAGCCGCTACAAACGCTTTAATTGGCATTTACGAAATGGTTGATCAACATATCGCTGTGGCAAATTTTGGAGTAAGGTTATTTCTTGCATCAAGAACATTTCTGAAAAAAGGCTCGGGAGAACCGTCGAAAAATGGGTTGTCCGGTTGCAGTAAGGCAAAGGGGATCGGGTTGTGAGGAAAAATGATGTAATTCTCCTGATGGTAATACTTTTTTCCTCAACAATTGCAATCTTTAAACCGAACGTGTGTTCACCATTACAACCATACCCTCTTTATTTGATGATGCTCTTGATGTTCATGAGCTTTCTGAAGATAAATTTTAGCTCCCTTCTTGATACATCTTTAGAATCCCTGTATCGCCTGATATTGCAGGTTGTGGTCAAGCTGGTCATTTTGCCCGCTATTCTCTACTGGATAACTTCGTTGTTACTCCCTGAGTTTGCCACACCGGTACTACTTTTATCAGGAATATCCACAGGAGTTGTAGCTCCGTTTATAGCGACCCTGTTTGAAACGGATGTTGCTCAGGTTTTACGAATGGTAGTTGTCACATCTCTGTTAGCCCCTTTTAGCTTGCCAGTTGTTTTAAAA
>JAMCYH010000184.1 GCA_023474025.1 Deltaproteobacteria bacterium
GTCCCCTGACAGGAGACATCAAATTCATAGGTTGGGCGAATCTCGTCTACATGTTTGTTTAAATCGTATTGAAACTTTGTTTCGATGAAATCCTTAATTTGGGTCTTGGACTTGCCCATTCGCGCAAGAAAGACGCATGCGGCTGTTGCCTGTGCGCCTTTTATCCCTTCGGGGTGATTGTGTGTGATTTCAGTGAATTCGGCGGCTTTTTGCATGACGGTATCAAGTTCGTTGTAGGCGTATCCAACGGGACTGATCCGCATCGCTGCCCCATTACCCCAACTGTTATAGGGTCCCGGACTCCTGCTCTGCGCCCAGTGATGAAAACTACTTCCATAGCCTCCGTTGGGATACCATCGGTAAAAAATCCTCATACTGTCCACGTAGCTTGTTCCCGTCAAAATGGTGTTCGCCAATGCCACTGTCAGAATCGTGTCATCCGTGAAGAAACATCTTGGGGAAAACAACTTAAAATCCTTGGTCTTTATGTTATCCCATTCGTATACGGAACCAATTATGTCACCTGCAATTGCGCCGATCATAAGACGCGCCTTTCGTGAAAGATTTCGACACACTCCCAGTGTTCCATCCGTAGCGCATCAGCCGCCCCAGGCATCTTTTGAATATCCTGATGAAAATGTCACCAGGTTCTTTTTGAAGACAGAGTCAAAACAACTGCGCCGATCAATCCCGAATCCGCTTCAGCTCAATAGTTACCTGATTCGACTTGTCCATGCAGTCCAGCTCAACGACGTCCTGATTTCCCCATTCAGCCGGGAATCCACCTCCAAACTGTAGCATGATGATGTAAGGAAACGCCTGGTGATACAGGAATCCACAGAGCCCTCCAGTGTTATGTCCGCTGAGTTCTATCTGATCCCCTTTTTGGTGCCCGGCGGAGCAGGACCCTTTGACTCCTTTTATTGTCCCAAGCACACGATAACCGACTCTCGGCGCTTCTCCCATGATGCTCCCTTTCTTTAGTCCAGGAATTGTTTTAGTATCCTAACCATCAACCAATTTCGAGTAAAAAAATAAACTGAACCAGCGGAAGAATCAACTCCAGGACGCACCGCATTATTACAGGACTCATTGGGGCGGTTTAGAATGATGAATCCGAATTCATTTGATTCATCTTGAAAACTATTCGTGTAACCAATCCTGTTCCAATCTGGTCCCCAGTTCATTTTTTCTCGCCTGCGGGGATTTTTTGATAAGTTATTGACGTTTTGCTAATTCTTGATCGCGATTTCTAAATAAACGAAGAGAGGATTCGGGTATGCGAGGAACTCAGATGGTCCGTCAGTGGAAAATCATCCGACTCATGGAGACTCACCGAAGTGGTATCAGCGGGAATGACCTCGCAACAGAATTGGATATTCCGCTTCGGACCGTATATCGTGACCTGGAAGCAATTCAGGAAGCCGGCTTTGGCGCCCGAAACCCTTGGTTACCTCGAAAACATTTCGGGCAGACTAAAGTTTGATCCAGGCCCTACCAGGGACTTCTCCAGGTTAAAGGAAATCGTGAAGGAGCTGAGCGAAGCAACCGCTTCAAAAAAGCGAGTGGAGATAATTTATCAGGCGGTTTCAACCGGACGTCAAACCCATTCGCAAGGTAGACCCTTATCAAGTATGGGTAATGAACGGCGCTTTTTACCTCATTGGCTTGTGTCATGTGCGCAACGCGATCCGCACCTTTTCCATGGATCGTATCAAAAGCTTCACGGTCCTTGATGAATCTTTCGTCATGCCTGAAGATTTCAGCCTCGAAGATTATCTCCAGTCAGCCTTTCGAGTGATGAGAGGATCGCCTGAAAAAGTCATATTTCGGCTCACCCCAGGGGCCGCTCACGTTGTGAGAGAGCGTATATGGCGCCCGACTCAGGAGCTGCGGGATCTTCCTGATGGCGGCGTGGAAATCTCTGTCGAAGTCCCTATCAACTATGAAATCATCTCCTGGATCATGGGATTTGGTTCCGCAGCCCAGGTGATTGAACCTGAACCACTTCGGGAACGGATCAGGACAGAGCTTCTTAAAGCCGCGGATCAGTACACCTAGACATCGTACACGCAGCAGACTGAAATGTAAATATCTTTACGAAATAATTATAATCATATAGTTTTGTGTCAGTATTCAAAGATAAGGCCATGCCACTGTGCTCATCAAGTGCCGGTTCTACCTTTGATAAATTATGTCATAATAAACAAATACAACGCTATTGGCTTACATATTGACATAATTTGTAATATACTATACTAAAGTATAAGGTTAAACATAGGAGAAGCGATGGGCGTCACCGAACAAATCATTTCGGAAAACCTCACCAGATTCCGTTTAGCACGTGGATACAGCCAGGCGAGACTAGCCCACATGTCTGGGATTTCAGTCGCAGCATACCAAAAAATTGAAAAGGGACAATCTGTTCCGCGAGTGGATACTCTCCAAAATATTGCATCAACTCTGGGATTAAATCTCATGGATATGGTGGAACAGGTACCCACGTTGTCAGGGGTACGTTTCCGATCGCAAAAAAAACTGAAAATCCGTGATGAGATTCTAGTACAAGTGGGACGTTGGTTGAGAGACTTCAACTACCTTGAAAAACTGCTGAATGACAAGGCGCCGTATGTCTTCGGGGATTTGTCTGAACGAGTATCACAGCAAGTTTCCATCGATGACCACGATCGCGTGCGGAAAGCTGCTCGTGAAGCCAGGGAAGCTGCCGAACTGGATATTGAAGAGCCCATATTGGATATTTGCGGATTACTAGAAAGCAAAGGGGTTAAGATTCTTCCGTTATCAAAGGCGTCAACCGAGTTTTTTGGGCTGGCCGTGGGTACCGCCGATGGAGGCCCCGCTGTGATTGTAAATACCTGGGACAGGATTCCTGTAGAACGATGGATCTTTAGCGCATGTCATGAACTAGGACATCTCATACTGCATCTAGAATCGTTCATTGTAAAAGATGAAAATGAAAACCCCAAGGAAGAATATGAAGCCAATATTTTCGCGAGTCATTTCTTGATGCCGGATGATGCTTTTGCCAAATATCTCAAGCAATCCAGAGGTCTGAGCCTTGTAGACCGGGTCTTGAAAATCAAAAGAATATTCGGTGTCAGCTACAAAACTGTTCTGATGCGCCTCTTGGAGAATGGGCTGACGGACAATTCGATTTGGGGGAGATTCCAGTCCCAGTATCAACGCCAATATGGGAGAACCTTAAAACTAAAGGAAGAACCCAAAGGAATTCATTCTGACCAATTTGCCCGGAGCTTGTCACCTGCGGAAGAGTGTTCCAAAGAACCTAGTAAGCTTGATAGATCTGATTTCATGGCAGATAGACTAAGGGGTCTTGTCAGAAATGCTCTGGAAGAGGACAAAATTACCGTAAGCAGGGCCGCCGAGATCCTGGGGCTGGACATCACGTCAATGAAGGCGGAAGTCGCCGCATGGAATTGCGATATTGATGGCAAGCTCGTCGCATGACGGATCAGCGCGGCTTTATTATAGACTCAAGCGCCTTAATTGATTATCAGAAAATCGATGATTCCATTCTTCAATTGTTCACTCAGAATATTGGTCCAATATATATAGCCGAACCAGTGTTTACAGACGAGCTAAATGGTTTCGAAATGGCCGATTGTAAAAGACTTGGTATCTCGGTTGTGCCCCTAAATTTCAATCAATTCATCGAAGCCGCTGGATGGCAGGGGTCAATATCAAAATATGACGCGTGTAGCCTGATACTAGCTCGCGAAAATAACTGGACTGTGATTACGAGCGATAGACCTCTAATTATCCGACTTAGAAGTGAACATATCCCATTCATCTGGGGATTAAGACCAATGATTTTGCTGGTTTCAGCGGGTTGTCTCTCACACGAACGAGCTATCCAAACAGCTAAAAACATGCAGGCAATTAATCCAAAATATTTGACATCGGAAATTATCAACAAATTTAAAATAGAGATTAACAAATTATTAAGATAGTCACAGCGCTGCAAAGACATGGGAGTGGTTATGGACAGGCAAAAGGGTAGCCAAAGTCATCTTCAAAAACATGCCCACACACAATCCAGTCAAGAGGCCTATTCTTTCCCACATCAATATCGAGATGATTTTGGGGCTTTTTTTTGGACACATCTGAACAAAAATTAAAAATATTTCGATAACGTGTGTCCCTGGATGGCACACGTTGTCCGCACAATCGGGGTCAACATAATCTAAAGGAGACTCCGATGACTGGCCAATTGACAGATTTTATTAGCTATATCCAGAGGACGTTACGGAAATCTGTATCCCTTGGCAATGACCTGCGGCTGGAATCAGAGAAATTGACAGGCTCAGGCCTTGAATTTGAGGACCATATTCTCCAGTTAACCGTTTTCTATTCTGAAAATGCCGCTTGCGCCAATTCCCCGAACAAGATGCGACGGGCTTCAGCCAGGAGGGAAAGCCGTACGAGGCAATAGAGCCCACCTAGGTCCAGTTCAAGGTTCTGAGGAGCCGGGATGTATCAGGTGGGGGTGAGTCCGCCTTTTGACGAATGAATGGATTTCAAATGATCGAAAATTCTGATGTCAGAGACCATTGGAATAGCCCCGTCAGGAATGAATTTGGGATTCGTCAGAGAAACGGCGGCGACGTCATGCGGATAGAAGACTCTGATTGATGAGCCAGAATTATACGGCTATATTTAGTTGTCGGAACCGGTTCAACGAAAAACCGCAATTCTTTTGGCAGATCCGGTATAAATGATAGACTTAAATGCTTGAGAGAAGTAGCTATGGCTAAAATCGAAGTAATGGAAAAGGAAATCTCTGTCCATACATGGGACAACGAAGATTATATCTGCATCACAGATATAGCCAAATTCAAGAATTCAGACAGGACAGACGATTTAATTAGAAACTGGCTCAGAAACCGTAACACCATTGAGTTCTTGGGTATCTGGGAGCATCTTAACAACCCGGATTTTAATTCCGTCGAATTCGACGGGTTT
>JAMCYH010000190.1 GCA_023474025.1 Deltaproteobacteria bacterium
GGACATACCGAAGCTCCGGGGCCGGGTCTTAGCGGTAAATCAAAAAGGTGAAATACCTTATCAGCGCTACCGGGTGGGTCCGTGGGATGATGAATTCAGATACGTCTGGATTGTAGGAGATTATGATTTCAGAAAATTCGACAACGTGGAACTCATATTATACTTCCACGGAATGAGTTCTAAAGACTATTATAGAGACTTTCGAAAGCAGATTGAGACTCTCGCTGCAAAGAGACCCAATCGCCCATTCGTGTTCGTTGGTTTCGTCGATACACCATACATCTCAATAGCAAATCGATCAAAGGCCCGATGGAGTTCTTTCACACTCAAGGACGGTGATCACCCGGAGCTTCTTTTCAAGACGGTAAACGGTCTTTTCAAATCATTAAAGAGGACTTTCCCGAATATTGACAGAAACAGGACCTCTATAACGCTGGCCGGCTTTTCCGGCGGTGGTCGAGTTCTTGATTCAGTTGGAAATTGGCTTGCGAAGAGCCCCAAGAACGACCCCTATGCTGAAGTGTTTCGGACCAGACTATCAAAAATTGTATATTTTGATTGCTGGTTTGACAAAGATGTGGTCAACACTATCCCCGCTCTTCTGGAAGGGAATCCTGACATCAAGATCGTCGGGACCGTACACATGAAAAAGCCTACCGAATTGGCCTCAATTTTGGCGGACAAGTTCAAAATGAAAGCAGACAAAAAAAAACAGGAACTTGTCGGCGCGAACGGAAGAATTGTCATCTATCGAGGCGACTCTCATTGGGAGGCCATGATATCAAGGCTCGCTCAAGCGCTTTGATAAAATTCAACAAAACGAGTTTACTAATTAATACAATATATTAGCAAGCCTGGTTACCTTGACGCACTATCAGCGCTGTGGTATTAAGTCGAAATAGGATTCAGCGCAAAGGCCGGAGGAAGTTTAATGCCACAGGAAATGGCATTCCCTCTCGATGTAGACAGGGAATATTCCAAGACTATAGATTTCCTGTATAGTTTTGACCGCTTTGGTATCCTTCTGGGTTTGGATAACATCTCGTCCTTACTGGCTGCTATCGGAAACCCCCAGAACAATTTCAAATCAATCCACGTGGCCGGCAGCAATGGGAAAGGGTCCACCTCAGCGTTTATTGACGCTATCTTAGGCCTGTCAGGATACAGCACGGCCCTTTACACATCGCCGCATTTAAACGATTTTCGTGAACGTATTCGTATAAGTGGCAAACTTATCTCGAAAGAAGAGTTGATTAAGGCTACGAGAAAAATCAAACCAGTTTATGACAGGAAGCGTACCACTTTTTTTGAATACACCACCGCTATCGCATTTGATCGTATTGCGGCGGCCAAGCCGGATTTGGCGGTAATCGAGGTAGGTCTTGGAGGTCGCCTTGACGCCACAAATACAATCACTCCGCTAGTTAGCGTTATTACTGATATTTCGAGGGAGCACGAAGATTACCTTGGACATGGTATTAAAGCGATAGCTACAGAAAAGGCCGGAATAATTAAGAGTGGCGTCCCGGTTATTACTGGCGCAAGTCGGCACAAGGCGCGTGATGTCATTTTGGCGATTGCGCATTCCTTAAATGCTACGGTGTTTGAATTCGGACGGACTTTTAGAGGCATAAGGAAAACTTTAGACACATTTGATTATGAATCCCGCGATATGTCAATCAAGGGGTTGCGGCTTGCGATGACTGGGGCTCATCAAATGAAAAATGCGTCACTTGCCATCAGAACTGCCGAGGAACTCATAAATATGGGTTACGTAATCCCTGAAGCCGCTATACGTGAAGGCATATCAACTACGCAGTTTCAGGGGAGATTTGAGTTATTGAGGGAATCTCCCGATGTCATTATAGATGGAGCTCACACTCCCGAAGGTATGCGACTGTTAAAGAGTTCCCTGAAGAAGCTTTATCCATATCAACAACCTTTGCTTCTCCTGGGGATATTAAAGGATAAGAATGTCGAGACGCTCGTGAGAACCATTGCGCCTATCGCCCGGAAAGCTGTCTGCGTTGCGCCTCACAGCGACCGAAGTCTGGACCCGGAATCGCTGTGCAAACTAGTGAGGGACTCTGGAACACCAGCATTTCCAATGGATTCAATAGAAAGTGGATTTTCGGCCTTGCTCGAAAAAGCCGGCAGGAACGATGTGATTGTTGCAGCCGGCTCCTTGTATATGATAGGCCCCGTTCGGAGAGCTTGTGGGAAAAAAGACGAGTGATACCTCGAAAAAAAACAACTTGTTATTGTCTGCGTATTATAGCATTTTCAGCCGCGTTTATAGCTTTAGCAGGCCAGTATTCTTTTACCGTGGCGTTAGAACAGGACACTACTGAAAGAACTATTCCTACTTCCATCCTACCTGGTGATCTGCCTGTCAAGATGTCGGCGGAACGCCTTTCATATAATTACAAGACAAATACTTATACGGCTCGTGGCAATGTGAGTTTGAGTCAGGGCAACACCAGGCTTCGTGCTGATAGCATTGTTTATGAAGGAAAGACCGGTGAGTTGACAGCAACCGGTGGCGTTATCGTTAGAGCTGGAGCCGATGTCATTGAAGCAGAGAAGGTAAAAATAAACCTTAAAGCCTCGACCGGTGTGCTTTTTAACGGCAAACTCCTTCTTACGCGACAACATATTTATCTTCAAGGTAAAGAACTGGAAAAAAAGGGAACCTCTGAATACAGCGTCAAGGAAGGGAGTTTCACAACCTGCGACGGAGCGACTCCCGATTGGAAAATCACTGGTAAAGACCTTGATGTAACCCTGGAAGGATACGGCACTCTTAAACACGGTTTTTTCTATATCAGAGACATTCCTGTATTTTATCTTCCCTGGCTGATTTACCCCGCTAAGCGTGAACGTCAAACCGGTTTTTTGATGCCTTCTACTGCTAGTAGCACACTGCGGGGCATAGATTTTAGAGCGCCTTTTTTTTTAAATATTTCACCTAGTGTGGACGCCACAATTTCACCGAGGTTTTGTTCTAAACGAGCTGTCCAGTGTGGGCTCGAATTCAGATATAACCCAACCGAAGACCTCAAGGGGCGTTTTTATGGTGAATATACTTATGATTGGAAGTATGGCCCACCGTCGGACCCCTTAAAGAACCTTTTTTATACTACATGGCGTCACGACCAGAATTTTTCTGGAGCAGCCCGACTCAAAACAAATATCCAATGGGTATCTGACAGGAATTATTTTGATATCTGGGGTGGACGATTTGATAAAAGACTTCGCGTTCGTTACATGGAGTCAAACGCCATCTTGTATCGACAGACAAACAGTTTCTTATTGCAGGCTGAAGCTCGTTATTTTGACAACCTTGACCTTCCTGATAATGCCAGGACAGTCCAAAACCTTCCCATATTAACCGCTACGCTATTTGACCGCCAAGTCCCGTATTTGCCGTTACTTGTAAATTCCAACTTTACTTACAATTATTTTCATGCGCCATCAATGAACGAAGTCTGGCTAGGAGCACGCGTCCAATGGGATACTCGTATTGGCCTGCCTATTTCACTCGGCCGGTATCTCAAATTCGATCCATCCATGTCATATTTTGCTAGAGGTTATGATGGCGATTATTACGAACATGGGAAGAGCGTAAGTTCCGTAAATTCTGTCCGAACAGATCTATATCAAATAAATACGGATATGTTCACGGATATAGACAGGATTTTCGAACGCCCCCTGTTCGGCTTTCAGAAAATAAAACACACTATAAGGCCCAGGGTAGTCTGGACTTATCGACCACTTCGGAGCCGTCAGATCTATCCTTATTTTGATGAAAGTGACCGTATGAATGAAGTTAGCTTGCTGACCGCTGAAGTACGGCAATCGCTTGTAGGCCGTATTTCACCGGGTGAGTACCTGGATTTCGCATCATTTAGCCTATCACAGGGATACGATTTTCATAATACAAGAACCGCTGAGGACCCCTTGGGAGAAAGGTCTCCCTTGAAATCGCACTGGACAAACACGCAGGCGGAACTCTCCATAAGACCTCATTCTCTTCTGGATCTTCGAGCACAGGCAGAATATGATCCCGTCATGAATAGAGCTAGGAGCTATTCAGTTAATTTGGGAGTCATGGATCATCGGGGTGATACTATTCAGATCCTTCATCAATTTGCTGAAGATGAACTACGTGAGGACCTCAATCGTCAGACTAATCTTAACTTGCAGGTTAGGCTAACATCCGCCATAGATTTTTTTCTAGAAAATCAGTATACGCATCAGTTCAACTTCGCCTATTTTACCAGCCTCGGACTAAATTACCATCCCCAGTGCTGGAATATGCTACTTCGATACTCGGAATCTCGTGAGCAGGACCCGGTTACTCACAAAATTAGAGACGCGGATCAAACGGTCTTTTTGACTGTTTCATTATATGGACTAGGGCAGGTTTACAGATATTCAAGGGATTGGAGCGATATGCTAGGGGTTGAATCTGACTCAGCGACGAGTTGGTTCTGATAGTTGCCGGCTTGTTTCACAGGACATAGGGTTGCGAAAATATTTCTGTAAAAGCTGCTGCGGGTAATACATGAAGAAGATTGGTTTTTATAAGAGATGGATTGTGCCCGGACAGATTCTTCCAAAAGCATGCAGGACTTTTAGACTGTAATTTCTTTGTAAAGTATCTCTTTCAGGCAAAAGATACTAAAAATATAGGGGCGTTTCCTGATTCCAGCGCCCCTACATTTTTCATGATAGGTCAGAATAGAACGATTGAACTACTTGAGTATAAAAGGAACCACTAACAAAGCCACCATGTTGACGACTTTGATTACTGGGTTCAATGCGGGACCAGCGGTGTCCTTGTACGGGTCACCTACTGTATCGCCTGTGACTGCGGCTTTGTGAGCTTCGCCACCTTTACCACCAAAATAACCATCTTCGATATACTTTTTAGCGTTATCCCAGGTGGCTCCACCTGTAGTCATTGCTA
>JAMCYH010000314.1 GCA_023474025.1 Deltaproteobacteria bacterium
AGGGGAGGCTATAGACGTTGAGCCGAAAGTAAATGAGGCTTATATGCAGTATGAGTACGACGCGGCGGGTAACCGCATCACGCAGTACTTTACGGTGGTGCTCACCCACGAGACGCACTACCGGTACTACGCCAACAGCAACCGGCTGCTCACCGACGGCAAGTGGGCCTATGTCTATGACGCCAACGGAAACCTGGTAAAGAAGGGCAACCGATACCAGATCGCCGGGGAGCAGGTGACCTTCACCACGGACGGTCCCTTTACGGAGCTGTGGGAGTATGGGTATGACCTATTAAACCGGCTGGTGGCGGTAAAGAAGAATGGTGTACAAGTTGGTTCGTACGTCTATGATCCCACCGGCCTGCGCGTGGTGAAACACGGGACGAAAGGCGAGACACACTACACCTTCGACCAGGGCGGAAATGCGATCTATGAGAAAGACATAGCCACAGGCAAAGAACGCTCCTACATCTGGGTGGGCGGCCAGCATTTTGTCCGGGTGGATGGAGGGATTGGCGGCACCGGGGAGAAATATTTCTACCACACCGACCATGAGGGATCGCTGACGGCGGTGACGGACAGCGCCGGTGTAGTGCTCTGGCGTAGCGATAATCTACCCTTCGGCGGAAAGATTGAGCAGGACAGGGAATATGCCTTTGCTGAAGACCATGGCTTCACCGGCAAGGAGTGGGACCAGGACAGCGGGCTGTATTACTTCAACGCCAGGTGGTATGACAGCGAGCTAGGGAGGTTTATAACTGAGGATTCGGTGGTTGATCCGAACAATCCGAACCTCTATGTTTACGGGGCTAACAATCCTTTGAGGTTTACTGACCCAACGGGAAACTTTACATTAGAATTCAACTCTTCATGGGATGATTGGCGAAACTGGTGGAGTGGACTTTGGAGTGGGAAACAAACCAGAGATTCTTCTCAAAAACAATCTGGTTCGTCTGAAAAAAACAGCATTGTGAATAACAAACGAAAATCCGAGCCATCTCAGCCGGTTACCAGGCAACAGTATTTTGGTGATCAGCCGCAAGGTGAGCCGGTAAGGTATCAGGAATTTCCTGGGCCACCTCCGGTAAGTTTTCCTGTGTATAATCTTGATCAACTACCACAGTCAGAGCAATGGAAATATGTAAATCAGATAGACTCTAATAACCCAAGTTTGGCGACATAAATTTCCAATCCCTTAGGAGATAAGGCTTCCCGGCTTCGCCGCTCGTTTGTAGTCCTAAAATATTTGGCATATTTATCCGATAAACCTATTGAATATGCCGGCATTTCTGATATAATTATTGTAGTCCTAATCCATTTTGCTCAGGGGGACTACAATGTTCCTTAAAAAAGTTACTATCAAACAAGCAGGAAAGACCTACAATTACTATAAGATCGTTGCTTCTTACCGGGACAAAGACGGAAAACCCAAGCACCGCCTGGTCCATAACCTGGGCGTCCTTTCAGAACAAGCTGCCACGAGAATGAAAATGATCCTGCAAGCCCAGCAAGATCCCGAGCTCGTTGTTGCCAACAGTTCTGAAATTGTCGTCACAAAGCATTGGATGTTCCTGCCCATCGTGGTCTTACATTCGCTTTGGGAAACATTTGAGTTACATCGTTTTTTCTCGAATCGCTTGCTGGTGGAAGCGCTGGTGCTCAATCGTTGCATCGAACCGCTAAGTAAAATCCACATCGTGGAATGGGTTAAAGATACGGTTTTGCCGGCAATCTACGGCAATCCAAGCTTGCCTGATGATTTCGCGGTTTACCGTGAATTGGACGACCTGAACAAGCAGGAAGCCAAGTTGCAGCAGCACCTCTATCAACGTCTGCAACGGATCGACTCCTCGGTCGGAGAAGGATTTTTCTATGACATCACTTCCACCTACATGGAAGGCAGCCAATGCGTCATTGCGAAGTTAGGATACTCCCGGGATCATCGGCCGGACCTGCCACAAATCGTGATTGCCTTAATGGTTACACCGCAAGGTTCCCCCTTTTACTGGAAGGTGCTGGAAGGCAATACGCAGGATCTCACGACCCTGCCTGACCTGGTAAAAGAATTGAAAAGTCGATTCGGTCTGACCAAATGTCATCTTGTCTTTGACCGGGGCATGGTGTCCAGCGCTCATCTGGATCTTCTGGAAGACCAGGAGTTCACCTACTTGTCCGCGATGGATAAAGATGAAATGGCTTGCCACGCGTTATTTCACCAATTCGTTCCAGAACCTGCCAGTAAAAATGATTATGAGCAAATACTGGCGCTATACGAATTTCAACCAACTGATGAATACCAGTTCTTTTACACCCGCCAGGGGCGGATCGGTGAGCGGCGATTTGTCTTCTCCTTTGACGTTTCTCGGTTTTTTGAGGACATCGCGTCGCGGGAAAAACGAATTGTACAGGCCATGACTTGGATTGAACAGAAAAACGCCAGCCTGGCCGCCGCGCAAAAGTCGCGGAACAGGGAAACAGTTGAGCGAGACCTCCAGCGAATGCTCATCAAGCGGAAGCTGAAGTCGTTGATGAAGATAACGGTCACGCCAATTGAACTGGAAGTGGGCAGCAAAGGCGGGAAAACGCGCGCTGTCCATTCGTTCCAATTGTCCGCCAAGATCGATCCAGCCAAAGAAGCGGAAATCAGGAAATTGGACGGGATGACCTGTTTCATTACCAACGACCAAACCTTATCGCCAGCGCAAGTCATCCAAAAATACCGGGAGAAAAACAAAATCGAAGAAGCCTTTCGAGAGATAAAATCACAGCTTGCCTTGCGTCCAATCCATCTCACCCGTCCCGAACGAGTAAAAGCGCACGTAAGCGTATGCATCATAGCCTACTTGCTGATGAACACAATGGAGATGATCCTGAGGAAAGCAGGCTGCTCGCCATCGCCGGAAGAAGTATTGAACCGGTCGTGCAGTTGTCAACTAAATCAAGTCGGCTTCCAGGGTTCTTCCCACCGGTCTATTACCATGACCGAATTAACAGATCAGCAGCAAAAATGGCTCAAACTGTTCCAATGCGAGAAATTCATGAAACCGAAAGCATTAAATCAAGTGATCGCATCCTTGCAAAATATGTTGTAGGGACAAAAATTGGACTTCAACATGGCTTAAAGCATTGCTACGCCTAGTATTGGAAAATATTGTCGCCAAACTTGGGTAATAACAGAGAAATCATGTACATTCCTCCAGGGATGGAAAACGCCAAGGTATCCTCGAACTTTACCGTTTCGGAATTCATGTCGGATGTGGCTAAAAAGGATCAAAACGGTGATTTCGTAAAGGATGCCCAAAGTCACGTAATAAGTGCCGGAAAAGATCGTTTCATGAGGTTAAATTCCCAACTTCTTGAGCAACTGGAAGTTATCAGGGCGGAGAATGGAAATAAGCCTATATACATAACAGAGGGCTATAGGACAATTGAGTGGCATAAAGCTCTTAAAGCAGGCGGATACGAAACAGCTGGGTACAGCCCGCATACAGCAGGGATTGCTGCAGACTTTGGAATATCAGGTATTTCTCCAGCTGATATACAAGGGCAAATCCTTGGCAGGATAACTAGCGGAGCGGGTACGGGGCGAGTAGGTCGGGGGCTTTATTTTACGCATTACGACTTGGCTGACACAGTTTATGGACCTCTATGGAAAGACCCAAAAACTGGCTTTAAGCCAGGTGGAATTTACAACACAGGCTACAACTGGGGATATAATAAAAATTGAATCCGGAGGATAAAGTCATGGATAGGAAAATAGGAATTCTAGTTTTGATATTAGTGGCTTTTCTTGCCGATGTTATTTCCGGTTCAAGTACTGGTTTGGCATCAGGAATTAAACTTTCTTTTAACGCACCAGCAATTAGTGCTTTTTGGGTTTCGGACGGCGAGTTGATTGGAGTTAGGGAAGCGGGGAAGTATAGGATTTCGGTTGTCGATATCAATGGGAAAACCGTATGGAGGATGGAAGAACAGAAGGGACAAAGTTATCTTACTGACCAATTACAGCTAATTTGGGGCGACACATTACTGGCTTTATCACCTGAAAATGGTAATAAGGTTTGGGAAAAGCAAATTTCCGGGGAAAATTTTTCAATAGTTCCAGGGACTAGAGATGGCTTTTTTGCAGTATCTTCTACTAATAGGAGCCAAAATGTAACCGAAATTAAGGTTTTTTCAAAAGCTGGAGAACCGGTTTGGCAATACATAAATTCAGATGAGTATTTCCAACCAATAAGGGTCATCCTTGATGGGAAAGCGATTGTTGGAATGACGATAGATCCGCCCAAATTAGAAACCAAAATTCAAATAATTGATTTTCCCGGCGTGCAGCGGACGATCAGAGTTTTAAAGGATGACGCACCTCTATTATCAGGTGAAGCTGTACCAATCGTCATCACCAATGAAGCAACAAAACAAATTCTGGTGGCTGTTCCCTCAACTCCTTGGTGGGTGATCGTTTCTGCAAGTGGAGATATAGTAGCCAATGAACAGAATTCACCCGTAAGAAACCCAATCATTGCTCCATTAGGTTCAGGGTTTGCGTTTGCTTCCGAAGCTGGAGATAAAGTGGTTTTCGTTTCGGAAAAAGGGAAACTCATGTGGTCAAAAAACATTGTTGGACCAATATGGGGCTTGACTGGTAATTCCTCACATCTTGCTATAATTACTGGCAACATGGGACGCCAAGGAAAAATATTGCTCTATAATACAGTGGGAAAGATGGAAGACTCGATTGCTGTTTCCAATACTCCAACGCAAATTCAAATTGCTAAATCTAGGCCATTGGTAATCGGTGTCTTGGATTATGCACGAGTATTCCTTTATGATTTTTCACGATAGTTCATGGAATAAAGGGACCACCTATAACGATACATGCCTATCGGAATCTAAGTTCCAGGGACTAGAGATGGCTTTTTTGCAGTATCTTCTACTAATAGG
>JAMCYH010000214.1 GCA_023474025.1 Deltaproteobacteria bacterium
TCCTGGGATTGTTGCAGCAGGCTGGGTAGACAGGACCATCGAATATCTCGGACAGGAAGACCTGGAACATGTCGTATACGACAATGTGGTCACAAATCCTCGAGATTTTCAGGTTGAACAGGGGGCCCAGCTTTATCTTCAAAAAAGCTGCGATGTCATAGTGGCCGTTGGTGGTGGTAGCGCAATTGACACGGCCAAGGGAGTTGCGATTCTCGTTTCAAATAACGGTTCAATTTGCGAGTATGAAGGATGCAACAAGATCAATCAGCCTATCCCGCCTTTGGTATGCGCTCCTACGACTGCCGGTACCGGAGCCGACGTGACTCAGTTCGCCGTTATAACTGACACAAGAAGACGAATGAAAATGACCATCCTGAGCCGGGCTATTACTCCGGACATTTCGGTTGTTGACCCGAATCTGCTTCTGACCAAGTCTCCAGAGTTGATGGCCGCTACAGGTATGGATGCTTTGACACATGCTTTTGAAGCTTATGTCTCTTCTTTGTCCTGGCCAATGACGGATCCCCATGCTATTCATGCTGTCGAGCTTATCACGAAATACTTGGTTGCTGCAGTTAAGACTAAACATATTGCGGCCTTGGAAGGGATGTCCATAGCGTGTCTCGAAGCTGGTATAGCGTTTTCTAACGCTATTTTGGGCGCAGTTCACGCATTAGCGCATCCTTTGGGAGGGCTTTATGACCTCCATCACGGAGTTGCCAACTCGATACTTTTGCCTGCTGTCGTAAGACGGAATATTGAGCACTCGGTAGAAAAATATGCCAGACTAGCTGTGGCAATGGGATGTAACACGGCAGCAATGACCCAGGAACAGGCGGCAATGAGTGTGCTCGAGAAGATAGACCAGTTGACGGATAAACTTGAACTGCCCAAAAGACTCTCCGAGGTTGGGATAAGACGGGAGGATATTCCGGCAATGGCAGAACTGGCGCAGTTCGACATTTGCATGCAAACGAACCCATGCACCTATGAGGTGGATGAAATTAAAACTATATATATGGAGGCTTGGTGAGGACGGTCTATGGCGAAGCTACCTAATTCAGCCGACTACGATTTCAAGGGGATTGGTTTCTCCAAGATCGGTTATTTTAAAGAGGTCCGTTCCAAAATGAAGGAACTGGAACAGTTAAACGTGGAACTAGCTCGTCGCCACAACAAGCTGGAAGCGATCATTAACAGCATGAACAGCGGTTTGACCATATTGGATAGGGACATGAACATAGTGTTCGCAAACCGCCTACAGATGATGATGTTCCCAGAGGTTTCCCTACCGGGGGAAAAATGCCATCAGGCGTTTTTCCGAAGAAAAGGAATATGCAACGATTGCCCGGCATGTAGGACACTTGAAAGCCACGAAATATTTCGTGGCGAAATACGGATAAAGCATGGCGCATTTGCTGGACGTTACTACGAATGGTCGACTTCACCAATCAAAGGTCCGCTAGGTGGAGTAGATGAAGTTATACTTCTCATGAGAGATATTACGAGACGCAAGGAAGCTGAGTTCAAGCTCCTGCAGGCTGACCGGATGGCTGCTGTAGGACTTCTTGCAGCTGGTATTGCCCACGAGATTAATAACCCCCTAACTTCTATAGCGGGTTTTTCCGAGGCATTGCTCAAAAGGGTTAAGAATAAGAAGTTGAATACCCTTGAAAGTTTTGGTGTCGACTCGCTTCAGGAATACCTGGAAATCATATTTAATGAAGCCTATCGGTGTAAAGACATCATTCAAAATCTTCTTGAATATAGCCGTAAATCAACAGAAGACAAGGAAGTAATTGAAATATCGAAGATTATAAAGGGAACGGTACTCCTTGTGCGGAAGCACGCAAAGGACCAGAAAATCAGGATCGTATTCAAGAATCTTTTGGCGACTGGATTCAACCGGATTCTGGGAAACCAATCGCAGATCAAACACTTGCTGTTAAATGTGCTCAATCATTCCCTTAAATCCGCTGGGCGGAGTGGGGAACTTACAATTCTGACCAGAAATTCCGGGCACCTTATTGAAGTATTGCTGGTTCTTAACGGATCTGGAGCATCAGAATTTTCAGACCATAAGCAGGCTGAAATGTCATGCGCTGTAGCTCCAACTGAATTCGGCCCGGAGATGGACCTTTCGATTTGCTACAATATAATGAGACAACATGACGGAGAACTTAGATTTGAACAACATCAGTCTGACCGGTTTAGTTTTACCCTGAGGTTTCCCGCCATTGTGGCGTAGCAGACCCATGTGGTCGGGTTGTTGGCTGGCGCAAGTTTGTTCATTAATCGAACCACATTTATCTTTCTTCGAATTAATAACTATACTGTGATCAAAGGATTGAAAATCAGCGCCAGCTTAATTTCGTTGGAATTCAATTGGTATAAAATAAGTAAGGCTCTTGAAAACGCTGTGGGCCAGATTGGCCTTGGAATCTGCCTGCAATGGTTTATAGGGGTGAGCAGATGAAACGAGGACGAATTTTAGTAATTGATGACGAGAAAAACATTCGTCATTTGCTGAAAAACGAACTCAGCGCGGAGGGCTATACTGTTGTCACCGCTAAATCCGGGGAAGAGGGACTAAAAGTTCTTACAGATCAAAATTTTGAAATTATTTTCCTTGATATAAGACTTCCTGAAATGAGCGGCTTGGACGTGCTCAGGAACCTTAAACTAAAGTCGTCTCGCTCCGACATAATTATGATCACAGGTTATGGAGACATCGGAACAGCTGTCGAGTCTATGAAACTTGGCGCGCGGGACTATATCACAAAGCCGTTTAAGCTTGCAGAGATACTTGCTCTCATAGAACAGATTCTCAACCAGAACCGAATGAGCGAAGGAATTGCTTCCCAGCAAATGGAGGGGAGATTGGTTGCGGTTGATCCCGGATTTGTGGGATGTCCCAGTTCAGCTATGAGCAAAGTTTACGATATGGTTGAGAGAGTAGGCGCCGCAGACGTCACAGTGTTGATACAAGGTGAAACAGGAGTGGGAAAGGATGTAATCGCTCGCCTGATCCATAACTGGAGTCCCAGGAAAAGCAAACCCTTTGTAGTTGTAGACTGTGGTCTTTTAAATCAAAACCTTGCAGAGAGTGAACTTTATGGGCACGGGAAGGGCGCATTCTCGGGCGCCTCGGAAATGAAACTGGGACTGGTGGAAAAGAGTCATCAGGGGACTATCTTTTTCGACGAAATTGGAAACCTTGAACCTGATATGCAAAAAAAGTTTCTCCGGTTTCTTGAAACCAAAAAATTTAGGCGAGTAGGAGAGACGAAAGAACGTGAAGTCGATGCCCGTACAATTCTGGCGACGAATTTGGATTTGAAAGACGCGGCTCAGCGAGGTGTATTAAGGACGGACCTGTTTTATCGAATGGATGTAATTACTATTTATGTGCCGCCTCTGCGAGAACGAAAAGAAGATATTCCATTGCTCGCTCTTCATTTTGCAAAAAACCCTGGTTCAACCAACAAACCCAGGAAGATTTCTCGTGAAGCTCTGGCAGCGCTTACGGACTATGCTTGGCCCGGAAACATAAGAGAATTGAGATCTGTAATCACCAAAGCGACCTTGTTCCTGAAATCAGATGAGATAAACCTTAATGACCTCCCAGAGCACATTGTAATTAATCAAAAAACCAAGATGTCAGCCCCAGAGAGCCTCGAAGACCTCGAGAGGGACCACATCATCAGGATATTGCAACAGACTGGCGGTAACCAGAGTTCCGCCGCCCAAATCCTCGGTATCAACCGTAAGACCCTATACAAGAAAATCCACAAGTATCGACTGTTTAATTAATTTCTGATTTGTCCAGGATTGGGGTCTGATGTCCACATAAACCCCACAATCCCGGAAATCCATCTTTAATCTTTTTAATCAATCAATCACGACCATTTGTATGGGGTATTTGTGTGGCGCTTTTGCCTCATACGACTGCGGTTGTCTTGTCCAGCTATCTTTTTATACATGCCAAATAGACCTACGGCGTTTAACACATGGGCCACAATTTTAGCTGTATTGGCGAATACTTAAGGAACCATTGTAAATTAATTAAGTTTTTGTGAAGCACGTTTTGTTAATTCGATTTCGTTAATATTTTAGGGCATGGACCTTGCATTCTCCAAACGCGAAATACACTGATGTGGACATGCGTCTCCTGCTTCATGGGAAGCGCATCGAAGCTGGGGGGCGCTTCAAAGTCCTGACTGAAAGGGGTGATGTCCGAGTAACGATTTGAGAGAAATTTTGAGGAACAAGATAGAGAAAACAAGATTGGAGAACGGAGATTTCAGAATTGATCTGAGTTTTAGTCGGGAGCGAAAGGAGTAATTACGTGAAACTCGATGGCAAAGTAGCCGTGGTAACAGGGGGGGCTAGGGGTAACGGATTGGCCGCGGCAAAACTCATGGCCGCTGAAGGAGCTGACATCGTGATTGCGGACATCTGCGAAGACATGTCCACCATCCCATATTCCATGTCTACCTTGAAAACAATGGAAGAGGCGGTTGAAAACATAAAATCGACCAGTCGAAAGGCAATTGGTGTGAAATGCGACGTGAGAAAAGCCTCTGATGTCGAGGCCATGGTAAAACAGACGCTGGACGTGTTTGGAAAGGTTGACATCCTCGTGAACAACGCTGGTAACTCGTCAATGATGGCTGTGGTGGATATGAGTGAGCAGGAGTGGGACGAGGTGCTTGATACGCATCTAAAGGGAACATTCCTATGTAGTAAATATGTTGTCCCTCACATGATCAATCAACATAGCGGCAAGGTTATCAACATATCTTCGGTAGGAGGCACTAGAGGGTTCGGACTTGGGGCTCACTATTGTGCCGCAAAACACGGTATTATTGGATTTTCAAAATCTTTGGCAATGGAGGTAGCCGACCACAACATAAACGTAAATGTT
>JAMCYH010000274.1:0-1703 GCA_023474025.1 Deltaproteobacteria bacterium
CCGAAGATTATAAGAAAGCCCTTGGTCTTACTAGCGATCAAAAAGCCAGGGAAATTATTGATCAAAAAATCGCAAGCTTGACTGGCGGGAACGTCATAAATTCGCAAAACGGGAAACGAGATACCGTTACTGATCCCGGCAAACAAAACAATGAGGCTTCGAACAGGCGATGACCACGTATGAGTTTAATAATCCAGTTTATTAGATTATACGAAAAACATGTTGATTATTATTGACAAATTGATGAATTAATAATAGAAGGAATGGCGGTTAGATATAGATTCGGTTTTTGGCAAAGCCACGAGGCTTTCAACAGTTTTCGGTGATCGTATTCGATATGATATTCTCATGTTTGGGTTATGGTTGGGTTTCATCCTGCCCGGAATTGAGATTCAGCCTTGCAGGTTATGTATGAGTTTTATAGAAGCTAGCAATCCGATAGATATATTTATTCTGGCTACTATACTAATCACGTTCATACTTGGTTTCTGGAAAGGGTTTGTAAGATCACTGACTGCTTTAACAGGCCTCGCAGTAGGTGTCTGGGCGTCTACCAGTTACTACCCGTTAGTTCAAAATCAGCTCGCAAAAGTCTCGTCTCTGAATCCCCAGATCTCGACCATAATTTCCATGGTCCTGGTTTTTGTTCTAGCCCAAGCTCTCTTTGTGATCATAAGGCGTTTGCTTGAAGCGATTCTGGATTTTACTCACTTGGGTTGGCTAGACCGTATTTTGGGCGCTGCAATGGGCGTGGTTACCGGATTTATTATAGCTGCGGCATCTGTGCAAGTAGCATTGATAGCTGTTCCAGAATGGCAGGCGGTCAGATCGTCGGTACTGGCGCTCCCTATTGAGGGTATGACATACAAACTTATGGCTTATGTCCCACAGGCGACCAGAAGTGAAGTCCATGCGGTTATTTCAAAGTGGCGGCCGCCTCAAGAAGGCTTACAGCAGTTCCCCGCAAGACTGGGAGCTCAAGTGACCAAGCCGGATAATCATTTGGTAACTGAACCGAAATAGATATTGAAGTCGGTCACCTTTTTAGGAGGATTTCATGAAGCGATTCCTCTCGTTGTTAACGATCCTGAATGTATTTGTTGTGATGTCCGGGTGCGCCTACTTCCAGAAGAAGGATGAACCGCCTCCATTACCACCAATTGAGGAAGTCAAACCCCCTCTCACTTTAAAGAGCGAATATTTTAAGACGTTTCCATGGTCAGAGTTACAAAGTCCCAAAAAGGATGGAAATGACCAGGACACAATGACGGTTACGGTAAAAGAAGGTGAAACTCTTGATGGAATCGCCGAAAGCATGATGGGCAACACCTCTCTCGCCAGCGGGTTAGCCACGTATAATAAATTGGCTTCGGCCAATGCCATCAGCCCTGGCGACAAACTCGTTATCCCGTACCCGATCATAGGTATGAGTAGCCAGATAACGATCAAGTCCAAAGGTTCCAAAGACTTTTCCGAACCCGAAAATTTTGGAACACCTTTTAAAAAGGGTGATCAATATAAGTTGCGGTTTGAAAGCAACGTTGACGGGAATCTCTACGTGTATCGAAAGGGAGTAAAGGGTGTAGTGGCTCTTTATCCAGCCCCGCTCAAAAAGAGCAAACGCGTTAAGAATCCTGAACCTCTGATGAGGGATTCAGGGAAAGTGACGGCGTATGATCCGGTATTGATACCGATTGGGAAAA
>JAMCYH010000274.1:1720-4909 GCA_023474025.1 Deltaproteobacteria bacterium
TTCATTATTACGGTAGCCAAGAAAATTGGGATTCGTTTACAATCCCAAGAATGCCGGCGACATGCTGTACGTGTTCCTGTCTCTTCGCAAGATCCCGGAACTTGAAGATCTCAAAACCAAGGCCACCATAAAGGTTGAGGACATTGAAGACGTGATGCACAGGGTTAAGGAGGGTGAAATAAAGACCGATCCACCACTGCATCTTTTGAGAATAAGCGATCCATCTGAAATACTGGGATTCACGATTAACATAGATGGCTGAAATGTTCTTGACATGGCTAGGACGTACAATATATAAATATAAGGTTACTAGGGGCTGTAGCTCAGTTGGGAGAGCGCTTGAATGGCATTCAAGAGGTCGTCGGTTCGATCCCGTCCAGCTCCACCACAAATAGATTGAACGCAAGCCAAGCTAACACCTACCAGCTTGGCTTTTTAATTTGATTCGGTGTTCCTTTTTGGTTAAAGTTTGCCAATAGAGTACAATGTGAAAGACCATGCGTTTAAAGACTTTGATTTTTCGACACCATCTCTTGTCCTCAAATGCGTGGAAGATTCACATATAGGACTTGGCCCTGCAAGAAGTCTAGGTCGCCTCGGGGCGCCAGTATACGGTATAGGCGGTTCACCCAACATCCCTTCCACCTCTTCCCGATATTTCAAGAAAACCTTTATTCAAGAACTTAAATCTACCACTTCGGAAGAAGAGATAGTTGATTTCATTATTACGGTAGCCAAGAAAATTGGTAAAGCGGTTCCTTTACTGACTGTTGATACTTTTGCATGCATTTTTGCAAGATACAACCAGACTTTGAGAGAATTTTTTTTAATGCCTGAGATGGATCCCGATATGGTTCCAAGGCTCAGTAACAAATGGGAAATGCAGTTGTTGGCCGAAAAGTATGATGTTCCTACCGCCAGAGCTATTGCTCCCAAGACAAAATCCGAAGTTGAGGAGTTTTCGAAAACAGCTAGATTTCCACTACTTGTCAAGGCAAGTGAATGGACTGATATAGAAACGAGACCAACAGATCGTATGGTAATAGTTCATAGTCCTGAAGAGCTGATTAAACAATGTATCGGTTATCAACGGGAAGAATGGCCTAATGTCATGTTACAGGAATATATAGGTGGTCAGGGAACTCAGGACTGGATCTTCAACGGCTATTTTGACGAACACTCGAATTGTCTGATAGCTTTTTCGGGCAAAAAGGTCCGTCAGGCTCCTGTTAGAACAGGCTACGCGTCGCTTGGTGAGTGTTCTAAAAATGAAGTCGTCGAGTCGATTTCAAAAAAATTTCTCCACAAAATAGGATACAAGGGTCCTGTCGATATTGACTTCAGGTTTGATCCCAGGGATGGGTTATACAAGATTTTGGACGTAAACGGTCGAATAGGAGCAAGTTTCAGACTTTTTGTAGGTGAAAACGGTCTGGATGTTGTTCGGGCGATGTATCTGGACAGGACGGGGCAGGGGGTTCCGTCGGATAAACAGATAGATGGCCGCAAATGGATTGTTGAAGATCGCGATTTCAGGTCTTCATACACATATTTCCGGGAAAATTCTCTCTCAATTCGGGAATGGTTAAAGTCTTTGTTTGGGGTACAAGAAGCGGCTTGGTTCGCTTGTGATGATCCGAAACCATTTCTGATACAATTTTTCCATATTTTTGTGAAAAAGGTCAAAATCATGATCGGAATGGGCTATCGTATTTTGTCATGATATCCTAAGTAATTACTAGCAACTCCCAAAGTAATTTACAATCCTGTTATCCCGTCAAAGGTTGAACTGTAGACCTGAGGTTAGCGCCTGGCTATAGGAGAATTCCGAGATGGAGGCATACCGTGAAAAAACGTAAAATAATGTTAATCGCCGTGGTAAGTATCCTCACTTTTTCGGCTTTGGTTTCAGCTGAAGACAAATTTAGATTCGCTGTTTTTTCTGATAGTCGAGGCAGCCTGACAACAAAAAGATGTTCAGATGATAATTCCGGGGTTTCAGCGATATTGCCTTTGGTACGAGATCATTTACTAAGGATAAATGAAACCACGCCGATCCAGTTAGTCCTGTTTCCTGGAGACATGATTACAGGATATTTTCAGAGAGACGCAGCTTCTACATCTGAGTGCAACAGAGTACAACTTGCCAAATGGCGCGAAATAATGGAACCGATTTTGAAGAAAAGAATTATGATTCGAGTGACGGTAGGGAATCATGAGGCTGGGACATTTGATTTATCTAAGGGTGACGTTCGCTGCGGTCTAAATGGTCATAGATATTTGCCGTCTTACCAGAATTTTCAAGTATTCAAAGATGTCTTGGGAGATATGCTGGCGCCGGATAATGGTCCGAAATCAGACCTTGGGCTGACCTATTCATTCGACCTTCACGGGTGCCACTTTGTTGTTCTTTCAGCATATACCATGTACGAGAACAATTCTTTTTCGAATGGAACAATGGAATGGCTGGAAAAGGATTTGGATTCAGCCGCCTCTAGGGGATACAAAATTTTTGTAGCTTCACATCCCCCTGCTTTTCCTGGTGGCGGGCATACGTGGGATTCTTTACCTTTTTATGACCCCACGTACGCTTGCTCAGGTTATTCCGGAATTGATCGAAGAAAGGAAAGGGACCGATTCTGGAATATTTTAAGAAAACATGGGGTCACAGCCTATTTTTGTGGCCATGAACACAACACCCAAATCCAGTTGGTGGAGGGGTGCTGGCAGGCTACAATTGGCGGTTTGACTTCGAAATTGTACAAATTCAACGGAGCAATAGGCGATGTCCAACGAAATCTAATTCTGTACGACGGGCATTTCCAGAACCCCAAGGCTGCAGTTAACTGGCCATGGGATGAAACCGACAGGAAAAACTACTGGGGATGGGCCCTGGTAACAGTCGAAGGGCAAAATGTAACAATGGACATTTATGGGACTGATAAACGACCGGAATCAGTGGCCGATTTCAATAAAATAAAAACATTTACCCTCTGTGGGGATCGGGTTCGCTGACCATTCAAACAGAAAAGCCCGCCGGAAACAAATGTCGCGGCAGGCTTGACTAGAAATGGCAAGAAATTGGTTATTTCTTGAGCTCAGGTATGTCCGAAAACTGATCAAGACACTCGGGATTAGCTAGAGCATCCTTATTTGTTACTGGTTTTCCCAATCGGTATCAATACCGGA
>JAMCYH010000002.1 GCA_023474025.1 Deltaproteobacteria bacterium
CGTTGGGATTTGAGATATTGAGTCTAATCCCGTTCAAGACAATGGGGCTTGATCTACTCAAAGGTATATTGGCTGAAGACGAATGGCGGGTTATAAAGGACTATCTAGACGATCCCCAGGTTTTTCAGGACGAGTCCGTTCAGAATCGCCTGGAGCGAATGAGTTCGACAAGATGATTAAAAATTTTTGCTTGACCTGAATCAGTAAGTAAATTAGGATCAGGCTACATTATGCTGTTCCTTCAGGAGTTCTCTCCTAAGCATCATATAGGTGAGTCCCATAATAGCTCTTATAAGCTCGGATTCACTGAAACGAAGGGATTTGATACTTCCATCCATTATTGTCCAAGACGATAAAAAATCACTGAGATACATTCCATGCGCGTTGGCCGGATATGGCTAACGTGCGAATCCGCTTACAACAAAACAACATGATAAAGGTCTGGATGATTTCGCGGTCTGGCGCGGATCTGTTATAACACCGTTGAAAGACCCGTAAATCAGGTTGGGCCAACATAAGATGTTCTTTATCGAACGAAAGGAGCCTTTTTTAATGCCCGGAGTTTATGTCAAGGAAGACGAACCGTTTGAAAACGCATTGAGAAGATTCAAAAAACAGGTTCAAAAATCCGGTGTTCTTACTGAAACCAAAAAACGCCGCGCTTATGAAAAACCGAGTGTTAAACGAAAAAGAAAAGCAATGGCCGCCCGGAAGAGGCTTTTAAAGAAGCTCAGAAGAATGAGGACCAAATAGACAACATGGCAACATAAAGCCGGTAGATTGAAAAACTGGCCAACACCTGTCATATTTTGTAGAGCTGGTTTTAGCTTTTCTACTTGGAAAGAGATATCTTGAAACTGCTGGATTTTTTTGAAAGGCACGAGTGGCGTCGATCGCTCGTGCCGCTTTTCTACTTTTTCGCTTTGGTATGGTTAATTTCCGTCTGGTACCAAACAGGTTTTTCATTCCAGGATCTTAATATTACGAACTTAATTGTCGTAGTTGTTGTAACTGCATTCGGCGCCTTGTTATTTGGCGTCTCAATTCTTGAGTTAATAAGCTATCTAATCTTCCTTCCAATTGCTGGCCGGAATGTTCAAGTCCTGTCTCAGGTTCACGGCGAACTTCTTATACATCCCTTAAGCGCCTCGGTCACGCTTGTTGCATTGGCTGTAACCATTTTAACCGGAGCTTCATGGGGCTTGAAGATATGGGGTGTTATGCTCTGTGTTTTCGCTCTACAAACTTATCTAATTCTGGACAGCGTCGATTCGGGTGAAGAGGCGCCAGACCGAAAAGAAATAGCAAAACCTGGTCTAATATTCAAACTGTTGAGTTTAATTCTTGGAGCTGAAGTCATTACCGTATCCGCGGGAGCTAAACCTCTGTCTCCATGGAAAATAAAAACTCTCCCTGAAGACACATGGATAGTCGATGTAAGGACAAAAGCTGAGTTTCAATGGAATAGACTGAATTCGGCTGAAAATTATCCCTGGGGTCTTCGATTATACGAAGCGGCTTTAAAGCAGCCTAAAGAAAGACCTGTCCTCGTTATGTGTTTTTCCGGACATAGATCTCCATCCATTGCCGTGATGTTACGCCGAATGGGATTTGAGCGCGTCTATAATCTCCATTGGGGATTGCTTTACTACATTTTGTTAAATCGTGGAAGAGACCGAAAAGGAGCCTTTGGTCTGACAAGAGATAGCCATGATACGAGCGGTAGAGGCAAAGACTATAAATTGATATCGGTAGGATACGTCATGGCTGAATTTCTGATACTAATCTTGGCGCCGATTGAGAGTCATATAATGGGTCGGCACGTCTCCTCATCACAAAAATGGATAGGCGCCATTTTAGGAATGGGTGGATTTGTCGCAGCTTTAATGGCCTACAGGGAACTCGGCAGGAATTTTCGCGTGTTTGCGGCTCCTCGCCGTAGTGGCCGATTGATCACCTCCGGTATCTATTCAAAAGTTAGGCACCCCATGTACACCGCGGTGATGTTTGCGTTTCTCGGTTACATAATCTATTGGGGAAGCATGTGGGGTTTTCCACTCTGGTTGGCTATGACCACACTATATGTTGTCAAGGCATGGAAGGAAGAAGAGGTCCTAAAACAAAGATACCCAGCCTATCCCGATTATGAAAGGCGAAGCTGGAAGTTCTTCCCTTACATTTTCTAGGAATTATTCGATTTCAACCTAATGCCGCGATCTTCTCAGTCCTTACGGTTTTTCTAATTTGTGAACTTCTTGTAATGATATCGTCCAAATTTCCATCGGTAACTCTTTGAATCATCAAATCCGTTAAGCTGTCGGGTCCAAATAATATGAAGGCGGTAGCGATCCACTCGATGACGAGAGCGTTGGATCCTGTCAGGGCTATCATGGCTTCCCTTACTGCCCAGTTGTTTCCGTTAAATGAAACCGCTAGTCCTCCACCGTTTCGAACCAGGCGGAAAGCTTCCACATCTGTTATGCTGTCTCCTACATATACTACATTTTCAATGGATGACCCTTCAACTTCCACGATTTCGTTTATAGCCTGAGCCTTTTCGAGGCCACCTATAGGGTTGACTGATTCAACGAGATTGTAGATCTCAAGGTTGGGGAACTCGTACCAAAAAAACTTATTAAGATGACCGATAATTTCAAGATCCTTTTCGTCCATGTCTGATTCGTTGTGGGAGACTTCAGGTATTTTTATGTCGGGTAATTCCAGAATCCTTTTGTGAGCATCACGAATTACTTTCTTATCCATATCAGAAAGATCAAAATTATCTAAAGTAACTTGCGTAGAAAATGTGCAATCAAGGGGAAAACCTATTACATCACATACGCCCTGAATATAGGGGGAATAACTTGTGCTGACTATATATGATGGAGCGAGACTGTGAATCTTTCCCAGGACTTTATCTGCAAATGGTATCATTTGGATATTGCGTCTGGAAAACTTTCTCATACTCCTATCATCAACACCAAACGCTTTTAAGAATGGGAGTATCAGCTTAAGCGTGTTCCCGGCTTTATATCCAGGTTTTCTGGCTATTTCCGCCAAGTAATCATCATAAATGCTAATTTTCCGGAACAGGCTTTCACCTTCAGGTATGAAGGCCTCTGCCAACTCAGCAGCGTTATCATTTTTTGTAACAGGACCTTCGCAATCCGTCACGAAAACACGTTTTTGGCTCTCAGGCATAGGTTGCTCCAGATAACATTTTTCGGCATAGCGCCTTTGGAATATATACTAGCAGGAGTGAGCCCTTCCATTTAGATCTGCAAGGAAATTCCTCAAATATTCCCTATCCGGGTACATGGATCTTCCATATCCCTGAATACTTCTTGCTGACGCGTTGGCGGCCAACGCGAGACAATCAGCCATGGGTAAGGAAAGAATTTGGCCGGCCAAGATCCCCGCCGCGGCCACGTCACCCGCCCCAGTTGTGTCAACTACACGGTGGGTATACGCCGCGGCTTGAAACCATGTGTCAGAGGATCGAAAAGCTTTGAGTCCTTTCGATCCCAATTTGACGATCACAGTGTTTACTCCAAATGAAAATAACCGCGAAACAGAATTCTCAACAGAATCAGGTCCCATCAACACGGTCAATTCTTGTGCGGTCAAGAACAGTATATTGCTCCGGGCTATTATAGGTTCCAAGGCGCTTAGACCAAGTCTACAGTAGACCAACCCCGGGTCAAAGCAAACATTAACACCATGCGGAAGGTTTTTAATAAGTTCTTTTTGCGACTTTAATGGGCCTTCTGAAACAAAAGAAGTGAAATGAATCCAACTGGAGTTACAAAAATAACTCAGATCAGTTGTCACCATTTGGACCAAATCGTTAGCATTTGGAAGGATGACAAGTGAGCGATCGCGCAGGTGATCTTCATTGTTGAGCAAAGCAAGACATCTGCCTGATGGCAAGTCGATATGCTTAATGCGCAAGTGATTATTCGATCCAAGTTCTTCAAGATCCATTTTTCCATGAATGTCATCGCCCACAGACCCGAAAAATCCGGTCGAGAACCCCATTTTTCGTAATGCGGCGATTGTGTTGGCCGCAGATCCACCTGGACCGATGGCCCTTAGAGTTCCAAGCCGGCTTAGCGTTGGATAATATTCGTTAAACCAACTGACATCACGGACTACTTCTTCACCTGGCAACAGCCCAATCAATTCGAGAAATTCTGGGGAGGTTTCCCAGAATTCATCAATATTTATTGAACCAAACCCTATGCAGTCAAATTTCAAGACATCGCCTCGAAGTAATTGATTCTACAACTGTTAATTATTGAGAACATGATCCAAATGTGTTGATGGTTCAAAGCAATGCTTTATTGACTCGGTGATCGTTTTTCCAAACATGGTGAATTCTTTCATGAAGCAAGTTAGAGTATCCGCCACTACTTCTTGTCCGAAAAAGGAGTAGTGGTCGGCAAAAACTACTTTTCCTGTTCTCTGTTGGGCCTCTGCCAGTGGTCCAACCATGCTGGCAAAATTGATGTGGAACTTCTTGCAGTAATTTTTCATGCGTCTTACAGATTTTAGTATGTCCCAATCCATCGTAGCGTGGGGGCCTCCCATTGTCTTAAGCGCGGCTATTGTCCTGTGAGGATCAAGAGTGTAACGGACCTCGATCTCAGATCCAACATACAGTAATAAAAACTTTATGCCATTAGCTTCGCATAGATCTCTGGAATTCCTTGCGTAGTTCAACGTCCTAATCCACGCCTTTTCAACTCTGGGAATGTCCTTTCTGGACCACTGAAGCAATTCCGGATTCATTGTGAGCCTATTTCTGAAGATGTCCTCAGACCGTTTTCTCATGAACGCCAACGCTAAAAATCCATGATGGGCCAATCTCCTCACGACCGGGGTAATGGTTCCACCTGCCATA
>JAMCYH010000330.1:0-20034 GCA_023474025.1 Deltaproteobacteria bacterium
AGTGTCTGTTGATTTTTTTGAAAAAGACACTGTCATACTGGAACAGAATGTATCTCAACTTCCCTACCTATTCCTGATTTTTCGGGGAGCCGTCAAAATCAGTCTCGTGGACTCAGAGGACAAGTCAATCCTTCAGGATGTCAGGGGCGAAGGCAGTCAATTCGGCGCCTTGTCTATTATCCGTGGAGTCAAATCCCTGTTCACCGTCGAGGCAATCGAAGATACATTTTGCTATTTGCTCGAAAAGGAAATCTTTCTAGATCTCCTGAAGAGAATCCCAACCTTTGCCGGCAATCTATGGGAAAAATTCTCGAGCGATGTAATGGATAGCGCATATGAAGAATTAAGGAGTCAGAAATTACACCCCAAATCCGAAGAAAGGTTAAGACTTTTTTCCTCGAAAGTCGGAGATATCATAAAAAGGCCGTTAGAGACAGTCTCTGCGTCAGATACGATTCAGAGAGCGGCGTCGCGCATGACTGAGATGGGGGTTGGGTCGGTGCTTGTGATGGACGAGAAAGGCGACTTGGTCGGTATCATTACTGACAATGACCTGCGTACCAGAGTAGTTTCCAAGGGCCTTAGCACACAGGCGCCCGCCTCTGAGGCAATGTCATCTCCCGTCAAATCAATACATAAGGACACCTTGTGTTTTGACGCTCTGCTGACCATGATGAACATAGAAACCCACCATCTGGCCGTCACTGACGGGTCTAGGGTCGTCGGTGTGGTATCGAGCCACGACATCATGGTTGATCAAGGCGTTTCCCCAATATCATTGTACCGGGAGATAATCTCGCAGACCAACATTGAAGGTCTTTACCCGCTGTCCGAGGCCAACACGCTTATAGTTAGAAAACTCATTACTGAAGGGGCCAAGGCTAACGACGTCGCCAAGATGATTACAGCCCTGAATGACCACATAGTGAATCGCGTCCTCTATCTTTTGGAAAAACAGTTAGGTCCCCCACCTTATCCCTACTGTTGGCTATTAATGGGTAGTGAAGGTAGACAGGAACAGACTTTCAAGACAGACCAGGACAATGCTCTGATCTATGAGACTCCTCCAGAAGATTGGGACCATGTCAAGGAGGGAAAATTATATTTTCGACGATTCGGCAATCTCGCGATACAGCATATTGAAGCTTGTGGTTATCCTCTTTGTAGGGGCGAAATTATGGCCTCCAATCCAAAGTGGCGTAAGCCTTTCGCCGTATGGAGGAACTACTTTGATAGATGGATGAGCGCGCCAGAACCTCAAGCTGTTTTGCACGCCACTATCTTCTTTGATTTCAGGCCTGGACACGGTCACTTAAAACTTGCGGAGCGTCTTAGAGATTACGTTGTCATCCAGGCCCCTAACAGAGGAATATTCCTGATGCATTTGGCCCGGGATTGCATTTCTACAAAAACCCCTCTGTCCTTTTTCAGGGGCTTTCTGGTTGAGAAAGATGGTGAACACAAAAACCGTCTCGATATCAAAACTCGAGGTTTGACACCATTTGTAGATTTCGCGAGGATTATGGCGCTGAGAAGTGGCCTCACGGAAACCAACACACTTACCAGACTGCGCACGTTAGGAGAAGCTGGCGCTATACCTAGCGAGCTGTATACCGAAACTGTTGAAGCTTATGAATTTCAGACTCAGATACGCCTGATACATCAACTAAGACTCCTGGAATCCGGCAAACAGCCCGACAATTATGTAGATCCTGCAGAACTCACTGATGTTGAGAAAAAAACTCTCAAGGAAGCTTTTGGTGTTATAGGTAGAATGCAGGCGTATGTGAAGACGGAATTCAGGGTCCTGGAATAACAACGTGCTCAATTTGTTGAACTGGTTAGGATTATCCAAACACGATTTAATAAAAAAGAATCGACAAATCTTCTATGATTTTAATCGAAACAGATCACTTGAAGATTATGATTTTGTCGTTTTCGACACGGAGTTGACAGGACTCGAACCGGGTACGGATGAAATTGTATCAATTGGAGCTGTAAGAGTTCAAAAACTGCGCATTAAACTGGCGGAGAATTTTTTTTGCTATGCCAGGCCGATTAAATCTCTTCCCAAAGACAGCACCTTGATCCACAAAATCACTCCAAGTCAGATAATCGAAGCGCCCCCCCTTTGTGAAACACTGCAGGACTTCGTCAGCTTCACAAGCGGCGCTGTGATCGTCGGACATTTTGTGAATATCGATATGAATTTCCTGAACCGGGCGACAAGGAACTGTTTGGGTGGAACGATAAAAAACCCTGTTGTCGACACTATGAAGATGGCCCTGTTTTATGAAGATTACAGAAGGAGAAACTATTACGACGATGCAACGTCGGGGTTATCTTTCGGCCTGAATGATCTCGCAAAAAAATACCGTTTGCCGCTCTTCGAAAAACACGATGCTCTTGAGGACGCGATGCAAACCGCTTATCTTTTTCTATTCCTGGCCAAAAGGCTCAAGAATGTCGGCGTCTCAACCCTCAGAGATTTGATTGCGGCCCAGGGCAGGGCCGCTTTCACTTCTGACAAGGACTCCTATACGGCATAACCGATCGTTTTAAGTGCGGACCCTATTTCGTCAAGTGTAGTTGGATCATCAATGGTCGATGGGACAGAATAGGTTTCATTGTCCGCAATCTTTCTCATCGTTCCCCGGAGGACTTTCCCGGATCGAGTCTTGGGCAAACGATTTACAACAACGGCTTTTTTAAATGAAGCCACCGCGCCAATCTCGCTGCTGGCCATTTTAATAATTTCTTCGATTATCTGATCTTTGGGTTTTGTGACTCCTGACTTGAGCACAATGAATCCCACCGGCACCTGACCTTTGAGGTCGTCAGCCGCGCCGACTACTGCGCATTCGGCTACATCTGGATGTGTAGCCAACACTTCTTCCATTCCTCCGGTAGACAAACGGTGACCCGCAACGTTGATGACATCGTCTATCCGGCCCATGACAAACACATAGCCATCATCATCCAGATAACCACCGTCCCCCGTGAGATAATAACCAGGAAATGGATCCATGTATGATTCCACAAAACGCTGGTCATCATTCCAAAGTGTAGGCAGATTTCCGGGAGGCAATGGAAGTTTTAAGGTTATAACACCGCTCTGGTTGGGGCCAAGTTCCTCAGCGGTTACAGGATCCAGGATCTTCACATTGTAGCCGGGCATTGGTTTAGTCGCTGACCCTGCTTTGATCGGAAATAGCTCAAGGCCGCGGAAATTACCGGCGATAGCCCATGCCGTTTCTGTTTGCCACCAATGATCTATAACAGGTTTTTTCAATAGATCGGTTGCCCAAAAATACGTATCTGGATCGAGTCTTTCCCCTGCCAGGAAAAGAGTTTCAAAATTCGAAAGGTCATAATTCTTCAGGAAAACCCCTTTGGGATCTTCTCTTTTAATTGCCCTGATAGCTGTCGGCGCAGTAAAGAGAGCTTTTACCTTATGCTGCGAAATTACCCGCCAAAAAGCCCCAGGATCAGGCGTCCCCACAGGCTTGCCTTCGAATAGCACAGTGGTTGCTCCCATAAAAAGTGGAGCATAAACTATGTACGAATGTCCGACTACCCAGCCTACATCCGAAGCTGCCCAATACACGTCGCCAGGCTCAATGTTGTAGATGTGCTTCATGCTCCACATTAGCGCTACCGCGTGTCCACCATTGTCACGAACAACTCCTTTGGGTTTTCCTGTCGTGCCCGACGTGTACAAAATGTAAAGAGGATCAGTCGCTTGAACTGTTACACAATCGACCGGTTTCGCTGCGGCTTCTTTTTCATTCCAGTCGAAGTCCCGACCAGTTTTCAGGTCCGCAATAGACACGGGTCTTTGGCAAATGACACACTTGGTCGGTTTGTGGGCCGCAATTTCAATAGCTTCATCCAGCAGAGGTTTGTACGGGATTACACGTTTGACCTCGATGCCACACGACGCCGAAAGTATGACGTCTGGCTTCGCATCGTCAATACGGACAGCCAATTCTCTCGGTGCGAATCCACCAAAGACCACTGAATGGACTGCGCCTATACGCGCGCATGCAAGCATGGACATGACGGCTTCGGGTATCATCGGCATGTATATGAGAACCGTCGCGCCTTTTTTCACACCAAGATCGACCAGCATTCCAGCAATCCTGGAAACCCGACTCTGGAGTTCGCCGTAACTGATTTTCTGGATCGTGCCTGTAACAGGGCTATCGAAAATTATTGCGTCCTGATTGGCCCTACCCTGTTTAACGTGACGATCCAGCGCGTTGTAACAGGTGTTCAACGCGCCTCCACGGAACCATCGATAAAAAGGCGGATTTGAACGATCCATGACCAAATCCCATTTCTTTTCCCAGTCAATTGCCTCAGCGGCGCGTCCCCAGAATGTTTCCGGACTTTCCAGAGATTCTCTATAAGCTTCCGCATACGTCATAGTAACCCCCAAAGCACGTCTATAGAATTATAACCCTGTCGGGTTTGTCCAAATGACATAGCCAACTCGAGACCCAATGCCCCCCAGTCTGAACGGTTTAAAAAGAACCGGCCAATGGCCTGAATCGATAAAAGGGTTTCGTAAAAAATAACCAGTTTTTGTATATGGACGCTATCAGAGCGTACATCGCCGCTTCCTGACAAGGTCATCATGATTACGTTTTTTGTTTGGTTAGCGCAAGCCCTTTTTTAGGAAAGAATTATTCAGGATATCGAGTGTATCCCAAATACTGGAAATGCTAACCCGCTTACATGATTAATGGATTAACTGAATTGAAAAATTTGAGTTGACAGAAGGGCCGAAATCAAATTAACTTTGGGGGACTGACGCATTAGTTAGTCAGTTCCAACATATAACTAGCCGTTTGACAACTTGTTTTAAATCGATTGATCTGGACTGGGCGACATTGATTGCTCGTCTGATAGAGCAATCTCGTAATTCCGCCCGGTTAATCATAGGCAACTGGTTCCTGTTTTAGGCTTCAACCCTTTTACTATGGCTTTGGCCGAGGAGCCGCTCAAGTGTGTCAACGAGCGTCTAATGATCTTCCTTCGAAAAAGTACCTGGGCGTTGCGGCGTTTAGGGTCCTTGTGTACTGCTGTCGTTCGATAGAATTTATAATCTATCGTGTGTGTTCTAACTATTGGTCAACATTTGCAAAATTTGTCGTCAACGTGCTGAGGATAACGTTACGATCAAGCACGTTAATTAAAATCAGGTTTTACCCCCCTACGACCGAGTCGAGTTTTTCCGAAGGTACATCTCTCAGTTCAAAAGCCACTACATACGTGGTAAATTCTCGAATCCTTCCATTGCTTTCTCTTATACGATCTTCAGTGTCCATGATCCCTGATAAATGCAGACAGAGTCTTTTGCTATGGTCAGTTGAATTTAAGGAGGCCTTGGAGACGTTTCACTCCTTACGGCCTATGAGAAGAAGAGGTTCTAAAATGCCTCCAACGATTCTTCTTGATAGAAATCATTTTCTGGTACTGATCAATGGACGATCTCCTCCACAAATTGCGCCGCGTGAAAGTTGATAGCAAGCTTTGGTTATACTTACAAATCTGGACACAAATATTAATTAAGGTTGATTTTATTCATTATTGGCGTGGCGGTGACTTTTCCCCGATGGATTACCTCAGTTACCGCTAGAGACGGACACTGCTCATGATTGAATGATGCCTGGCTAAATGGGAAGCCTCAGGCTTCTCTAACCCTTAATCTTTAGAAAGAGGAAGGAGAATTGTACCGTGGCGCAACAACAAACAGATTGGGCGGCAATTGCGAGGAATCCGAAGTTCGTCGAATTGCATCGAAGAAAATCAGCGTTCCTTTTCGGATGGTGGATTGCTTCGACAATCTACTATTTCCTGCTCCCCATTGGCGCAGGGGCCGCGCCGGGTCTTTGGAGCGTGAAGGTAATAGGGCATATCAATTTCGGTTATCTGTTTGCCCTTTCGCAGTTCCTTGTGTCGTGGGCCATCGCGCTTTATTACTCTGCTTGGGCGAACAATGTTTCGGACAGGCTTACCAATGAACTTCTTGATGAACTGAAATTGCGATAAGGAGGAGAGGCGCAATGAAGAAATTCCTGGTTATAATGTTGGTCGCCCTCACCTTGGGCGTCGCAATCAATACCGTTTTACCTGATTTTAGTTTTGCCGGCGCAGAAAACGCTATCGCGTCCGCCGTCACGGCTCAACCGCCTACCAAGGTCCAAGCTCACCGCGGAATCACGATCACGTTGTTTTTAATAATAATTCTTATAACTTTGGGCATAGTTGTTTGGGCGGCGAAACGTACAAAAACGACCGCCGACTTCTATGCCGCTCGTGGCGCCATCACCGGGTTCCAGAATGGGTGGGCGATAGCGGGAGATTACATGTCCGCTGCGTCATTCCTTGGTATAGCTGGTCTCATCTGTCTTTACGGGTATGACGGGTTCATGTATTCGGTCGGCTGGTTGGTGGCCTATGTCACCGTCTTGCTGATAGTTGCGGAACCTTGTCGTAACTCCGGGAAATTCACAATGGGCGACGTGTTGTCTTTCCGATCAAACCCAAAACCGGTAAGGGCTGCAGCGGCCACATCAACGGTCATCGTTTCAGTGTTTTATCTCCTGGCCCAAATGGTCGGCGCAGGTAAGCTCATTGAATTGCTGATAGGAATTCCTTTCAGGGTATCGATCATCGGGGTAGGAGCGTTGATGATCTGCTACGTAGTTTTTGGCGGCATGATCGCCACTACATGGGTTCAAATTATAAAAGCCGGCCTGTTGATGATGGGAGCCATCGTGATATGTATCCTTGTCGCCGCAAGGTCCGGTTTCAATCCTGTTCAATTCTTTGCTGATGTGGCCAATAATGCTCAAATTCAGAATTGGACCCAAACACATCTTCTGCATGAGGCTATTCCAAAACCAGGTTTTGACTATGGGCAGCGTTTCCTTGAACCAGGGTTATTGCTAAAGGATGTCTGGGATCAGATATCACTAGGTTTAGCCCTTGTGCTAGGGACCGCGGGGATGCCTCACATCCTTATGCGCTTTTTCACGGTGCCCACAGCCCAGGCGGCCAGGAAATCGGTTATATGGGCAATGTTTATCATTGGAACATTCTATATTTTGACCACCCTCCTGGGATTCGGCTCAGCTATCTACGTTAGCCCTCAAATAAGTTTTGCGGTTGACGCGGGTGGAAACATGTCCAACCTGCTCCTTGCCCAGATGCTTGGCAACCAGATTGCGCCATTTGTCGGAGACTTTTTGCTGGCGTTCCTGTGCGCGGTCGCATTCGCGACCATCCTCGCTGTTGTATCAGGTCTGGTGCTTGCGGCTTCAGCGGCCATCTCCCACGATATTTGGGTCAACATAGTTAGAGAGGGTCACGCTGATCAGCACGAGCAGGTCAAAGCCGCCCGAATTGCATCCATAACTTTCGGAGTGATAGCCATTATTCTTGCAATACTTTCTGAAGGCCAAAACGTCGCTCACCTTGTAGCCCTAGCCTTTGCAGTGGCGTCATCCGGCAACCTTCCTACCGTTGTGCTTTCGCTATTCTGGCGCAAGTTTAACACTGCGGGTATTATAGCTGGACTCTTAATCGGCACAATCGCAGCCGTCGCATTGGTGCTTGTTTCTCCCAACATGCAGTATCCTAAAGTCATTGCGGCCGGCGCCCAGAAGATAGCCGTGACACTGGAGAAGAAACAGGCGGAGGGAGCGGTTCTTACCGACAAACAAAAAGCTGATCTTGCCAAAGCCAAGATGACTTATGAAAAAAACAAGGATGGTTCTTCCATCGTGGGTTTGGACAAGCCATGGTTCCCGCTCAAGAACCCTGGTATCGTATCTATTCCATTAGGGTTCCTGGCTGCGATCATTTTCGCGCTTCTATTCAGGAGCAAGAAAGAAGAAGATGCATTTGATGAACTTTATGTGAAGCAAAACACCGGCATTGGTGTGGCTGAAATCCTTAAACACTAGATGAATTATGACAGCTTCGAGAATTCACATCGAGGCTGCCATTTATCTAAATCAAAAAGTAACCCTCTTTTATCTTTTGAGGGTTGCTTCCTAATGTCATAACGAGGGGAAAATACTTTTCCCTCGTTATGAAATAAATACTTTATGCCCATTAACTTTTCTTATAGCATTCCCCCAAAATAATCTCCGGCTGACTATCATTTTCGAGCCTCTTGCCCGGCATTCAACTCCTGAATAAAAGGGTCATCCTGTCGGGCAGCGCGTCAAACAGTCACCAACGACAATATTTTGTCACCTTCTTCCAGAACTTCGTCGGCATTTGGTAAATAAATTTCTTTTTTTCTTATCATTGCCACGTTCTTCTTATTCCCCATTTTGTTTAGCTGACAAATACTTTGAAATGAATCCCCAACAAATGGGTCTTCACCAGACAACTGAATAATATCAAGCCTCTGTCCGTCACCCAGATCGAACTCTATGCCTTGTTCCAGCAAATCGAGCAGATTTAACTGTTCTCCTGCGATTGAACACGGGACCTGTCCATTTCTGAGCAGGCCAATGGCAATCTTGATGTGCTCCGCGTGATGCGCAGGCGAATCTGCCCTCCCGCGTACCTGCCCTTCATAGAGACTTTTATAAGTCAGTCGCCTTGTCAATGTCATCTGAATAACGAGGCTAACACTTAGAGCAGTCAGGGCAGGTACGAGCAGTTGGTAACCACCTGTCATTTCCGCCACCATAAAAAGGGTTCCGAAAGGTACCCTCGCAGCCGCCCCAAACACTGACACGAGGCCTATTACAACAAAAGGGCCGCATGGCTGGCCCAGCAGATTGGCCATAAATCCGCCTAGCATGGCTCCAACAAAAAGGCATGGAGCAAATATTCCTCCGGATCCTCCTGATGAGACAGTAAAAGAAAAAGACAAAATTTTGGCAAAAACAAGCGCGAGCGGTAGATAAATAGAAAGTTTTCCGTCAATTGCTTCCTGAATCCACCCATATCCTCCTCCCAAAACCTGGGGTAGGAAAAGAGCTAAAATACACTGACACGAGGCCTATTACAACGGCTTGAACATGTCGGCAACAGGTATTAGCTTGAACCAGTCACGAAAAGTATAGAAAATCGACGGAAGGACTGTGGCGACCAAGCCAGCAGCTATACCCAACAAAACGTAATAAAAATATGCTGAGATACCGGGAACGTCCAGAATCGGGGGAATCTCAAAAAGCGGCCGCCACCCAACAAGGGTTGCGTTTAGGACGTACGCGACTATGGATGCCAGCATTGTGAAAAAAAGGACACCAGATTCAAATTCCATACCGCGATATAGGACTTCAACGGCCAAAATTGCACAACCAATAGGCGAACGGAATATGGCAGATAGGCCAGCAGCCATACCGATTAAAAGAAGAGTGCGCCTGTCCGTCTCTGAGCGATTGAAAATAGAAGCATAGATCGATCCAATACCCGCGCTTATTAGGGCAGTTGGCCCTTCTCTTCCTGCTGAACCCCCCGATCCGATAGTGATCGCTGATGCTACCATCTTGACGAAAGGCACCCTAGGACGAATGTATCCTTCATTTCTATGGTAAGCCTTAACAGCGCTGTCTGTTCCGTGCCCTTCGGCCTCAGGAGCCAGGGAAAAGACTATAATGCCCGAAATCAACCCACCTAGTGTGGTTGATAACGGAATAAGCCAACGACCGTGGACTCCAAGAAACTCCAATAACACACCTCCCTCTTCCGGTAATCCGGGAGGGCGGTAACCTGCCAACCAACCCAGAAAGAAACTCTGGGAATTATTGAGGAAAAACATGAATATCTGAGCGCTCAAGGCCCCAACCACACCCAGCAAAAGAGAATCAAGAACAAGTCGTTGGTTTCGCGTCATAAAGTTAATCTCCAACAGGGGGTCTTAGTATTTTGATTGAAAAAATCATAATCAAGATGTCAGGCCGGTTTCAAAGGTCAGAAGGCATACATGCGCCTAAACTCATCGAAATTAGCAGAACTTCTAAATAACGACAACAGTCTCCAAATAGAAAGCTGAGTTTGAAGTTTCTGGTTCATTTCAGGGGTCAGATTCCGTGGATGATTGAACCGGGCGTTTGACTATTTTTGTAAACGGATTTTGGCTTTCTTGAAATAGCCTCTAGTAGCGGGTATTCCAAGAGAGAAACGTCAAATTGACGTCGAGGCCTTGGAGTTGGTAGTATAAATACCTGATCAAGGTAAGTCTTCTGGAGGAATTTCGGGAATGCCGGGTAAAAAGCTTTTTTGGTACATAGCTGCCCTGGTTGGTTTTGTAAACCTTATTAGCCTATTACCACTTATTCATAGCCCCTACCTCGGAGATGATTCCTGGTGCGAGTCAACGCTCCCGGGTTTGCTTCTTCTATCGAAAATGAGTCTTCCCGACCTGTGTTGGAATACGGTCAAGGACTATGTTCACAGCGGACGATGGTATCCCTTAATTATTTATTACTATCCTGTCTTTTGCTTTTTGAACGAGTATCTGTACAAATGCGCCTCAGTGTTGTTTGTTTTGACGAATGTAGCCTTGTTCGCGTATTTTGTTCGGCTTATAACCTCTTCTACTTCCTTGGGGCTGATGTCCGCGTTGCTCCCGCCTCTTTTTATCCAGTTTCGTTGTTATCACGATCCCGTCATGTCTTATTATTTCCTGATGCAGGTCGAGTTTGCTCTAATATTGATATCACTGATCCTTCTGAATTTTTATTTGCGAAAGTCCCGGGTGATCTTCCTGATTCTTAGTCTATCAAGCTGGGGATGTTGTTTGCTTGTATATGAGGCGTTCTATGCTTTCTGGTTAATGCATGCTTTGGTTACCTATGTCCATTTTGGCAAAGGTTCTATTAAGAAGGTTGTGAGGATAACGGCCCCCTTCTTTGTACTAGCTGTCTTAAACATGTTGATCACACTTTATATAAGATCCGAGTTTGCTCCGAGGTACCAGGGAATAAACTTGAACTTCTCGATAGAAGCTTGGCTTGTAGCATTCCTGAAGCAAGCTGTCGCCGCATTTCCTCTGAGTTATTTTTTATCTGCAGAGTCTTTTAGTTATTGGGCGCAGGTCGCCAGAACCTATTTCGCTACCGATTTAGTAATTATGTGCGCGGCTTGGGCCATTTTGTGGTGTTTGATCTCTGACAGATTTTTCACAGGCAAAGAGATCAAAGATAAACCTAATCTGAAGGTTCTTGGTTTTCTTGGATTTGGCTTTTGGCTCTTACCCGCGCTCCTCGTAACTCTATCAACCAAATACCAGCAGGAGCTGAAATGGGGCCTGGGATATCTTCCTGTTTACGTATCAAGTTTCGGAATGATGATGCTCGCTATTTCTCTAATTGCCTTTATATACCGAAGCGCTGGAAGATTTTCCAAACATGCGCAAACTGCCTCGATAATAGGGCTAACATTTTTCGGTGTGGTGATTTCTGGCATAAATTATAACAGCAACCAGCTAGTTATCCAGAAATATAACTTCGGGGAACACTACCACAGAAATCTAATCGAAAACGCTCTCCATGGAAATCTGCTGCGCCCAGTACCTGAAGGCTCTTACATAATATGTGGTACCCCGATTAGAAGTTGGGATACGCCCGCGTTCTACCGGATGCATTCTGGCTTGACATTGCAAGTAGTTCAACTCGCGGGGTTTTCTCCGGATAGAGATTTGGGGAACCTTTCTGTAAAAGACGCTTTTCCCAATTATCTGAAAAATGGATACACAGACCGATACAATTTTACAAAATTCAACTATCCTTACAAATACTTCAAGGGTTATAGGGCCCAATTTGTAGGAGTTGAGGGGCCGGTCCTCCAAAGGGTGGTAGCGCCAGCCACTGGCCATTTTAACAGACAGGTGTTTTTCCTCAGGTATGAGGCCAAATTTAAGGATTTGGGATACGCTATCCTGGGTAGGCTAACCGAGATGCAGGCTAGTAACGAAAAAATCTCCGGTGTAGCGGCAGACAAAGTCTGGGTTTATGTCGCCATACCGGTTGGATATCCCTATCGCTCAATCAGCTTTAGTGGAACCTGGATCGACAGAAAAACCTTGCTTCATGCTGGAACATTTCGGTTTACCGAAAGGGACATCCGTGAAATTTCGGCGGACTCCAACGGCAGACTTTTTGAACTGCCAGCGGTTACGGACCGGAAATTTGTGGATCCAAAATCCGTAACTGCTGATGTGACGGTTACCGATAATGATCCATCTTATTTTACAAAAGTTGTCACCAGGAAAGATTCCTCTTTCAAGATTCGTTGATTTAAATCTTTTTGTGTCGGAATCCTATTGGACTGCGCAAGCTGCATTAATAGTTGCCAAATTAAATGGGGACAGAGCCCTAAGTACCATGATAATTTTTGGCGTTTCTTCAATGACAAATTCAATTTCGTCTTCGGTATTATATCTGGAAAGAGAAAAACGTATCGAACCGTGAACGGCAGTAAATGGAACACCCATCGCCCTTAAAACATGGGACGGTTCCAGGGATCCTGATGTGCATGCGGATCCGGAGGAAGCGCAAATCCCTTTGTCATCCATTCTCAGGAGAATCGCTTCACCTTCCACAAATTCAAAACCAATATTTAGCGTGTTGGGGAGACGAAAGTCAGTGTGGCCATTTACTCTGGCTTGACTCACTCTCTCCAGAAGTCCGGTTTGAAGACGGTCTCTCATTTGCTTCACACGGGTATTCTCTTCCTCAAAGTTCTTCATGGCAACTCGAGCGGCGCAACCCAGGCCTACTATACCCGGAACGTTCTCTGTACCACCTCGCCTGCTGAACTCCTGGTGCCCCCCTATCATAAACGGAGAAAAACGTGTCCCTTTCTTGATATATAATGCGCCGATGCCTTTTGGCGCGTGCAGTTTATGCCCTGAAAGGGACAGAAAATTTATATTTGTTCTGTCAAGATTTATTGGGATCTTTCCTACCGCCTGAACAGCGTCGGTGTGCATCAGAGCCCCTCTAGAGGCAGCGATTTCTGAAATCTCTTCAACCGGGAAGATGACGCCTGTTTCATTATTGGCCCACATGATTGAAACTATCGCAGTGTTTTCAGATATGGACTTTTTAACCTCGTCCATGTCCAGCATGCCGAATTTGTCTACCGAAAGCCATCTAACAGTGTATCCCTTGGATCTGGCCAAGTATTTACAGAGGTTCAATACGGCAGGGTGCTCAACTCTTGTAGTAACAATTTCCCGCCGCTCAGGCAGGGTATTAAGAGCGCTCAGAATCGCTGTCGAATCGGACTCTGTACCCCCGGATGTAAAAACAATCTCCTGGGGTGAAGCTCCCAAAAGCTCGGCCATACTGGATCGTGCAACTGCGACTTCTCTGGCTACGTTTCCGCCGAATGAGTGCATGCTGGAAGGATTGCCATAGAGCTCTGAAAAGAACGGTCTTATTGCCTCAAACACTTCATCAGCGACACGGGTCGTCGCGTTATTGTCCAAGTAAATGGTTTTCATTCATCCACCTCTCTTACGACAAGGTCAGGGTAAACAAGTTCGCGGAGTTTGCTTTCTATACCACTCTTGGTAAGAGCTGAACTGGGGCAGGAAGTACAGAGCCCGCGCAGAGCTACCTTTACAACATCACCTTCCAGATCTATGAGTTCGACATCTCCTCCATCCTGTTGTAGAGACGGCCTGATTTCCTTGTCCAGGACTTCCTGAATTTTGGCTATTTTTTGAATGTTGGTCATTACCTTACGTGGGCGTGCTCTATCAGGTTCCAGGGATCTTATTTCACCCTTAATCTCCGCTATTATGCGTTCGATCTTATCATGACACAAACCACAGCCGCCCCCAGCCTTAGTGTAATCCGTAACTTCCTGGACAGTTGAAAGGTTATTTTCCCTAATAGCGCGACGAATCTGTTCATCTGTAACCCCGAAACATTCACACACGAGTTCACCTTCAGCCTGTTCTTGGGGCGCCTTCTCTCCCCGATAACAGGCTACAGCCGCATGAAAAGCGTCTCTACCCATTACAGAACAGTGCATCTTTTCTTTGGGAAGACCTCCGAGGTAGTTGGCAATGTCCTGGTTTGTTATTTTCAACGCTTCTTCGATTGTTTTGCCCTTAATCATTTCAGTTAGCGCGCTACTAGAGGCTATAGCGCTGCCACACCCAAAGGTTTGAAAACTTGCGTCTACGATTTTTTCTGTTTCAGGATCAACTTTCAAAAAAAGTTTTAGAGCATCACCACAGGCAAGAGATCCGACCTCCCCAACAGCATCTGCGTCGGACATTGCTCCCACGTTCCTGGGATTGAAGAAATGGTCCTTAACTTTTTCCGTGTATTCCCACATCTGAATACTCCTGACATAAAATTTAAGGCATATTTAATTTATTTGCTTTTATTACATTTACAACCAAGCCCTTTGAACTCAAAAACGTTTTTCGCCTTGTTCTGTTGTAACTGTATGAGATTAAGCTTTTGATTTTTGTCAAGACATTGAAAACAGACTATCTTGCCATCCGGGGAATCGCAGGAATTCAGTATGTCGACTCCAAACGCGTCACGAATTTTTTCAGGGGTCGACGAATCCGGTTTTTTTATGATTTCCTTTAGTTTTATTATCGCCTCATCACAACTGGCAGCCATCTCAAGTAACTCGGCACTTGCAACTGTATTGGTCAAAACGATCGCAAGTGTTAAAATAAGTATCCTTTTCATTAATGCCTCCCGATATGCCCGATGTAGTTAAATCAACAAGGTGAGACTAAGCTATGACATCTCGTGTCTAGCGCCTTTTTTGCTTTTCATTGTCCCCGGCATGATCACCTAAAGGTGGCCCGGGAGCACGATCCGGTTTAGCAAACTCAGGTTTGAGGTCCGGCCTACCCGCTGGATTTGAGAGATTCTTTTTTATGGGTTTTTTCTCCTGTTTGGCAGATGGTTGTGCGGTTTCTGGAAGGACATTACTTTTACCAAGGTCTTTGCGTTGACGATTACGCTTGTTTCCTCTTCTTACCGGAATAACTCGCCGAGAGTCCTTTGATCCGCCTTGTTTCAGGACGTTTGGGGTGGGCGCCTCTACTTTTTCAGCGGAGCCAGCGCGTGGTTTGCCATTAGCCATAACTGACAAATCGGGTTGTTCAGGCGTCTTGGGATTGTTGACCACCAGATCAACGCTATTCTTAACAGCGGTGTCACCCGTTAAGGCCTTTATGGAACCGGTTTGCGAAGACTCGCAAACCTTAACCGAGGCGACGCTGTTCATTGTGACGGCTACCGCAAACATAACCAGCCATTTATTGCGTGTGCGCATAATTGGACCTCCGGTAACGCGCTCCCACAAAAGTTGTAACTTTTCATTTTAAGCCACTTCAGAGCTTATCCCAAATTCCGGGGAAGTTTGCAAACTTTCACGGCTTCTGGACAGAAGCTTACTGATTCCCTAATCATCCTGGCAGATCTGAATCACAGTCGAACGATTTAAATTGACCCAACGGGACACAGTTGATCACCATGGAGTTAAGGACAAATATAAATCTGTACATTCAATCAAATGACCTGGATTTCAGACCCCTTTCCCGAATCGCTCGAGAAAAAATCTCTGCGAAATCGAGAGCAGTTACATCCCAATTCAAGCCCGCCTTTTCTAGAGACTTTTTTGACAATAGGCCCATTTCCTTACGTAAATGAGGGTCGCTTGCAAGTTTGAACAGCCAACCACGTAATGCGCCAATGTCGCCCGGTTTGTAAAGAAGACCAGTTTTTTCATGACATACCAACTCAGGAATACCACCTACCATAGTTGAGATTACGGGTAAAGCTGTGGCCATCGCCTCCTTGACGACGTTAGGGCTCCCTTCGGTATAACTCGGCAGCACCAGAATGTCAGATTGTCGCATAAGTTTGGCAACTTCTTTTGGCGCCGTTAGTCCTTTCCATTCCACTTTGCAATGTCCTAGCTTTTCTTTCGCGAGCGCTTTTAGGTACTCCGAATAGTAACCGTCTCCCACAATGGTCAGAGAGATGCCCCGAAAGCCAGGGTCGGCCAAAGCATTTATTAAATCCTGTAGCCCTTTCTTAGGAATAAGGCTGCCTACAAAAATTATTCTGACCGTAGCCCCAGGATTCCCATTTTCAGTACCTGGAAAGAAAACACTAGTGTCAACCCCGAAACGGGGAATGCCAAGCTTTGAAGGATTAGCGCCAAGACCTCTCATAATTTCCAGTAACTCGGAATTCACCGCGGTCACAAAATACGCCTGGCGAACCACAAATTTTGTAAATATTCTCCATAAGCGATTGTCACGAGCCAGATAGCCATCATCACCTCTAAACGAGACAACCATGGGCTTCCCGGAAATTCGGCTTACTATCGATCCTACCAGGCCAGCGCCCATCCAGTTGCTATAAATGGCGTCAACGCGCCCTGAGCGCAGCAGAGACTTGAGAAAAAAAATCGCCATCATTGGGATTACTTGAATCCTTGCCAAGAAATCCCTGGACATATTTTCCGGGATACCCCCAGCCCCTTTTGTGAGCCGTTCCAGGGAACGCGGCCAGAAATAACCAAACCGTGTCACTCTAACTCCATCTATAAACTGAGAACCATACCCCTCCCCATTTGATGGAGCGATTACTTCCAGTTCAAAACCTCTTCTGCGTAAAGCCAAAACAAGATTGTGAATAAATGCGCCTGCCCAGTCTGTCTCGTTGACCGGGTATGTGGTTGTTAGGACCAGAATTTTTGGTGGATGCAACTCGAACCTTCTTGCGCTTCCGATTTCACGCCTGGTGTCAAGACACACCCAGGATGGATTTAGTTATATCACCGAGCGGAAGAGGATCAAAACAAAAGGAGCGAGCAATAAGATGTTAATTTGAATTTTGAGTCAATGTATTTAACATTATTATCTTATTGTTATTAAAGTATTTTCTAGTTTGACAAACCATAATTGAGTATGTATGGTCGTTCTCATACGTTTTCAAAAATTTGTTTTTCTGGGTTTTTCCCAGAGCCGAATTGTCCGACTGAGGGTACAGGGGTTAGGGTCGGACATATTTTTTTGTACGGATCTTTTGTACACTAACACAAGTAGAAAATCTTTCCCGTGATTGATACCATCCGCCGCGATCGTCAGCAATTAAACACTTTCCTGTAGTATTCTATACTCGCTTCCAGTCCTTTACGTAAAGCCCACTGCGCTTGAAACCCCAACTTTTCATTGGCCAGTTTAGTGTCTGCAGATGAGTGCATAACATCACCCGGTCTGGGTGGCTCAAACACTGGGGCTATTTGTGTCCCTAACAGCTCTTTTAGATTGTCCAACAATTCCAGTAAGTTTATCTGATCGCCTTTACCTACGTTGTATGACGCTCCACAAACCTCCGATGGCGCTTCCATTGAAATCAAGTTTGCTCGTACGACATCTTTGACAAAGGTAAAATCACGGCTCTGAAGACCCGTCCCATATATTATGGGAGAAGAACCGGACAATAATCGCGTCACAAACCTGGGCATTACAGCCGCATATTCGGAATTTGGGTCCTGACGAGGCCCGTACACGTTAAAATATCGAAGGCCTATAGTATCCAGGCCATATAAATCTTTGAACAATTTTCCGTGTTCTTCATTAATTTTTTTTGTTAGGGCATAAGGAGATAGAGGTAAGCCTTCGGACCCTTCCTTTTTAGGCAGTGTGACACTCGACCCATAAACAGACGATGATGATGCGAAAACAACTCGTGGGACACCATTTTTGAGCGCTGCCCAGAAGACATTTAGCGTACCATTTGCGTTAACTTGCTGAGTTGTCAGCGGATCGGCTACGGACCGCGGAACACTCCCCAACGCGGCCTGATGGAAGATTCCATCAACTCCCTGACTAACTTTCAGGAGAGTTTCATAGCAGGTAATATCTCCCTGTACAATTTCGAAATCGCGATCAGGGATGAAACGGCCACCCCCTAAGTTGCTCAGGTTTTCTATCTTCCCGGTCACAAAATTGTCTATGACACTAACGTGGTGACCGTTTTCGAGTAAGGCTTCAACAAGATGACTGCCTATGAAACCGGCGCCTCCGGTTACCAAGAATTTCTTCTTCATCGAATATGACATATAAACTCCATCAAGTCTGATTGAAACAGATTCATTGAGGCATCATACTAGCTAATGGTTATGAATCGAACAATATTTTTGGATATTTTTTGACAAATTGGTTCTACGGCTTAAATTATGGAAAATACTCTACTGGTAAGTACAATAGGCCAACCGGTTTATGAAAATACCTATTGCCTTTGGTACAATCATGCTTTATAAACGATAATTAGAGAGTACAAAACTTAATAGACGAATCTAACCAATTCGATCGTAACACAAACGAATGCAGATAGCTGGATATCAAATTTTAGAACAGTATGTTTTGGATCATTCGGCAAACCCGAGTGAGAAAACCTTGAGTTTTGGGGAATGCGGGACTTGTCTAATTGTGTGGGTAAGCATAAAAACTTTGACATACCAAGCAACCCCCAATGAACTGAATCTGGAACGTTAGATCTATGCATCATTAACTTGGTCATTTTTACCGATCCGGGTTCCGGAACGTTGGGCGCTCTAGCTCAATCGCGCCCAACGACTATATGTATGTTATTATATAGTCAAACATATAATCAAACTGATTTTAGAATGAGGTAAACTGAAACTATGTCGGAGAATACGAAATGTTCATCTGATGCTTCATGTGGAACTTGTGGTTCTGCCACCGGTTGTGAGGCTGCGGCAAAAGCAAAACACACTGAACAAAAGTTGGTTAGCAGACTTTCAAAAATTAAATATCGTGTCGCCGTGATGAGTGGAAAAGGTGGAGTAGGCAAATCGACCGTTGCGGTAAATCTTGCAGTGGCGCTGGCGCGTTCGGGGAAATCCGTGGGATTGCTGGACGCTGACGTTCATGGCCCGAACGTTCCTAAAATGCTCGGTATTGATCACATGGTGCCTTCTATGGGTATCAATGGGATGTCGCCCGTTGTGGCCTCAGACAACCTGAAAGTGATTTCCATGGCCTTCCTGATTGAAGACCCTGACACACCAGTGGTCTGGAGGGGACCGATGAAACATTCATTGTTTCAGCAATTCCTCTCCGATGTCGAATGGGGAACACTGGATTACCTGATTGTGGACCTACCTCCCGGAACCGGGGACGAACCGTTGAGTATAGCGCAATTACTGGGGCAGCCGCTGTGGGCAATTATAGTGACCACTCCTCAAGACGTGGCGCTTCTTGATTCCAGAAAGTCGGTTGTTTTTGCAAGAACAGTGGACATGAAAATTTTGGGAATAGTCGAGAATATGAGTGGGCTTATTTGTCCGCACTGTGGAGGTTCCATAGACCTGTTTAAGACAGGTGGAGGGGCAAGATCCGCCACTGAACTGGCTGCGCCTTTTTTAGGGGCTATCCCAATTGATCCTCAAATCGTAACCAACGGCGACGCTGGTGTCACTATAGACACAGCGGACCCGGATGGCACATCTGCAGAGGCCTTTAGAAAATTGGCCAATCAGGTCGAATTAGCGACCAGCCGAGTATTGGATAACTGAAATATGCCGGAAACGTTCCGGACATTAGCGACGACAAACCATCTCAAGTAATTAAGGAGTTAATGAAATGGCACGACAAACTGTAGCAGTTCCTTCTATGAATCCTGGTGGACTGGAATCCCCAAGATCAGGTCATTTTGGTCATTGTGATGTGTTCACGCTCGTCCATGTAGAGCATGGCGAGATTCAGGAAGTTTCCATTCTGGAAAATCCGCCTCACGTCCAGGGTGGTTGTTTTGCTCCTGTAAACACTTTACATCAGGGTGGAGCAAATTCTCTCATCGTAGGTGGAATTGGGATGCGCCCTCTTATGGGGTTTAAGCAGGTCGGTATTGATGTTTATTATGGTCCTGAAGGTGAAACCGTGGGCGCCGTCATCAACCAGCTCCTTGATGGAAAATTGCAGTTGATCGCTCCAAACCAGGTCTGCGGAGGGGGCGGGGTTTAACTAGAATAAAAGGC
>JAMCYH010000330.1:20044-22656 GCA_023474025.1 Deltaproteobacteria bacterium
ACACTTGAATCTAAAGTAGACCCGCGTTTTGGGAGGGCGCCTTTTATTCTCATCGTTGATGATGAGTTCAATTTAATCGAGGCTATCGACAACTCTCCCAATGTGAACGCGTTTCGCGGGGCGGGGATTCAGGCCGCAAAAACCATTGCCGAAAAAAATGTCGATTTGCTCTTAACGGGTCGTTGTGGACCCAACGCATTTACGACATTAGAGGCGGCTGGAATCAAGGTTGGAATCGAACAATCGGGAACAATTCGTGAGGCTATTGAGCGGGTAAGAACCAACGAGGTTAAGTTTGCTGACAAACCCAACGCCGAAGCTCACTGGTAAGATTGGAAAGGATTTCCTGACATGATTGTGGCAGTTGCAAGTGGAAAAGGCGGTACTGGAAAAACCACGGTGGCCACCAGTCTGGGGGCGGTCCTTGGGACTCGCTCCCAGATATTGGATTGTGACGTTGAAGAACCCAACTGCCACATATTGCTCAAGCCGACCATTTTGACTTCTGATACAGTGAGTTTACCAGTACCTTCCGTGGATCTTAAAAAGTGCTCGCTATGCGGAAAGTGCGGAGAAGTTTGCCAATTTAGCGCGATAGTCCAGATCGGTAAAACCGTCATCGCTTTTCCGGAGCTATGTCATGGCTGTGGCTCCTGTTCAATGTTATGTCCAGACAAGGCCATTGAGGAAGTTCCTAGAAATTTGGGCGTGATTGAAACAGGCATGGCGGCCAATTTAGAATTCGTACAAGGTCGGATACGAATCGGCGAAGCCATGGCCCCGCCCTTGATCAGAGCGGTCAAAAACAGAATCAAAAGCAACAAATTCGTCATTCTTGACGCGCCTCCTGGGGCTTCATGTCCAGTTATAACCACGGTGAAAGGCGCTGATTTTGTGATTATGGTAACTGAACCTACTCCGTTTGGCCTAAACGATCTTGAAATAGCAGTAGAAGCTATCGAGGGACTAGGCATTCCCATTGGTGTGGTCATCAAACAGATCTGACATCGGTGACTCTGGCGTAAGCGATTTCTGCCTCAAAAAAGCGCTCCCGGTTTTGATGGAAATTCCGCATAGCCGACAAATAGCTGAAGGCTACGCCAAAGGATCACTCTTGATCGAATCGATGCCTGAGTACACTGAAAAGTTCAAAAAACTGCCGGGTGACATTTCGAAAATTACTGGCATACCTTGGGAAGGGTCGGTTCGTAGATCATGAAAGAAATCACCATAATTAGCGGTAAGGGCGGCGCAGGGAAAACCTCATTCACAGCCTCGTTTGCGTTTCTGGCAAAAAACAGGGTTCTGGCAGATTGTGATGTGGATGCAGCGGATTTGCATATTCTAGCTCAACCGAAAATTGTCCATCAGGAGGATTTTTTTGGTGGGAAGAAGGCCACGATAGACCTCAACAAATGTTCACATTGCGGCGTCTGCATTGAAAATTGCAGATACGGCGCAATTGGTCAGGATTTTGTCGTTGATCATACAGCTTGTGAAGGTTGCGCCCTATGCCACTATCTTTGTCCTGAAACCGCTGTCACTATGGAAGAAACTCTGAATGGAAAGTGGTTCATTTCTGAAACGAGATTTGGACCGATGGTACACGCCAATCTTATTCCAGGCGAGGAGAATTCGGGAAAGCTCGTTGCGCTGGTCAGGAATCAGGCCAAAGTCATAGCCGAGGAACGAAACATGGATATGGTGATTGTTGACGGCGCGCCGGGAGTTGGATGTCCGGTAATTTCCTCAATCACTGGAGTTGACCACGTGGTTATAGTGACAGAACCTACGATGTCCGGGGTTCATGACATGAAGAGAGCGCTCGAACTGGTGAGACATTTTAATATTCCCGTCTCTCTGGTAATCAACAAATGGGATATCTACCCCAGGATGACCATGGAAATCGAGGAGTTCGCCAAAAGCGAGAACATCCAACTAGCTGGCAAAGTACCCTATGACAGAGCTGTCACTGATACCATGGTCCGACGTAGAGCAGTTGTTGAGGTCGGACCGGGGCCAGCTGCCGACGCTATCATCGGAGTTTGGGACCAACTGAAACAACGTATTTGGCAATGAGCATGGGTGTAGTTATGGACAAAGAACTTTTGGGGAAAGATATTAATAATGCTCTCACTGAAATCATTGACCCTGAGACACGTCTGAACATAATGCGTATGGGAATTGTCAGGAACCTGACAATTCGAGATGACGGCTCAGTGAATCTCACTTTTCGTCCTTCATCTCCAACCTGTCCCATGGCCTATGCTTTGGCAGGGGCAATAAAAAAAAAGATTGAGTCCATTCAGGGAGTAAAATCCCTAACAATAAATGTGGAAAATTTTTCCAGTTCAAATCATCTTGAACAACTGATTAATGTTTGAAATTCATCATTGTGGAGGATGGTCAAGTGCCTATAAGGGAATTCAAATGTCTTGATTGTGGAACCGTCAGTGAATTACTTGTGGATATTGGACGGAATTCTGACAACGTGGTCTGCAGATCTTGCGGTTCTGACAGATTGGAAGGAATGATGTCTGCTCCTTCTCCACCAACCGGAAATTCTGAACAGCCTGCCTCGTATGGCGGTTGTTGTGGATCAAATCCAGCGA
>JAMCYH010000317.1 GCA_023474025.1 Deltaproteobacteria bacterium
GGGGTTTACCCTTAGCTTGTCGTTCCGGGTCAGTGTAACGGAAAATAAATTGCTTGCTACAGGCCCAAACACCCGCCTTTGCGCAGTCTTCGTCACATTTGTCATAATCGATTTCAATACGGTCTTTGACCATATTGACCACATCTTTGGCTTTTCGGGTACACGCTCCACAATGGATGCAACCCGCTTTGCATACGTTTGTAACCGCTTTGCCGGATTCCCGACTGCTGCACGGCACATAGCAAAGAGCATTCTTTGGAATCAATTGCAAGACCTGTTTGGGACAGGTTTTTATACAAACTCCACAGCCAGTGCAAAGCTCCGGGTCAATTACCGGCATATTGTCCTTCATGTGGATTGCGTGGAAAGGACAAGCGGCTTCACAGTCACCGTAGCCGATGCAAGCAAAGTTACACTCGAATGGCCCTCCAAAAGCGATAGCCGCTCCTTGGCAGGTATCAAAGCCAATATAGGAGTGTTTCTTCTTAACCTGTCCTTCATTTCTCGAGCACCGGAGTACAGAAATAACAGGGCTGGCGGCTGCCGCGGTTTTACCGGTAATTTGCGCAACCTTTTCAGCCACAGCCTGCTTGCCAGGAGCGCACTTGTTCGTTGGACAGTTCGGATCTGTTACAACAGCTTCGGCGTACGATTCACATCCCGCGAAACCACAAGCGCCGCAGTTGGCTCCCGGTAAGCAGGCTCGAACCGCCTCTATTTTTGGGTTGACTTTAACAGCGAACCTTTTAGCCGCAAGAGCTAGAATCAGTCCGCAAGAAGCTCCAAAAATAGCGAAAAAGATTATCCCGTAAGTGGCTATGCGCCAAACATCTTCCATATTTGATCACCTCTAAAGACCCATTTCTTGAGGTCGCCATTTTCTGTTTATGGTTCTCAGAAAATTGAGAACCCTGAAAATCCTAAAAATGAAAGCGCAAAAAGACCAGCAACGACGAACGCTATGGGTAAACCCCTAAACACCGCCGGCACTCTACAAAGTTCCAGTTTTTCGCGGACACATGACATCAGGAATAAGGCGAGAGCAAAACCTAGTCCGGCGCCAAGCCCCAACGTAAGGCTCTCGAAGGGCCCATTGCCACTGTCAGCGTTAATCAATGGAACAGCTAGTATAATACAGTTAGTAACAATTAGGACTAGGTAAACGCCCAGCTTTTTGAACAGATAGGGGTTGACTTTTCGCAATATTGTGTCGACAGCCTGAACAAATATCGCAACAGTACCTATAAACACAATGATTTGCAGGAATCCCAAATGGAGTGGATGCAGCACGAACGTCAACAGTGCCCAGCACATAATGGCGCTCAGAACCATGACTATTGTGAAGGTTATCCCCATCCCGATGGCAGTTTCCTTTTTCTGGGAAACGCCAAAAAAGATACATAGACCGAGGTATTTCGTGAAAACGAAGTTGTTTATCAACATGGCCCCGAGAAATATCGTGAACAGGATTTGACCTTCGCTTTTCTTTACCAGAAACTCCTCATTCCCCAAAACTTTTCCATCGGATGTGACGTTGTTAGCTTGAACCTCGTACTCACTCGACAGGTTAAGCGCCTCGCCAAATTGCAGGACTGCGCTAGTTCTCCTGGGACTTAGGGTAACTGAGGTTACTGGTATCTCAATATCCGGGTCCGTCTTCTGAAACACTCTGTAGTTTGCCGTGTCCTTGGCCCATGTCTCATCGACCGGCACTCCAAAGGAAATCTGGATTTCCGTGTCTTTCTTAAATGAACCAGAACCGGTAGCAGCGTGGACCAGGGCAGGAAAAACCATCAAAAACAGGAATATTGGTAGAAATATTAGCAACGCCAAATTTGAAAACTGTTTTGCGTTCATTTCAGTGGGCCCCTCCCGATGTAGGGATTTTTCCCGTAATCTTGTATTCGAACCAGTTGAATGTAGCCATTATAAATCCGATAACGAAAAATCCACCAGCGGGTAACACCATGATGAGTAATGGATTGAATCCCAAGATATCATAACCTAACAGTTGGCCGGTTCCAAAGAATTCCCGTATAGCGCCTATCAGGCACAAACCGAATAGAAATCCGAAACCCATTCCCATCCCATCAAAAAAAGAAGGAACCAGGGGTTCCTTTGAGGCGAACAATTCTAATCTTGAAATGATGATAGCGAAAACGACTATCAATTTTACAAAGAGTTCCACCTTCTTGTAAACATCCGGGGAAATTACCGGCAGAATCATGTCGATGACTGTAACCCATAGCGCTATGACTATGACATAGGCCGGGATCCTTATCCTGGGGTGTATGAAAGACTTGAATATTGATACTGTGCAACTGGAAAAAACCTGAACAAATACGACGGCCAACCCGAGCATTAATCCATTTTCCACTGAGGTCGTAACAGCAACCGCCGGGCACATACTTAGCGCAAGGCGGAAGATAGGGTTTTCAGGTATCAGTCCATTCCAAATGAGTTTTAGATTCCTGTTCAATTTTTACCTCCGCTAAAACGCCACGCTTAATTGTTCTTTTTTAATGGCCTCGTTCAATTTATCGAGACGGTAGACAAACTTCTTGACCGTGCTCACAACTCCGTTTGTCATCGCCCTGCTTGAAATAGTCGCGCCGGTCAAGGCATAAATGTTGTCTTTTAAATGTTTTTCTTTGATTTCCTTTACCTGCTCAGGTGTCAAGCCTTTCGCTTTAGCTTTGGCGGGGTCAAGAGCAGCAGCGTAATTTGGTGGAAGAGGTTCCTTTACTACTTTGAGTTTCTTGAGTAATTCTATTGTCTTTCCCACAAACTGATTTCTGAAAAAGCTCTTTTGAATCTCGGCCCCAAGGCCCGGGTCCTCTTCTGCCGAAGTTACGGCGACACCGGTCACTGTAAAGTCCGGGTTCAGCGACACCATTAATTTTATGAATGACTTGAATCCCTGCGTAACTCCTGGAACAACATAACCAAGCCGTTTGCCTCCCATGTCGGCGACAAAGACAGTCTGAGCGTATAGGGATTTTGAACCTTTAGGCAGAACGGCGTTTACAGCGTTGTCTCTCTTGGCCTTATCGGAAAGAGCGGATGGTTCGACAGTGATGGGGATAATTTTTAGTGGATTACCGGAGAGGTCCATTTCCGCGAGTACCACTTTATTGTCTTTGATTGGCAAAACATAGCCCAATAGAGTTTTACCCTTATCAGATGTGATTACATATCGATAAACAGGATAGACCTTAAGATCGCTAGGGATCTTTTCCCCAGCGCCGTAACCCAGCAACCCCTGAATAGTTTGCTGTTCAGTTTTCTCCTCATTAAGTTTTCGCGCGTGCTCTGTCTTGGCATATACGAAACCTAGTATCAGGGAAGCGACTACGCAAACCGCCGTTAAGCTGACAGTAATTTTAAAGATTTCTTTCATTGAAACCTCTCTCTGTTCTGGTGACTATTTTGAAGCCGCAACCGGAGCAGCTTTGGGTGGAGCGAACCGCTTGGGTTTAAACCATTCATCCATAGCAGGCGTCAGGCAGTTCATCAAAAGTATCGCATAACATACCCCTTCAGGATATCCACCCTTTAATCTGATTAGTACCGTTAAAGCTCCTACACCAACTCCAAAAACAATTTGAGCGGATTTCAATGTAGGCGAAGTCACGTAATCCGTTGCCATATAGAAGGCCCCCAGCATTAGTCCACCTGAAAGCACGTGAACCAACGGATTACCGCTAAACCATGTTTGACCACCGAAAATCCAGGCAATAAGAGCGGCAGATGCTAACGTAGAAACGGGAATATGCCAGGTGATTATCTTTCTGGCCATTAAATACAAGCCGCCAAGCAATATAAGAGCTGCCGATGTTTCCCCAATACATCCCGGCTTGAAACCGAGAAAGAAATTCCAGTAAATGGAATCTAAACCACCAAATTGCTGAGTCAGGGCAGTCATCCCGTATTGTTTTACAACTGACAGAGGGGTCGCTGTTGATATAGCGTCTACAGTTCCAGGTCTTAAAAAGATGTCCCAAACACCCTTGGAAAGCTGTTGAGGCGCTATCCATGCGGTAGTTATGGCAACTGGAAACGAAGCCTGAAGAAACGCTCTACCAACAAGAGCGGGGTTCCATACGTTATACCCTAGCCCACCCATAAGCTCTTTAGCTATGAAAATCGCGGGCACTGCTCCAATAATTGGTAAATAATACGGAACACCGGGTGGAATAACAAACGCAATCAAAATGCCTGTAAGCACGGAGCTTCCGTCCTTGATCGACGCAGAACGACCCAACGCTTTTTGCGATATGGCTTCTACAAGCATGCATGAAACAACGCTGATCAGTGTTATAATAAGGCTCCGGAACCCAAAATTATAAATGGACAAAATGAGCGCCGGCATCAACGAAGCTGATACGGTCCACATAATCCAGGAAGTGCTAATGCCTTTTCTTATGTGTGGGGATACCGAAACAGCCCATTCAGGTTTGGGGATCATGTTTCTAGAGTCTATTGTTTCGATTGTCCCATCCTCCCTTGTAAGTTGTCGGTTTTAGTCAACATGTTGACTAATTGTGTAAGCATAAAAATGTTCACCTGCCTTACCCTACGTTCTCAATTTTCTATGAAAGAGGAAATCAACAGGGTGTCACGGTGAACCAATCCCTAATTTTAACCCCGTTTTTTGATGGCTATCTTTGCCAGTCTTGCAAACTGCACGAGAGGCCGTTTGGCGGGACACACGTAGGCGCAGCAACCACATTCAAAACAGTCAAAGACCCCGAATTTTTCGGTTAGATGCCCCTTCCCGGCCTCCACGTAAAGCCCAACCTCTTTGGGGCTGAGGCCCATCGGGCAGGCTTCCATGCACCAACCGCAATGGATACAAGGGCCATATTCTCCTAAAC
>JAMCYH010000120.1:0-16666 GCA_023474025.1 Deltaproteobacteria bacterium
GCACCCATATACCCATTCTACCCATCCCGCTGTTTTCACATCGTTGATTTCGAAGGCATGAGCCATGGCCTTCTGGTGGATTCTCTCAGCCATTTCAAAATCACCTGACCCACTAATGCTTATGGCCCATGTAGCGAGGACAACCGCATACGGGGCCATGTACTTGCCAAAGAACTGGTCTTGAGTTCCGGAACGTTCAATGAGGTTGGCGATGGTTGGCGCAAGCTGTTGCACTCGGCGCCATTGACCAGAGATGAGACAGGTTATACAAAGATCCGACCCAATTGGGATCATGAGTTCGGCATCTCTTATTGTTACCGGATGGTCCATGCAACTCTCCAAGTACTTCCATCCCCGGTCTGGATCACCCCGTACCATGATATAATAGATGCCGATAATGTTCAGGACACGCACCCCGCGCTTGTCATCACCCAGTTCTTCAGCTAGCATCTCGGCCTTTTGAAGCAACGGGACGTAATCGGATTCCGACCAGCCTAAACTTCTCACTGGTCTTTCCATGCCATAGACGACCTCTATCTGCTCTCGTTTGTTCACATCGGTCTGGGGGAGTTGGGAGAGCGCTTCCAATGCTTGCTTGTAGAACCGCACACCTTCGATTGAAGCGTCACTTCTGACAGCTTTTTCCGCAGACGCTTTCAGGTACTCGTACGCTTTTCCCAGGTTCCCGCTTTTCGAATAATGATGGGCCAGCATCTCGCAGAATTCATCCAGTCTGGTGGGATACAGGGCCTCAATGGCCCTGCCGATCTTCTCGTGTATCTCTTTTCTTCGGTTGACGAGCAGGCTGTTGTACTCCACCTCTTGAACAAGGGAATGTCTGAATATGTACTCCAGTTCAGGGAAAAGGCTCTTCTCATAAATGAATTCCAGCTCTTGAAGGTTGATTAGCCCTGATTTGAGCTCCTGTTTCATCTCAGTGATGGTCTCAAGGATGCGAAAAGCAAATTCTCGCCCGATGACTGCAGCTAGTTGCATGATCCTCTTGAGACTTTCCTCCAAACGGTCCATGCGAGCTGCGATGATCCCCTGAATAGTGTCAGGTACCTGGATACTGGATACATCGCTCGCCAGGATAAACCGATCAGCCTGTTTCGTAATTCCCTCTCTTTCCCAAAAAACCATGCTGAGTTCTTTTGTTGTCGCCAGGTTGTGCCTTTTAAAAACTGCAACCGTCTTGTGTCCAGACACTGCCATTATTTTAAAGTAGTCGTTCCCCGCAAGTCTCAAATTGTTGATCGCACAGTGTCTAATACAGGCGTAGCTCAGAGCTTGAAATTCCGCATGTTGGCAACACCAGTTATGTTTGGTCAACAACCATTGGCTCAACTGCGACTGCGACTAGGTCTGTGTACGGCAACGTCCCATACTCAAATGGCTACTTCTTAGAAGTTTTTACTGAATATTCGAGGAAATTCTTTGGAGCCCCCCAGGCTGGTGTTTTTGCAAGGTGGAACATGATCCGAGCAACCAGCGCTGGCGCATAGACGAACTACGCTGCGGACGGGACGTCTACAAGTGATGACTACACCTGGTCCCACAACGCTAACGCATGGACAATTGGTGGGCTGGTTACACTCAATTTCAATACTCCTATTTAATCAGGGATTTCCAAAAGTTATCACAGACTTCAATGCCAGTTTGTGTGAGGCCCTCCTATACAGGAGGGTTTTTTGTTTCCTAACAAATGTCCCAAAAAAATATTGATGATGTTGTAGATGTAGCTGTAATGCCAATAAGCATAAGGTCTTAAACTATCCAGCGGAACTGTCTTCTTGCCACAGACCGATGCGATTGCCTTCCGGGTCTAGGATCACTGCAAACCAACCAGTTCCTGGAACGGGGTTCGTGGGGACTACGACCTGCGCTCCGAGTTTCTGTGCCTTTTCCAGAGACGCCTGTACAGATTGTACCTTAACGTAGTTCACTGATGTATGTTGAGGATCTTGGCGAGCGGTCATACCGCCTTTGATCGTATCAGATCCCATCTTTATCTTGTAATACCTGAAAGGTCCCGGAATCTTTTCGAAACTCCATTTGAAAAGCTCGCCGTAGAATTTTTGTGTGGATCCAAAATTGCCTGTGGGTACCTCAAAAAAGCAAACTGTATTTATCATCGCACTCCCTCGTAACAAGAATTTCTGACCATAAGATCGGACAAGTTCAACTTTCAATAGCGCCCGGCTTTTCCTTCTCAACTCGGCATTTGTCAGAATATGTGCCTGAATCAAAAAATAGCAAGTTTAGATACTACAAATTTGTGGCTATTCAGTTTCTAGCGGCCGAGAGCGACGGTTGACATTGATTTTGAAATCCACGTTCACAGAAGAAGCTCGCTCGGAACAGTTGCGCCAGTAAGAACCAACCCGTGTTAAAAAGGAGCAACTGGAGCAAGGGGCAGCGGAGTTTCTAAAGAGAACCTGGTCCAAAACGAATCCAGAGGTCAAGGAACTGCAAAGGGAGAATCAGAAGCTCAAGGACACGGTGACTTTACTGTCCCAGGAACTAATGCTCTTGAAAAAAAGATGAACTTGGTTTAGCGGGTAGCACATCCGGTCAAACTTACACTCAGGAGCAGCGCCATAGGATTCTGGACACAGTAGAAAGGCTCAAGTCACAAAGAGTTTCAACTACTGGCGTTTTGCTGAGATTAAAGATCCCTCGATCTACCTTTTATTTCTGGAAGAGCTTCAACGCTAAACCAAGTTCTTCGACTTCGTTCAACGCTCTGTTGGAAAGTGAGACGAAAAGCGTTATTTCCATGAAAGAAAAACAACCTCATTTGAGTCATCGCCAAATCAGTGAATTATTAAAACATCAAGATGTCTGGGTAAGTTTATCAAGCTGTTACAGGACACTAAAATCTCAGGAATTGGTCTGGGAATGGACTCTACGAGAAGCTCCAACCAAAAAGCTCATTATGAGCCATTTAGACCGAATCAGATCTGGGGCGAAGACTGGACCGGTATAGTTATTGAGGGGCTACGTCACTATGTGTTGACTATACTGGGTTTGTTTTCTAGATATTTAGTGGCTTGGGGGATCTTTAGGAGAGTCACCCAAAGGGAAGTCAAGAACCTGGTAGCCCTTGCCATTATGAGTGACAGAATCGGTGAAAACGAACCCAAACCCATATTAAGAACAGATCCTGGCTCTCCGAACATGGCTGCGGACGTCAGAATTTTTCTCCGGCAAATAGGAGTGGTCTTTTCTCCCGGACGGGTCGCCAGACCTACTGACAACGCCCGGCAGGAAAGATTTTATCGATCATTGAAGCAAGAAGAAGTTTACTGTCACGATGGCTACCTTTCTCTAGACAGCGCAAAAGCGAGCTTAGGTTACTGGATCAACTACTACAATGAAGTCAGGTGGCGCCAGGCGCTGTTCGGGTATCCACCGGCGATTGTTCACCGCTGTGGTAACAAGACCAGACTTCTGGAAGATTATCGGCGCAACGTCGGGAAGGCCAAGGAGAAAAGAAGGCAGGAGTGGCTACTTAATAATCAGAAACTAACCTCTTTTCCGTGTTGAAATGTCTGGAACAGTACAGACATTATTTTGATGTTGAGTAAAATCGATTGAAATCCACCGAATAATTTAATATCGCGTTCCAGTCAGACCTTGCGCTGACATGCCTAAGTCAAGCGCCGAGGTTGTACTGTGACTAAGCTCATCAAATCAGATCAAGGATATTAACAGTGGATACCATTAAATTAATGCTCGCTTTCTCGCCGTGGATCGCATTCTGGATCATTTCTTCCGGCCATTCAATGCTACGGCTCCAAGTTGGAATTTTTGTCGCCGCCGTCCTGGTGGCAGTCATGGGCCTGACAAAACTACATCGCGGGGCAATCTTGTGGGCAGGGGTTTTATTCTTTGCATTCGCTTTAGTCGGGGTGGCTTGGCTGAGGGACATGTGGGTAATTCAGCATTTAGGAGTCCTCGCAAGCGGAACTCTTTTTGTGTCTACGCTTTTTTCAGTTTTTATAGGGCGACCATTCACTGAAGATTATGCCCGTGAACATGTACCGGTGGAATTATGGGACTCTCCAGCTTTTATTCGTGCCTGCTATACTGTCACGAGCGCCTGGGGGTTCATTTTTTTGGTTAATACTATGGTCAATCTTGTAAAGCTCTACCATCCCGAGGCCAGCGAGTGGTACTATCAAGGTATGGAATTTGGTTTTGTCATCTTAGGAATCGCATTTACCTCAATCTATTCGGGGCGTGCCAGACGCAGGCGCCTGGTACTAACTGAAGAAACAGTCGACGGTGAGCCCTAAATGATGCTTGGTCTTGACCCCGCCTTGCCACCGTTTTCTGAAATTGGCTTGAACTTTGGAACTATGGACGCCTAACTCCGAAGCTCAGCGGCGGCTCCCGCGGGGCAGGGGTGTCACTTGGAGCGCCTGTTAGGTGTAAGTTTGAGTCATGCGTTCAAGTAGCGCCTGCACGTGGTCGCGACGATCGCTGAAATCAATAAGAGGAGTCACTCGCGTATCAGAGATTGCCCACAAGGGGAGACTCGAAACGATCAGGTCAAGCTGCTGGGCTGTCTCCACATCCGCAATGAAGCGGAGCGCTTTGCGTCCGACTGCTGTCCGTGTAGTTGGCCTCGCGAACCGATATGGAGACCCAGGGTGCAACGGAGAGGCAAATTCCACCCCAGGCTACGGTCATGACGTTAGGCTTACCAGTCTTATGGTACGTACCCACGCTAAAAACAGTGGTTGGGTAGAGAAGGGTTTTCGCTCCTAGAGACTTTTTCATGACATTCTTTCTGATTGTCTAGCCATACGTATGCCGGACTGAGTTATGCCAGATGATTGCGTCTGTCTTTAATCTGTTTAGCTGAGCACAAAGCGCCTGAAATTTCAAACGAAATTATTGTCGTGACCGACCCTTCCACCTGGATTCCTCCATTTTAGAAAATAGAGTTCGTTGCACTGTTCTCACAGACCATGATATTCTTTTCCTAAGTTTGACCGGTGTCTCCTGTGACAAAGCGTCTTTTTGCTAGAAACACTATACCGCGGGCAAACCTGTGAAGCTCATTTATTACAGATGCTTAAACCGCCAAAAAAGCACTGTTGCAAGAGACTCATGCGTGATCACCGATTCAAAGCGCCGCTATATTGGATGTCAACAGGAGGGAACAAATTATGAAGAAACTATTCGTGATTTGCGCGCTTGTGTTTCTAGTGGCGTCATTCTTGGGTTCTGCCCAATCGAATGACAAGCCGATCAAACTGGGAGCCATGTTTATCAACTCTGGCCCACTTGGTGGTTACGGAATCAACGGGCAGCGAGCCATAGTCATGGCTTTAGAGGAAATAAACTCCTCTGGAGGTGTCCTTGGCAGAAAGCTAGAATTAGTTTTCGGAGACACTAAATTGAAGCCGGAAGTGGCCGTCGAGCTTGCCGAGAAGTTTATCAATGACGACAAGGTGGATTTTCTGATGGGTCCTACGTCCAGTGGCGTGGCGCTCTCACTATCCGAAGTTGCTCGTAAGCATAAGAAAATCCTCATCAACACGCAATCCGCGACAGATGTTCTGACCGGCGCAAAATTCAATCCTTACCTGTTTAGCACCCTGAGCAACGTGATGATGCATTCTCGCGCAGGGGCCTATTACATGGCTTCCAAACCCTGTAAACGGTGGATGTGTATTGCGCCGGACTATAATTACGGTCACGAATCCTGGGATTTGTTTAAGGAAAAACTCAAGGAGTTGAAGCCTGAAGTAGAGATTGTAGGCGAAACGTTTCCCAAGCTGATGGCCCACGACTATTCAGCCAATATAGAGGCAATTCTAAAAGCCAAGCCGGATGGCGTTTGGTGCCCTCTTTGGGGCCAAGATGCCGTCAATTTCATTCGACAGGCAAAGCAATTCAAACTCTTCAACACGATTAAGTTCGCTTTTCCAGTAGGAGCGGCCCTGGAAACCCTTGTCCCGCTTGGCAAGGATACGCCCGAGGGGCTGTTCATGGCGTCGAGGTATTTCTTCACTACTCCCGATTCGGTGGAGAACAAAGAGTTCGTAAAGAGATACTTCGAGAAATACAAGGAATATCCTGACTATATGGCTGAAGAGACTTACGCGGGTGTGTATTTCATCAAAGCAGCCGCGGAGCGAGCCGGCGCTACAGACGCAGAGGCGATTATCAAAGCCGTCGAGCGGGAGCCTCTGGCCTGGCCTACTCCGGAGGGTTGGAAGATCATGAGGGCTGCGGATCATCAAGTGGTAGAAGATGTGGTCTGGGGAGAAACCAGTTACAGCGAAAAGTTTGGTTTCTCGATTCTCAAGAACATAGAGTCTATACAAGCTGAGGAGATATGCCGGACTCCCGAGGAACTCACGCAGGTAAACAGGAACCCCTAGGCGCATCCTGAGGTCCTGAAAGATATAATCCAAGTTGAGTCAACCATCGTATGAAATTTGGAGCAGAATTCTCATCCCGGACAGCCAGGAAGAAGGTGAAATCGGGGATGTATTTGAGACTGAAAATGGGGACTGGGAATACACGGTGATTTGCAACGATGGGACGAAGGTCACGGTCTACGAGTCTGAAATATCCTGCATCTGTTCAATGTGACGCGAGGCCGTTATAAATCGATAAAGTGATTTCGGTTCATGATAATTCTCAAATTTTAGTTACGGTTCTATGGCATGTTCTTTTTTTGTTAAAGGAGTTTAGGTAGCAAATGAATATACTCGTCATTCTTGGTCATCCAGACCCGGACAGTTTCAACCATGCCATAGAACCGTAACTAAAATTTGAGAATTATCACAACGGACATCGTGTGCTATTTCACGATCTGTACGCCGAGGGGTTTGATCCACTCCTCGCCAAGGCGGAAATCCCGGAACATGGATTGGTCCCCGAGAACATACAGCATCATTGTGAACAGTTGCGGTCTTCTGACGGCATAGTCATTGTCCACCCTAATTGGTGGGGTCAACCGCCAGCCATTCTGAAAGGATGGATCGACAGGGTCATTAGACCGGGCATAGCCTACCGGTTTGAAGACGGCGACACTGGCGACGGAGTCCCCATCGGGCTGCTCAAAGCCAAAGCGGCTTTGGTCCTCAACACGTCTAACACCCCGGATGAACGGGAGCGATCAGCCTTCGGTGACCCCTTGGAGTCACTTTGGAAACGTTGCATTTTCGGGTTATGTGGCGTCCACGTCTTCCACCGCAGGATGTTCAATGTCATCGTCACGAGCACTCATGACCAGCGACAGACATGGCTCAATGAGATTCGGCGACTGGTTACGCAACTCTTTCCCAAAAAATCATGACAATTGCATGCGTACGGAGAACCATGAAGATCTCATACGTTCACGGTTACGACCCTAGAGAAAACATACGCCTTCAGGACCAGGCTTCCACCCTGGTTGAATTGCTTCATTCCGACACTTCATATCCGACCGGAAGCAGTATACTTGAAGCCGGTTGTGGTATTGGCGCTCAGACTGTTACCCTAGCCCGGAATAGCCCCAATGCGCTTATTACTTCTGTGGATATATCTGAAGCCTCAATTATAGAAGCCAGGAGAAAAGTAGCAGAGGCGGGATTCACCAACGTCCAATTCCAACAGGCGGATATCTTCAATTTACACTTTAGGCCGGAAGCTTTCGACCACATCTTCGTTTGTTTCGTTTTAGAGCATTTGTCTCGACCGCTTGATGCGCTAAATTCCTTGAAAGTCATTCTCAAACCTGGCGGTACAATTACCGTCATTGAAGGTGATCACGGTTCCGCTTTTTTTTACCCGGACAGCCCTTCAGCCCGTAAAGCAATTCAATGTCAGGTAGAACTACAGAAAAGATCAGGCGGTAACGCCATGGTTGGAAGGGAATTATATCCGCTTTTACAACAAGCGGGCTTTCGTTCGATTCGAGTTTCCCCACGAATGGTTTACGTTGATTCAAGCAAACCTGAATTTGTTGAAGGTTTCACAAAAAAGACTTTTACGGCTATGATCGAAGGTGTTCGTGAATCTGCAATTAAAGCTGGGCTGACAGACCAACATGTCTTTGACGAAGGAATTAGGGACCTTTACAGAACAACGGAGGTGGATGGTGTATTTTGTTATACTTTTTTCAAGGCTTTAGGAGAGAAGCCTTACTTGCGTTAGCGTTCTTCGCTAGGGTTTTTTTTCTCAAAACTGCCCCCATCCACGAGTTCCTCATTAATAAGTTTGCTCAAACTCTTGATTCGGTACTCCTCTCTGAATGCGGCCGATTTCGTCAATTTATCAGATGACCAGACCAACCTGAGAGGAAGTCTGGACCTCGTATGGCGAGAGCCCACTCCCCCCGGTTATGCTCAAGCAATCGGCGTACAAGGTTTGTTGTGGCGCCGCAGTATAGACTGTCGTCAGAGCATCGGAGTAGATAAACTTGCCAGGACGTCATTGAATTTCTATTGTTTCGATGAACGCGAGTTCGTGTCAAATTTAGTCCGAAGCGCTGGTTCGATGCAATTGGGCTTTTCATAGCTCGATCTATTAACCTTTGGATTCACCGGAAAGCAGATCATTTCACTTGAAGAGTAGGGGCTTTTATTCGAGAAATTTTTGTATCTCAGTGATTAGCCCCTCTAGAACATGGATAGATTGAACGATATCACCTGTAATTTCCAGGCTGTGGTCGGCATTGTCAATTACCATCACCTGTCCTGCCGTCGCTTCCTGAACCTCTGCCAAGATTTCCGGATCATAATGGGGATCAGACGTGCCTATCACAAATAACGCTTGGTGTGGTGTCCGTTTCATTTGGTTCCGTAACAGCTCGCTGCGTAAGATAGGAGTTAGCCAGATACACCGGAGGGAAGGTGGTGGTTCTTCAGTAGCTAATAAATGACCGATGGCTCGTGTACCGATGGATTTTCCAACCAATGTCACCCGTTCATAGTTCCGTTGCGCTAATGCCATTTTGTAAGCGGCTATCGTATCTGTCCGTAACCAAATTTCTCGTTCCTCACCAGATGCGGCTTGAAAGTCTGGCTGCTGGGAATAATTATACCCAACGAGAAAAACATCAGCGCCAGATTCGGAAAGTAATCTCCCGGTGTAATACATAAGCGGCATCTGGACCGTATATCCAAATCCTGGGAATAGTACGGCAATGTGGTTTGTCTTGTGCTCTTGACGGAAGAAAGTGGAAGGAACAACCTCATTGCGGTGGCCAATGACATCGAATGTCTCTATATAATGCATGGGAAATTCTCCAATTCGTGTTGAACCCCATATTGTCAGAGCGGGATAACAAAAATTATAAAATTTTTCTAGAAGAACGTAAAATGGGCAGTCCTGCAAAACACCATATCGCGATTTAGAGATAGTTTTGTGGTTGGGGAAAGTTCCTGTCAGAAAAGTTGTTGGTTTCTGGCCAGTTAAGCGCTCTTTTCTTCAAGGATTGTTTGCCTGTCCTACATCTAACCACTCTGCAAGTATGGAAGCGTAAGTTGCGTCCAAATGCCGATTAGAGTAGAGAAATACTGTTCCAATGGATGTGGTTGTCTGGGCAATGTCTTGATACTCTCCCTGCTTACCCATTTTTTCCAGATAGTCTAAAATCTCCTCTTGGGTGAGGTCAAAGGGCGGTTCTCTGAAGATGTTCAGAGGGACCGGCCGCGGATAGATTGCAGAATTTTCTCGAACAATCTCTGCTATGAGCGAATTTTCTTCTTTCCGTACAAGGATTCCAGCGTATATTTCGCTCAAGCTCCGTGACGAATAATAGTGGGGAATCTGATTCTTGCTGGAAAGTTCCTTGATGTCTTCATTTTCTGATACCACCTGCCTGAGGATGCCTTCAAGATGAGACCTCTGATCGGCGCCCTCCGGGTTCAGAAGACCTTGTCCGGCCAATTCAGTTAAGAGTTCCTCGAATTGCATGAGCTGTCCGGTTTCGCTCTTCTCGCGAATAATCTTCGCTATTGTCAGACGGATTTCTTCCCTTTGCTCCACTTTTCCCCCCTATGGCACGAGTCCTCTGTTCGTTAGTCCATCAGCCACTTCTCCGAGCCGAAGTCTTTGGTAAGCAGCAACGGTCGGAGATCCACTTTTCTTATCCCAACCCATCTCTTCGTAGTACATATCCATTGCCAGTTTGATATCTTCTCTGTCCATACGGTTGGTTCCAGCGGTGAAAGAAGCTTTGCCAGTCGGATCAATGAACACCCAGTCCGGAATGGTATCATGTTCGGTTCGCATTTCTTTGGTTCCCATATCGCGAATCGTCAGAGCTCGATGAAGCAAGAAGATACGCTCTGCGACCTCATCGAGTTCATCCCGGGATTTCTTGTCGCCGGTAGCCAGGCTGTAGAGCAACGACTCGATGGAGTTTTCACCCCGATAATTACGCTCCTTCAAGGGTGAAGCAATCCATGGCCCCATCCAATTGCACAGGGATAGGGAGTCATGTAATTCCTTTCTTAGAAGAGACCATTTAGCCATTTTGGCCTTGTAAATGTTCATGGGGGAGTAAGCCGCAACTGCGTCTACCGCATCCGGGGAACCCCAGATCTCAGCGGCCAACTGCTTCTGGACCTTTATAGGCAATCCGTTGCGAGTAAAGTTGACATGGGAATGGCACTGGGAGTCACGATTGTACTGGGTATTGATGATCACTCCGCATTGGCCGGCGTCTTCATTTGCATGGTGTCTGGGATGCCCCATCTTCCAGTAGGCTATTTTCTGATTTTGCTGCCAATCCTGTTCCGAAATGCCCCACCGCTCCAGAAGATAACCTGTCCCCAGCCCAAGAGCGGTCGCCAGTTCACCTTGTTTATTCGCTATTCTGGGCAGAAGTTCGAAGAGGAAAGTTGGGTCCCCTTTCTCATATTGATCCCATGAAAAGCCTTTGAATTCGTCCTCGCCGACTTTGTTTTTCATGGCGCCGCTGTAGTAGAGTTGTTGGAAATCACGTTGCATTTGGCCGTAATTCTCCCAAATCCCGAGATCGTCGGTCAGGCTCATGCCCACCATGCATGCTTCAATCGCTGTCTGACCTCGAGGACCATCGGGAAATGTTTTGAAGAATTCTCTGCCGAAAACCAAACCGGCGCATGTATTCTGTCCCACTGCTCGAATGCCATACTTTGAGGAAACCGAAGGTACTTTGAGTATGGTATGGCAACGAATAGGACAACTTGAGCAACCATTTCCTCGCACAGTGTACTGCCAGGCCTTCTCTCCAAGAAAGAAGGCCGCATTGTTAGTCCGATAAGCAATCCTGTTCAGGTTGTGAGGATCGCAGGCTCCCGTCTCAATATTGGGTTCCGCGGAGCCCCATTTCCTGCCCTTAGAGCCGAGCCAACGCGTGGGACTGTAGTATTCTGCCCACGGCTGGGGGCTGTTAGGGACCACATGCTGGTTGACGGATCCTAAGAGAGAAAGGTGCAATTTGACTACCTTCTCCCATTCCTCTTTGTTTTCGGCAATCCGGACACTTCCGGTCCCTCGGACACCAATAGCTTTCAGGTTCTTGGAACCCATCACCCCGCCTATGCCACCAGCGGAGTGGGAATAGGAGTTTATCACCACGGACATCGGAACCAAATTCTCACCTGACTGGCCGATAGCAGCTACAGAAGACTCCGGTCCCATCTGCTGGTTTATGTCAACAGTGGTTCGCCGTATGCCCTGTCCCCAGAGATGGCGAGCATCCTTGATTTCTGCCTTTCCATCCACGACCCGTAGCCACACCGGTCGATCAGCTTTCCCTTCAATGATGATGGCGTCAAACCCGGCATACTTAAGTTCTGCGGCAAAATGGCCACCCATGTGACCACTGGCAACCAGTGGCTTTGGCCAACACGTGGGCCACAGGGTTGTCACGGCGGTCCTTCCGTTGCAGGGAGCGCCAGTGCCGGCCAATGGACCTACCCCGAAAACGATCTTGTTAGCCGGGTCAAAAGGTTTAGTTCCCGTCGGAACTTCGTCCCACATGACTTTGTATCCTATCCCCGTGCCCCCTAAATAATCTTTGTATTTCTCAATGGTATCTTCAGTTGAGATTCTCCGGGTTGACAAATCAATCCGTAGAACCTTTCCCGCCCATCCTCCGTGGTTAGCCATTTTTTCTCATCTCCTGACAGTTACTTCTTATGGCAATTGTTACAAGTCTGCGCTTTATCGGGGGAAACAACAGATGTGGGAGCTACTCTCGGCGGCGCCTTATCCGTCAGGTCACGCCAGGCTACGTAGCTCAGAGCCTCTGCTGGACAGGCCTCGACACACTTGGGTTTCCCATCGCAAAGGAAACATTTGGTAGCCTTATTCGTATCCGAATCAAAGGACATCATTTCCCAGGGACATGCCCTCTGACACATTTTGCAGCCAATACATTTATTGGGATCCACAACGCGGGCATTTGTTGGAGGACTCACAACGATTGCGTCATTCGGACAGGCATTCGCACAAGGCACAGGATGGGGACATTGTTTGCAGACATCTTGAATCACCAACCCATTTCCCCAAGCGCCTTGGCCGCGTTGCCCTGTATAAAGACCCGTGGGCCCAAAATTGAGATTCCGAGTAACCTTGATCCTCGCTATGGTTGGAGAAGCCTTTCCATCATTAAATTCACTGCAGGCCAGTTCACATCGCCTGCAGCCCACGCACTTCGTCGGATCTGCTATTACGAGGCCTTTAGCTTGATCCATAATGATTAGGGGAGCTTCTTTTGCACCCCAAGCCTCCAGGGCGGATACCGCTACAACCATGGCTCCGCTTACCAGAATAAACTCGCGCCGTGAAAAGATATGGTTCACATCCATGGATCCCAGAGTCCTTTCCAGAAACTCATGCTCATCATTTTCCTCTTCCAAAGGACTGCCGATGTTGTTGCCAGTCTCCTGTGTTCAATGGTCCATTTCCGTTTTCGCTATTTCAATTTCTTGAGCATACTGCTCCCCTCCACGACTGATCAAGAGTAATCTTTCGGGTCGCTCCTTAAGCCCAATACTGCATGGAAATGTTGGCCAATGGGAAGATGTGAAGCCACATCGAGTCGCCATCTCCAACAGTGAAACATTACTTTCATCCCGGCCTTGATCGGACTCATCGCAATCATTTTGGCGCTTCTTCACTAAAAATCTCCCTGAAGAATTGTTTCATGGCTTCCCAGGATCGCCTGTCCGCTTTTTCATTGTATGCGTTTCCTGTGGATTTGTCGGTTCCCGCCTTGTGTTGTGTGAATGAGTGAACGGCATCGCCGTAGTATATCATTTGCCAGTCTACGTTGCCTTTCCTTAACTCGTCCTGGAATTCTGCGATGTCTTTGGGTTTAGAAAACGGGTCATCTGCACCATGCAATACGAGTACCTTGCCTTTTATCTTTTTCCCATCCTCGGGAGAAGGGCTATCCAGCCCCCCGTGAAAGCTGACCACGCCTAGAACAGGGGCTCCGCTTCGGGCAAGCTCCAAAACTGTAGTGCCACCGAAACAATAGCCAATGGCTGCAATGCGATTCGGGTCAACATTGGGGTTTTTCTCAAGTTCTGCGAGTCCCGCAAGGACCCTTTCCCTCAGCAATTTCCTGTCTGTCTTATATTTCGTCGCTTCCGCAGCAGCCTCTTGATTGTTCGAAGGACGAACCCCCTTACCGTAAATGTCTGCAACAAAAGCAACGTAACCCATGTTTGCGAGTTTGTCGGCGATTATTTTGTATGGTCCTCTCACTCTCATCCAGTCAGGAACAACTAGCACACCCGGCCGTTTTCCATGTAGGTCCGTTTTTTCCGCCACGTAGCCTTCGAGCACTGTCCCTCTATCTGCGTATTCCACCAAACTGGTCTGAAGTTGAGCGCATGCCATGACAGGCGCCAGGACTATTCCAAGTAGCACTAGAGCTGTTCTCATGATCGCCTCCTTGAATTTGAGTGGTTGTTAAATTTCGTACCTGTTGAAACATTGGATGTTTTGGGTTGGAAATTGATTCAATTGGATAAAAGGTTTGGAGAAATTGGAAAACAGAAGCCATGGTCATAATGGTTGTGGTCAGCAACAACCTTTTAGGAATAGCTTTCTAGTATTGTCATCGACCACGAAGGTTCATTTATTTATAAGATATTCAACTGAGGCATTATGTTCCCATAATCTTTTCTTGACACCCAATGCGCCTGTGCCTTATATGAGCCGAAACTCACTTTTTCGACTTGACAAAATGACTATTTCAAGGGAGGCGTCGACATGACCAAGACAGAATTGGTGGACAAACTTGCTGAGAAGGGCAAGATAACAAAGAAACTGGCGAGCGAATCAATAGACTTGGTTTTCACGACCATGGCCGACAGTTTGGTAGCCGGTCAGGAAATCTCCATCCCCGGCTTTGGTAAATTCTCCGTCATCACCAGAAATGCTCGAACAGGTATGAATCCTCAGACCAAAGAGAAAATCAACATTCCTGAAACCAAAGCTCCCAAGTTCTCCGCAGCAAAGGCCCTCAAAGAATCGATAAAGTGATTCCAGTTTTGTGAGGTTTCTGGCGGGAAGTCATGGCCTGTTATTTTTTATCTGGGGTAGTGGTGTGCCGAGATAGATAGGTTTTTAATAATGTGAAGATAACCGGCCCCACCCAAAACGTTCTTGAGATTTTCCAATTAACCTGGCGCCGGGTTTTCAAAATTTATGGCAAAGTTTCGAGGGCGCTGTAGAGTCATTCAATTAATCGAAATATCCTTTGACTCGTATCTCAAGGTCTTCCATTGGGACGGTAAAAAATCATTCTCGACTGCCAGCCGTCCAATGTTGACGAAGAACTCCGGAACGTTTGAATCATCGGAGGTTTTCCCGTTGGCAAAGCTTCTTCAGCTCAGTCAAAATGCGGTTTCTTATGTATGGGCTATCCCTCTTTGACATCGCAGACAACGTGGGTATCTACAATGGTCGTAATCGGACCTTGCTTTAGGCGCTAAGTTCACTTCAATTACGGATCAGCCGTAACGATTATTATTGACCGGGGCAAGCGCGGTGAGTTAGGCTCAATATCTGGAAAAGACTGGCGTTTTCGGTAAATTAACGACGGCTCGGTTGCTCACTCTGGCGCCCACTCCCGCCTTCATACAGGATGCAAAGATCATGAATCTCGACGAGGCTGTAGTCTTAAGGACATATGCCAGCGAAACGGTAGCAAGCATGGCTGTTTCACGGCTCGGATTTGAAGGCATAGAAGCCCACATTCAAAAGGACGACTGTGGAGGGGCTTATCCGTCGCTACAGATATCCAGGGGAGTTCGACTACTTGTCAAGCCTAAGGACATGGAGGATGCGGAGAAGATTCTCAATGAATTGGAGGCGGAAGAGTCCGGAAAAGTTTACAGAGAGCCAGAACAGGACGATCGCAAGACAACCAAATCAAGTTGGACGGCCTTTGAGGTTTTGGCCGTGAAAGACCTTCCGAGCCAACAGCTTGACGAGTTGAAGGCGGCCATCTTTACATATGTCGTGTTGGCTCCGCTCTTATCGGCTTTGTTCGCAGAAAAGATCGACAACATGTTTGTTGTTTGCCTGCTGTTTGTAGGACTGGTGGGGACGGCTTTCGTATATTTTAGAAACCGACTGGGACAACTGGAATCATCGCTCAAAGAGCAGGAGCGTAGGATCATGGAACTGGAGGGGGTGAATGAAGAGAAATTCTGATAATTCCCGTCAGCATCAACAGCGCAGTCCCAAAAGTAATGTTCTTGACTTGAGGTGGTTGAATTCAAGCTGTAATCGCGAGCGGTCCATCCATAGCGCCAGCACCAAATTTACAAGCATCAACCAACTGTCAGCATCTTGGAAAGTAGCTTCTGTCTAGATTCCTTAAAATATTGCTTTCCGCACCGAATCCGCCAATCTTTTTCTTCAAAAAACTTGTTGTCGCAATTTTCAATAATCAGACTGAAAAAAGACATTCCAAGCCCAAAAGTTGTGGAATCCAAAATAGTCCCGGCTCCAGCTCAAGTCAGATTAAATATTGAACATCGACAACTGTAGCTGAGGTAAGGATCTGCGTTAGCTTAAAATTCTAACTAAAGTAGTTACTCTAAGATATTAAGTATATATAACACATATATAAAATAGAATCTGAAATTACTTAATAAAAAGTATTTAAAAACTTGACAACATATCAATAAAATGATTGTTTCCTTTACAGCGACAAACCAAACCTAATCCTTCCTTTGGCCCGTTACCAGACGGGCCAAACTTTTTATGGAGTAACGCAATTAATGCTTCTTCGCGATTTGGCTGTCCCAAGACAATGTCACACGATTTTAATTTTCTTCTAATGTTCCCCATAACTTAAATTCAATCCGCGCTGAAATCGCATTGAAAGAGTAATGCGAAATGAACCAATAACCGTTTTTGCTAGTGAAAAACCTTTTAACGGCTGGACAAATTTGTCATTTTCAGAATTACCTTTTATTAAATAGTTGTAGTGGAACTGCTGTGGGTCTAGAAGAAAGAGATTGATAAGGCTGAAGGAAGGCGAAAACCTGGCGCTTCATAGAATGTCACTTTTAAACAGCATCTCACTGTTGTTTGGAATAGTCAGTTCACCAGTAATTTCTGGTTACGGCGCCGCCGGATTTCTTGTCTTTGTCAGACAGCGTAATAGACTCTATAGATATTGTTATCTCATGAGCAT
>JAMCYH010000120.1:16676-22529 GCA_023474025.1 Deltaproteobacteria bacterium
GCATGATAAGCGCCCATCATGATCCCCCCTCGCTCAGCGCCTACCGTGGTAATGTTTACGATACGGCCGCCTCCTTGTTTCATCATGACCTTGGCGCATGCCCTGCCCAATAGGAAAACAGCATCTCACTGTTGTTTGGAATAGTCAGTTCACCAGTAATTTCTGGTTACGGCGCCGCCGGATTTCTTGTCTTTGTCAGACAGCGTAATAGACTCTATAGATATTGTTATCTCATGAGCATTTTAACCTACGAGGAGGAACGAACCCATGGATTATCTCCCAGATTTAACTGATAAAGTGGCTATTGTGACCGGAGGCGGAAAGGGAATCGGACGCGCGATAGCGTTTGGTTTGGCAGAGGCTGGGTGCAAGGTTATTATTGCCGCCAGGACTGAGTCTGAAATTCAAACGGCTGCTGATGATATTACCTCTCGAGGGGGACAAGCCATGGCCAAGGTGACCGACCTAACGCGAAATGAAGACATCCAAGAACTAGTGGAGACTGCTGTCACAGCGTTCGGCAGGATAGACATATTAATCAATAACGCCGCACGTAGTTTCTTCAGGCCTCTTTTAGATCTAAGGGAGGACGGTTTTGACAAGATTTTTGATACCAACGTGAAGGCTGTTTTCCTATTGGGCAGGGCATGCGCCAAGGTCATGATGAAACAAGGAGGCGGCCGTATCGTAAACATTACCACGGTAGGCGCTGAGCGAGGGGGGATCATGATGGGCGCTTATCATGCGAGCAAGGCGGCGCTTAAAATGCTGACCATGTGTATGGCTTGTGAGTGGGCCTCTCTTAATATTCTCGTGAATGCCGTTGGCCCTGGAATGACCCGCACGCATTTCAGTGAACCGATTTGGGCAAACCCTGAAATCGAAAGACAGCTTGTCGCACGAATACCTCAGGGTAGGCTCGCCGAAACTGACGATATAGTTGGCTCAGTATTATTCTTATGTTCGGATGCCGCAAAATTTATCACTGGCCAGAGTATTTACGTTGATGGGGGCACACTGGCCAATACTTGAGGTCGTGGCGCAGTGGAAGTTTTTTGGTACGCCATTACTGTGGAGACCCGGCATCCCGGATTTGTCCATACAGATCACATAAGTGCGGAGAACTTGCTCCTCACCTCCCCCACAATCCTTGCATTCGGGTAATACTCTCGAACCGGAAACGCGCGGCACGCGTCATTGAATTATGTAAGTTCTGATCCTAACAAACGAATGTTCTATTTAAACCTTTGGGCAAGGCCAGACATAGGGAAAAACCATTTCGTCGGGATTGCCAAACTTGTTGTCACTTTCCCGCCCCATTCGTCCTCGGCCTTACTATGGTAAATGGAGGCGGGGGGACGCTCTTGAAGCAAAGAGTGTCATTCAGACCCAAGTTTTGGCAATCCGAAAAACTACTCACAATTCAGAAGAGTCTATACTGTTCTCCGTTTCAACAGAGCGCAGTTTGCGTCATTATCCTATGAGACGGTATGGATAAGCTCTACCAGTCCATTCGCTGCCCGGATATTCCGCGACAAGTTTTTCATACAGTGCTCTAAGAGGCTTCGGGTCATGAGTGCTTTTGAATTGAGCCACGCCTCGTAGAAAAATTGCCTCTGGAGCGAAACCGCTTTTAGGATACGAAGTGACTATCTTGTCTAGGCTCGCTATCGCATCCTGGAATTTTTCAGTCTCAAAGCGTGTTTTTCCAATGCCCAGAAGGAGTGAGGCGATTAGTTCTTCCGCATTCAGAAAACCGACCGTTCGATGATGTTCTTTGCCCTGCGGGTCCAATGTGACGAGGGTAGGGGTCCACTTTACGTTGAATTCTGTCGCCAGCGGGTCGTTAAATGGAATTCGGAGGGGAATCACATTTTGTACAATAAACTCGACTACCCTGTCCTCAGGATACGTAACCGCATCCATTTGCTGGCAACCGATTCAACCTGGATTAAAAAAATCCAGCAGTACAGGTTTGTCCTTGGACGCGGCCCTGGAAAGGGCCTCATCCATCTTGGTCTCCCACGCAATCTGTTTTGCCATGTCATCCTCCGTGAGTGGTCTCAGGTCGCGAGCACTCTAAAATGAATGAATTTTGAATAACATAATCACGGTCTGAAGCGCGTCAACTCAATGCTGTTCTGATGACACATGACAGCCAGAACCTACCTGGTAAAATCCAATGAACGGATTTTTCTCCCAGGCCGACAGTATATCGAACAAGAATTAGGCAATCTGGGAACGATGAACCGTCGCAAGGGCTGGAAAGCACGGGGTTATTAGGCGAGGAGACACATATTCCTATAACCTATTATCATCATCATTGGATTTTCCCCAGTCTACAGGCCAGAGGAAATTTCTGACATGTGCAGTCCTTTTCACCTACGCCACAAAGGAAATGAGTTTTTCGCTTGATTGGTTTATTCAGTTTTTACCGAATTCTCGTACTAACACCGGTTCGCTATCGTAGATTTCAGATTAGGCCAACTTCTGGAAACCAACAACTTCGCATCTGAGATTCGGTCCACTGGAACTCAAACATTATATTAAGGAATCGATAAAGTGATTAAGCTTTATGCAGTAAGTCTTACTTTATAGCCGAGGTTTTCTGATCGTTCACATGGAAATCTCAAGAGAAGTTAATCCTTAGCCCTGGAGCCCCAGTGTGGGCGTTTCCTTTTTATGTTAACATCAATTCTATCATTCTGAATTTTCTTGCATTCTCGTATTGAACTTGTTATTTGGTCTGACGACTTGAAGTTATTTTGTTTTTTTTGTGAGTAATTTTCTGGGAGACGGTTACTCACATAACCCTGGTCGTTCGAGCGATTAGGGTTTTATTTTGTTTTGAATTGGGCATCGCAAGTCCTTCACGTTACAACAACAAAGTTGTCTTTTTTGCGTACTGATCACCGACAAAATAATTCTTGGGAATCATGGCATGAATGCCTTTCGCCAGGTCAACGACCTGGGTGACCCGCAAATCAACTGCCATGCTGCAGAAGGCGTAGCTATCCAGTTCATTCATTCCGTATCGTTTGTTTAGGAACTTTATAGCATTGCGCACGGCCATCTTGGTCGACTCAAGCATGTCGGTGTGGAATCCCATCGCAATCCAATGAGTAGGAGTAGACCCAAAAGGCTCTTGCGCCAATTCTTTGAGATCCTTGCGAACTGTAATTCGGAGCTTCATACTTTTAAAAGCGCCTTCAAGGGCGTTGAGATTAACTTCCCCATCACCTTGAGCATAATGGGCGTCACCGGTCTTTAAGCCTGCTCCCTGAACATGTACAGGCAAATAGAGCACGCTACCTGCTACAAGCTCCTTATTGTCCATGTTTCCACCATGTTTTCCCGGTGGAACGTTACTCCACATACCTTTCTCCGGAAGTTCGACACCGATTGTGCCGGGAAAAGGTCGAACAGGAATCTCGATGCCAGGTAGGAACTCAAATGTCATCTTTTTTTGGTCGACCTCGTACCATGTGAGCCGCCCTTTTGGAAAATCATCGGGGAGCAGTCCCAGTTTCACAAACGAGGTTTCCGGATTCAGATTGAAGCCATAATTCCCCGGGATAATTTCAAGAATCTCAATCTGGAGCATGTCGCCCGGTTCAGCGCCATTCACAAAGATGGGACCAGTAAGAGTATGGTGGCCTGCTCCTTTCTTGGCTGCTTGAACTCCGGTTTTACTATCCGGATAGAAACTAGCGTCTGGAGTTTTGGCGATGACATCTTTATACCAAGCCATCCAGTCTTCGATCTCCGCTCCAGGGATCATCTTGCCTTTCAAGTGTGTATTTGTCTCAATTTCGACAATCTCTCCCGAATTCATGGTTAGCGCAGGTTTTGTAGAATTGTCCCAATAGCCCTCTGTGGACGTCATGTCATTGCAGCCGAGAATGTGCCATTTGCCGGTTGCGTCCATACGCTTTATGTTCATAGCTCCCGCGTTCCTGGCTGCGAGTTGATTCATAATCAGCGCTCCTGCAAAAGCAGCCCCGTATTTAAGAACCGTTCGTCTTTCCAGACCATCAATTGTATCTCGACATTCCTCATCACTAGGCGATCTCATGTTTTCCTCCGATGTTTTATCCTAGAGCGAATACATTAAGCGTGCCAAATGAGCATCCTCGGCTTAGAAGCCCGGAATTCCAGAGGTTATTTCCTCGGTTTGAAAAGATACACCTAGCCAAAAACATACATTCATGTAGGTCGCTTGACTATGTCGTACAGACCGGTAACTGAAGTAAGTCCCACGATGATAATGTTTTCAAATAGAACGGTACCTTGGAGTAGATCTATGGAATCAGAAAGCCCTTTTTTTATGGGCAAATTGGTATTGCAGGAAAAACAAAGTAAGGGGGGCTACATGCGATATGGAGCTATGAATTTCCCTGTGAGGCCAGCGCTTCAAGAATTGCAAGAGATTGCGGCTTTGGGTTTTCATTATATTGAATTGGCGATGCATCCCCCTCAATCACACCACTCCTTGCTGAAACGACAGCGCAAAGAGCTCTTGAATACCCTGCAAAAGGGTCGAATGGAAGTGATTTGTCATTTACGAACCTTCGTCATCTTCCTTACATGGTATGTTTCGCTGGCGTTTCTTTGAGTTGGAGCCCCAAAGGCGAACGGGGTAGAGAATGCGTTCTAAACGCTACCATGGATTGGGCTCAGTTTTTGTTTACAGTGTAGATTCGACGTCTAAGCGAATTGTTCCTCGACTGCTGTCAGAATTCCGGCTCCAGCCAGCAGACCGCGCCGGTTCTTTTCCCTCGTGAATCTCTCAAAATTCTCGGTGTAGTAATGTGAAGGCCCCAAAAGAGCGACAAGAGCAGCTAAAGAACTTCTTTTCCAACTCCTGAAGGCGTCAACATCAACATTCGTTTTCAGAAGGGCGTAGGCTGCGATTATAAGCTGTTTGATGCGTTTCATGGGCAATACCTTCTTTCTCCGTCAGGATTCTCGCCTATAGTTCAGTAATGACACCGAATCACTATTAATGTTCCCCTTATTTATAAGTAGTTTATATGCTTATATTTATAGTTTACTCACTCATGTATCTGGAATTATGCCAGAATATGAAATAAATGGTCCGCCCTGCCGCTGATAGATTTTCTGCTTCTCCTCACCTTGCAGGTGGGAGCGGGGCCGGGGGTTGTGACCGCCGTCGGATGCTATCAAATACTCGGCGGTCAAAGGAATGAAACAGCAATCAACCATCCTGGGGATGATTTGCGGCGCTGACCAGGACGTATGGGAAGGCTGATCCGCCGGAGAGAAGCTCGGCCCTCCAAAAGGTTGCAATATTTGTCTTGACAGTGACCGTGGCTCCGACTACAAGAGAAACTGACCAGTTCTGTACGGCTGGGATTCAGTTTTTCTCGCGACGCTAGCGGGCAAACCTACGCAAAACAAATTGATTCCGACCATGTTCAAAGCGGCCACCATATCCAAAAAGGTCGCTCATCGATTCGTGGCGCAGGTCCGCGACGCTGTGCTCCCGGACTAACCCAAGCCCGGTGATCTGGTCGCGTCCGAGAAGGAATGGATGCTCAGTTCGACCCTAGAGCCGGCTTTTACAAACAGATCAAGACTTGTCATCGTCGTATCTTGGACTGTTTCTTACGTGGAGATCCCATGGGAGCACGGCGAGAGACAGTCCTCGATATTTTGGGTATGGGGGACTTCATGGCGGATATTTCTCAGGGCATTCGTTTTGTGACCCAACGGCGTTGTGTTGCGTTCGCGAAGGGGCGCTGATAGGCTCCTATCCCTGTCGGTCCCTGCGCTAGCGAAAAAGGGAACAAACTGACCAAGAAGACTCAGGGGTACAGGATCGGCCGTTTT
>JAMCYH010000063.1 GCA_023474025.1 Deltaproteobacteria bacterium
CTGTCCACTGGATAGCATGAGCTACGGCCAATGCAATAAGCGCCTTCTCTCGCTCAGTAAGGTCCCCTTCGGCAAACACCGCTCCGTAATAATCGAAGAACTTCTTTGCTAGCTCGGGGGCTTCTTCGCCGATGTCAGCGAATTTCGGCAGGTCTTTGGGATCATAGTAACTATCCATGAGTCTCCTCCTAACAATATAGACTTTTACAGTCTTGTCTCAACGTGTCCAGGAAAACCATTTCGTAAACAGTTTCTTCACAAAAGGGGTGAGCCGGGTCCGATTGTACGCGTCCGCAACCTGCTTGATCGCTTCCGCTTGCGTCGGGTATGGATGTATGACGCCGGAAATTGTTCCGAGCCCCAACTTGCCCACCATGGCCAGAGTGAGTTCGCTTATCATTTCACCAGCATGGGTAGCTACGATTGTCGCTCCGAGGAGCTTGTCAGTCCCTTTTTTCACATGAATCTTCACGAATCCTTCATCCTCCCCGTCCAGCATCGCTCTGTCCACTTCCGCTAGAGGTTTCACGAATGTATCTACGGGTATCTTTTGTTTAGCCGCATCCCTCTCATACATGCCCACATGGGCGATCTCGGGATCGGTATAGGTGCACCACGGCGCCGTGAGAGCGCTGAGTTTCTTGGAACCCTTGAATAGAGCGTTCTGAATTACGATTCGAGCAGCAGCGTCTGCCATGTGAGTAAACTTGTAGTTCATCGAAATGTCACCCGCCGCAAAAATGGAAGGGTTTGTGGTCTGTAGGTAATCATCAACAAAGACACCCCTGCGCGTATCATATTGGACTCCAGCGGCTTCCAGATTGAGATTCTCAACATTCGGCGCTCGGCCGGCGCCTACGAGAATTTCGTCCACAGCAACGGAATCCATCGTTCCGCTCACCTCGAAAAGAACTACCTTCTCCTCATTGACCGTCGCTACTTCTTTAAGGTCAGCGTTGAGTATCAGGTGTACACCTTCCCTGACGAACTTGTTTTGTATGATTCTCGCTGCGTCTCTGTCCTCACGGTCGAGTATGTGGTCATTCTTGTGGAAAAGGGTCACCTGACTACCCAACCGCTGGAATACCTGCGCCATTTCGCAGCCTATGGGGCCTCCTCCTATCACCGCAATCCTTGAAGGTCTTGTGGTAAGTGAAAACACTGTCTCATTTGTTAGAAAACCGGCCTCAGTCAGTCCCCTAATTCCGGGGTGCGCAGCCCGAGCGCCGGTAGCAATCACCGCCTTCTTGAACCGCAAGGTCCGGCCATCGACTTCTATTACATTTGAGCCAGTGAATCGAGCATGTCCCAGGAAAACGTCCACTCCGAGATCTTTGAAACGCTGCACAGAATCATGATGGCTGATTCTGGCCCGGAGTCTTCTCATGCGTTCCATCACCGACGAAAAATTGATGTTTACCTCTGAGTCCACCTCAATTCCGTAATTATGGGAGTCTCGGATCTCAGCGTACGCTCTGGATGACCGAATGAGGGCCTTGGAAGGCACACAACCGTAATTCAGACAATCCCCTCCTAAAAGGTTGCGCTCCACAAGGGCTACTCTTGCGCCGAGGCCGGCAGCGCCTGCCGCCGTTACGAGCCCTGCGGTCCCTGCGCCAATTACTACCAGATTATAGCGATCTGCGGCTTGAGGATTAATCCAGCTTGTAGGGTGAGTATTAGATACCAGTTCTCGGTTGTGTTCGTCATCAGGAAGGACCTGCATTTTTTCGTCCGAAAGAAGTGGATTCAGCGCTGGGGACTTTCTGGAGTCAGTCGTTGCCGATGCCTCTGCTTCCTTCAGGCTCTTGCGAGCCAGTCTGGTTACAAACAACGCTACAACGATGGTCATTATTAGCCCCACCCAAAAGAACGCCTGTCCGGCTAATCCACCCTCAACCTTGCCGGTAGCTACGTCCGCAAGTGATCTCGCTGCTGAGCCGAAATAGACATACATGAGAGTGCCCGGAACCATACCTATTGCCGAGGCTAGAGCAAAATTTCTGAATGAGACTTTAGTAATACCAAGGGCATAGTTCAGGAGGTCAAACGGGAACACGGGGCTCAATCTCAGCAGCAATACAATTTTAAATCCCTCTCTTCCCAACGCTCGGTCTATAGCCAGGAATTTTGGATTCCCTTTTACTTTTTGTTCGACCCAATTTCTGGCAATGACTCGACCCACGAGAAACGCAGCCCACGCTCCAAGGTTTGCCCCAACCAAAACCGTGATAAAACCAATTGGGACCCCGAACAGGAAACCTGCGCCGAGTGTGATTACCGAACCAGGCAAGAATAGGACGGCCGCCAGGACGTAAAAAGCCGTTACAAACAAGGGACCCCAAAAACCAAGTCCATGCGCCCATTGGAGACCGGTCGCCACGTATGCTTTAACCGGTAGCAGAATCAAGGAGCCCAATAGCGTTGTCGCGATAACTCCCAAGAAAACAATTCTTAATATGCCTATTTGTGGTCTTTTTTCAGGCTGGATTTCCCGGTGTTCTGTTGCGCCGTTCATTGTGTCTTCCTTTCAGGCTATCGGCGGGAATCATGGGTTCCCCTTCTCGTTCAAAGACCAGTTGTAATTAAGGTATTCTATTGAGAAGCCACCTTTCATTAGGAAGGCCTTGTCGGAAAGTCCGACATAACGGCTTATGAAATTAAGCACTGCCCTCTCTTTTGCCGAGAACCCTGAAAACTCCCTGTCTGTAACATAGTTCTTGACGAAATCCTGGCCAAACCAATTGAAGATCTGCGACAGATATACCTTATTAGTAGCGAGATCAATTCTAAATTTTTCCTTATTTTGTAGAAATTTGGATGCTTGATCATTGAGTTGAGCATCCAGCTCGGATTCCACAAAGGGTTCATTTTTCAAGGGGGGGACATCCCATCGATCCGCAGACCAGGGCAATATGAATCCTCGGCTCGCCAAATTTGGACCGAAGAATACCATGTTCAATTCCATCCAATGTGAGTTCTCGACCCATTACAGGAAAAGTCAGCTTGTCCCAAACTCCGGGAATTTGCCTGATGCTGTTGCGTGGATAAATAGCAGATTCGAAAAAGGAAGCCTTGATTGGGTAGTGGTCCAAAACTACTTTCAGAGTTAGGGCGTTGTATACATTGATCCAGAGCGCAATTTTTCCCTTCTCTGTCCACGCATCGTAGATTGCAGGATCAAGACTGGACACAGATGCGCAAAAGTTGTCCAATGCTATGCGGTTGTTTTTTAGGCGCCTGTAATCTACCAATCCGTTACCAGTTACATATTGTTTAAGGATTTCCCCGTAAAGGTTGAATGAAAAGTTCGCTTTTTCAGTTTCCGCAATAGCCTGCCCCCAAATAGCCAAAAGGATGAAAGCCAGACTCGCCATGCCGAATAATAATGCGATACGTCCAACAAATTTTTGGCCCATCGTGCATTCCCCCTGGTTCGCATGAAATATTGTCCAAGGTTTCAGCCTGGATATCCCACCTTCCACAATTCGGCCCAGATACCCACTGTATGACTCAACTCTTTTATCAAAACCTAAGAATGGTCCATAGGCACAATCAGTAGCTTGTCGGCAACCCTCAACATTGAATCAGACGCATTCTGACAGGCCTCCTTTACCGCACGCAACACCCGTGCCGCCACGGTTTCTTCCCAAAACCAATCTGCTAGGGCTCTGCTAGCAGGATCCGGCTTTCCTGGTTCGGGGGGCGGCAAGCGGCCTCCATATAAAAGGCCTTGATATCATCTACAGCAAGTTTGAGTGCCAGAGCGCGGGGCGGTCTTATCTTTTCGGTGTGTTCTCTTATCAGGCTGATTTGAGTCGTGGCCAACCCTGCCTTTTCAAAGAAATGTCCCAGAGCGCCAACGGCGCGCGTACAGAAAGGTCAAACCGGAACGAGAACGAGCCCATCAACTTGATCCTTTTTTAACAATCCAGCAAGGTCTTGAGCCGCCTCTTCCATGGTATCTGGATCAGCCACTCCCATGAAGGAGTAATGGAAATCCGTTATGGAGCCAACTAACGACGCCTCTTTCAATTCCCGCAGGCGATCGAGAGGGAAAACGACATTCCAGTCCAGCTGAAATCCGGTCCTGTCGAAATTGGTAGACGTATGGGGCATTACGAGATCCTTTGCCATAACGGCGCCGGGGATGATCCTATATTCTCCTGACATGATGCCGAATGGCCGGTCGTCCCGGCAGTGAATCCCTGCTGTGGAAATCAGGGCTTATGCGCCTGGCCCGCAAGGGCGGTCCCGTTATCCAGGGAATCGTGTCAAAAGTAGGGCACTCAAGCCCAGCGATATGAGATCTAAGAGGCTCTGGAAGTTGGTCCAGTCGCGCCATAAAATATTCTCCTTTCACGACAAATATTGTGTATTGAGCTAATGACTATTTTGGTTCTGTTCCCAACATGACGCGAATTGAATTCAGACAATCCCGAAGATGATCTCCATTTTTGCACAGCCTAGACAGCATGATCCCACCCTCGATGGTGGCTACAATGTGCTTGGCTAGGGCTAGCGGCGGGGTTTGAGTCTTAAGGTCTCCAGCGTCGATAGCCTCTCGCAAGATTTCCGCCAATTTTCCCGTCCAGTATCTAAAAACTTTTGAGATCACCTGTGTGAAACGGTCATTTGAATCGCTCAATTCCAGAGCGGTCTCAGACTTTGAATTGATAGGGTTTTAGCTGGAAACAGTGTTTTCGGTTAGTGGAGTTCCTGCGTTAGTTCGGTAAGCAAGTCTTCCAGCGTTTTAGCGGGAGTGGTCACGATTCTAATTTGCAG
>JAMCYH010000061.1 GCA_023474025.1 Deltaproteobacteria bacterium
AGACGCTGCCATGGCCTCCAAGTCCATAATCCTCACTTATTTCAAAAGCTTCGCTAGGCGAGCCCTCAACAATTTTCAGATATTCTTCGTAAAATTTTTCCACGGCGCCAGACGATTGATCGGAAGTGTTAAAATAATATTTAAGATTTTTCAAATCAACTTCGAAACCAGGAAGCTTTTCCGAATACTGGATCCACATCTGTTCGCGAGGGTCACGTCTCGACAGTTGCGGCAAATGAGGCGCTGTTTTCAACGAACTCAGTATTAAGTTGACGGCAGCGTCCGCGTCCGTGTGCGGCATACTGCCAATGGCGGTCGCAAGAAGTTTGGGAAGCGCCTTAGTCATACAATTTCCTGCCATTTTAACTCCCTCAATTACTGTTTCCGTTCCTTGTCCTGGTGTTTTTCCGCAACATTCCAGGAATCGCCGTTTTCATCTCCATCATTTGACTTTATGGGAATCACGCTCAAATAGTCGGCAATTGGTTGACGTATAAATTTGAGATCTTCGTGCGATATCTCTATATCGACCGCTTCTCGTTTCTCCGCTTCAGAAAGCTCCAGCTCACCGCTTTCTGAGGGCAGGATTATCCTCGATGTAACATCGATACCATGTTTAACTCTCTCAGGTACCCCTAACCCATAATTCAGGTGCCCATTTCCAGCTATCACCATCAATATTCCATCTTTTGACTCAGAACCGTTCAGGTATCTTATTATATTGGAGGCCATGGCAGCGTCTCTTAAAGCCTGGGCGTAAATAACTCTATCGAGAGTCTTTCCCTGGAATGCGCGATGAACTTTCAGCTTAAGTGACAGCAGCCTTGCATAATCAGGGTTGATTGGTTCAACATTGGGGGGCAGAATCGATCTCTCCGTTTCGGACAATGAATTCAAGCCTCCCCGAGAGACCTTTCTGACCAATTCGCTGGAAATGTTGAGTGCAGCTACGGGTATATGGAAATCTCGAGCCTTTAAAAGAAGCCCAGAATAATCCAGAAGATTGGTCCATCTGTCTGACCCAAGATTCTCCGCCAGAGCAGACACTGATTCACGGGTGGAGAGCCATTTGTCGACTACCGGTTGCTGGTCGGAGTTAAACATTTCCATGGCCAAAGAGACATTGCGATTACGCTGGACAAGGCCTCGAAGTATTTCCTCCTGCAATTCGTGGTGACGCGCTATCGTGTGGAATTCACCAACATAAACCACACGGACTTGTGACATATCGTCCAGCGCAGTTTCCAAAGTGACTGGTTCGCCCAGCAGAAGATCAACTATTGTGGATGTATTTTCCCTCATAGAGCAGGGGGTTTTCTGTCCGCAAAAGCAAAAAGTCACAATTGACAATATTGTGAAAATAGATTTAAGGGTCTCAGCGCGCACGCCAGGATTCCCACCCATCAAAAGTAATATCGAAATCTGTAAATTCACCCGTAGGCTTTTCTTCTAAAACAATCAAATCATCTACCCTACTCATCGGAGCGCCTCTTCGTAACCAGGTCAGCATCAAATTCACACTTTCGGCGCTACCCTCCAATATGGTCTCGACCGAGCCATCCGGCAAGTTCCTGACCCAACCGACCAAACCGATTTTACGGGCCTCGGACTTTGTGTATGCCCTGAAAGCCACACCCTGAACTTTGCCCTTAACTATAACCCGACGCCTTGTCTTTGATGTCATGTCATCAACCATCAGAAGAATTGGAGTTTTAGCAGTGTCTTTTGTAATTACAACTTTAAATCTTTTAGCATTTTTTTCAACTCAAGCCTATTGTCAAGAAACGCTGGCTAAAGTTTTGAACTCCTCCTCTGAAATAACTTTTACCCCTAGTTCACGGGCCTTTTGCAGCTTTGAACCCGGATCCTCACCTACAACGAGAAAATCCGTTTTTCTACTAACTGAAGATCCAACGGATCCACCTGCAGCCTCAACCATCCTTTTTGCATCGCTCCGAGGAATTGATATAGAACCGGTAAATACAACAGTCGTTCCTTTCAAAAGACTTGCTGTTGAAGCAGGCCCAAAATCTGTAGTGGGTGAAACTCCTGCGTAGAAGAGTCTCTCAATCATTTTTACATTTGTAGGTTCAGCAAAAAATTGGACAACACTTTGCGCAACCTCAGGACCTATACCAGGAACCAGAGTCAATTCGTCGGCCTTCTTTTTTGATATTGTGTTGGCGGAGCCAAAAGATTGAATCAACAATCTGGCTACTGTCGCTCCCACTAGTGGGATCCCTAGACTGAAAAGGAATCGATCGGAAGACACTTTTTTTGATCTGTCTATGGCATTGATAAGATTCGTAGCTGATTTCCTGGCCATACGGTCTAAGGAAGCAAGAATATCAATGTCCAGATAATATATGTCCGCGGGGTCATGGACGAGACCTTTATCCACAAGTTGTTCGACCAGTTTGTCTCCAAGGCCTTCTATGTCCATGGCGTCCCTGGAAACGAAATGTTTTATGGTCTCTTTGAGACGAGCTGGGCAAGAAGAATTCAGGCATCTTTTCGCTGCTTGTCCTTGCAGCCGAACAGCTTCCGAGCCACAAACCGGGCAATGATCCGGAATCTTGAAAGGGTGGCTGTTAGAAACACGAAATTCACTTCTGACTCTGACAACTTCAGGGATGACGTCTCCTGCTCGCTGAATAACAACGACATCTCCCTCCCGGATGTCCTTACGGTCGATCTCATCCTGATTATGAAGAGTGGCCCTGCTAACTTTTACGCCGCCCACTTGGACAGGCTCCATTATTGCCACGGGAGTCAGGGTTCCAGTCCTGCCCACTCCAACCTCGATTCTGAGGATCCTGGTTTGCGCCTGCATCGGTTCGAACTTATAAGCCACTGCCCATCTTGGAGACCTGCTCTTTGTTCCCAATTCTGTTTGCCAATCGAGTGAGTTTACCTTAATTACACTTCCGTCGATTTCGAATGGCAGTTGGTCTCTCAATTGGTTCAAGGTGTTGTAATGGATCATTATATCGTTTACGCCATGACACAGTTTCGTGTGCTCTAGGTTTGCGGGAATTCCCAACTCATTAAGTCCGTGGAGCAATTCTAGTTGGGTCTTCGCCGAAGCTCCCTCTATCCTCCCAACACCGTGAGCCAAAAACCTTAGCCTCCGCTGTGCCGTAACAGTAGGATCTAGTTGACGAATTGACCCGGCCGCCGCGTTCCTGGGATTTGCAAACGAAGGAAGACCAGCATCATCCCGATCCCTATTTAAGGAGTCAAAATCGGATCTAAGCATAAATATCTCACCGCGAATTTCAAGGAGACTGGTACGGGCAAATGGACCATGAGATCTGAGACTCAACGGTATTGCCCTGATTGTCCTTATGTTGGCTGTCACGTCTTCACCTACAGTTCCATCACCACGAGTCCCCGCTGAAATCAGCAAATTTTCCTGATAAATTAGTTCTACAGCTACTCCATCCAGTTTCGGTTCTACAACATAAGGGACTGGACCGGGTATACCGAGTAGTTTCCTGATTCTCGAATCAAAATCCGTCAACTCCTGAAACTCAAAAATATTTGAGAGTGACAACATTGGGGTCGCGTGAGCGATCTGTTCAAATTTCTCGAGCGCCGTTCCTCCAACTCTCTGTGTGGGGGAATCAGCGGTGACAAATTGGGGATATTCATTTTCAAGCTGCTCAAGACGTTTAAAAAGCCTGTCGTATTCCCTATCGGAAATTTCGGGGTTATCGAGAACGTAATACAAATGATCATGGTATCTGATCAGCTTCTTCAAGCGCTCCATCTCTGCCAGTATTTCTTCTGTGCTCGCCAGTTCAGACTCTTTTCCTTTGCTCATCATTCACCACTCAAGTATTTTTATGCCTTCCGATTTGAGCCCCTTCATGAACTTGATGTATCAAACTGAAAGTTTGTCATTAAGGCAAACTAAAACAAGAGGACAAAAAAAAGGCCCTTAATGGGCCTGGATGCAAAAAACTACGATACAATTTCTTTAGATTAAAGGGGGATTTTATTTACCCCCTCACCTTTATTATCAAATCGAAATAACGGGACTATTTTTTGGGCCACTTACCTGTGAATGTCACCCTTAACTCTTTTCCCTTTTCATCCTTGAACAGGGCTGTGCCTGCTTTAACCTCAATGGGGAAGGAGAAATCACCAACATTTTCCCACCATTTTTTAACCACAGCTCCCGCAGTAAGCTTCTTTTCCTGGAGCTTTTGCACATTCTCAGCGGCTACCATCAGGCTCGTGATAGTCGGCAGGGTCTCATTGGTGGTGATAACTTTAAGTTGATTCGTCTTTCCTCCTGGTATCCAGCTATTTTCGTATGAAAAAGCGGTATTGACTTCAAAGCCTTCGAAGGCTGTTGTAAATGTCAATTCATCCAGCATCACTGGGGTTTTGTTAGGATTTTTGATGTCGAAAACATACGCCATGTTTAACATGGCGCCAGCCGGTAACTCTTTACCCGGCTCCTTCTCGTTTTTGTATTCAACTCGAGGTTTTACGAAGAAAGGCTGAATGCTTGCGACTTCAACTCTATCCAGAGTGATTACAGGAGCTTCAAAAGCCAGGCAAGCTGATAAAAAAGCCAATGAAATCAACATCGCCGTAGCGAATAAAACCGCCTTCTTTTTCATATTCCCTCCTTTTGCCACCCTAAGTGGCATGGGGTCTCATTGGTGGTGATAACTTTAAGTTGATTCGTCTTTCCTCCTGGTATCCAGCTATTTTCGTATGAAAAAGCGGTATTGACTTCAAAGCC
>JAMCYH010000343.1 GCA_023474025.1 Deltaproteobacteria bacterium
AGCACATTCCTGGGACAAACCTCAAGACAAACCCCACACGATGCGCATTTGTCTTTGTTAAGGCTAAGAGTTACTACATCCTTCAAATATGTTAATTTTTGCATGATCTAAAACTCCTAAGAGATGAAGCCCGAACCCACCCAGGCGCCAAAACCTAAAACAGCGGTCACAATCTGTATGGGCACGGCTATGCGCATCTCCTTTTTGACTCCAGACAAAGAGGTATACGTGGAACATCCGGTAAAATTCATACCGGCGAATGAAGAACCAGAGCAAATGATGAGTAAGTACGCTAACACCTGGATAAAATTCAGTTGATGGTGTTTAGCAATGGACCAGCCAGCGATTAGCACGACGAAAACCAAAAAGCCTGCGGCCATTCCCTTCATGGAAAAAGCCTTTCCGGGGAGCCACGGTAGCAATAGCGGAGTCAACATGGCCCCACCCACAACAGCGCACATACTTGCGTAAAACCCGAATTGCGCGCCTGCTACGGCACTAACCCAGAAATTGGCTTTATGAAACAGGCCACCAGCAAGAAAGCACAGCGCTGCGACCAGCAAAACATACTTAATGGACTGGATGACCTCAACCGGCATTAACACGACTCTTTCCGTGATAGGAAAATCCTTTTGCCTCATCTCAGACGTCGCTCTCAATCCATTGTCGAGAAACGTAGGAATATCGCGAGCTTCTACGGGTCCATATATTACTCTAAACCCGGTCAACTGTTTAACAATATATCCGGCTATTCCAGGACCGGACAATTGAGGTAAAATGATTTTCTTGTGATCTACAACTTTGCGGAGTTCAACTAAATTGATTCTTGCTACCAACTCGTTAGTGCCAAATGCGCCTTTTCCCGCGGCGCACCATACATTCACCCCTTTACTGTCAAGAACCAATAACCATACGTCATGATGGGATAAGGCTCGCCGGACATGGTCAAAACTCATTTTGTAATTCCCGGTGACAAGCACCGGCGAGTCCTTGTCTGGATGACCTACAGCATAAAGCCCCGGGTCCACCGTGTATTTCATTCGACCGATGGAAAATCTGACTTTTAGCGAGCCCAGATAATCTGTCAATTCCAGTTGAGTAGAAACAGCGGGAACGTCACCTGTCGCTGAAGTGACAAGTCCAATCACAAAAGGCTGATCAAAACTCGGTCGGTCCAACTGGACCTTCTTAGGAGATGGCCCTCAACCGGCTCCGCAGGCTGACTCCTCTTTGGGTTCATATGCGCCGCAACATTCACGCTCAACTGGAGGGGACTCCAAATTACCCAGGACCTTGGTCTCTTGGAAAAACAGAGGATTTTTCATCTATTTCTATGACCTCATCCGAATTATTTATGTCTCTTATTTGACTATTTTACCACTTGTTTAAATATGACACAATATTTATCAACAATGTTTCACACTTTGTGATTATCCACATGCGACAATTCCTTTTGGGGATCTTTTTGAGATTGCTAAAGATAATCCAGGGAATGAGATTGGAAATTAGTCTAGTAATTGCCAGGCATTGAAAGCCGTTTAAGCTTTCTTGCATAATCAGCTTTCTTTTTTATCCTCGCTGCCCGGATGGAGTCAAGCTGTGCGTCCTGGTTAAGGTTGTCAAAAGCCTGTAAATTCGCGGCAAGCCTTCTCTTTAGAGCGTTCAGTGTACGGATACAGTTGGCTACATCCGTGCTTGGAACACTCCGTACATTGCCCTGTTGATCGCGAAGAATCTGTGGGTTGGAATTGTTTTTGATACATGTCCGAGCTTCAGCAATAGCTTGCAGGATCGACGCCTTTTGCTGGGCTAACACGTTTCGCTGGACCAACAGGCTGCTAGGCAAGTAAGGCGACCTGTTGGCCGGAGCGGCGGTCGCTCCTCCGCTGGGATTCGAATCGGAGTTTATCGCCCATTCCTGCGAAAAGACAGCGCTAGGGCAAACAACAAAAATTGTTATTGCAGTCGTTAGACATAGTGAAACCAGTACGCGATTTCGTGCAGCTATAATAGGTCTTCGAGACATTTGGTTACTTCACTATCCCCATTTTTCTTTCCAGAATTGCGCGATTGATCTTGTAACCCATCAATGAGATATAATAGTCACCTTGGGATAGTGACAACTGCCTCTGAGCGTCAAGCACTTCGACATAGGTCGCTACCTGTTCCTTGTAACGCTCCTGATTGATACGAAAGTTCTCAGAACGAAACTGCACAGCAGTTCTGTTGTCCCCAATGTCGCTCTCTGAACGTTTCATATCTTCATACGCTTGCCGCACCTCATTCATGATAGTTTCCACGAGTAGTTCCCTGTTCACAAAGGTCCTAGCATGACTCGTGCGTTTCTCCGCTACTGTGGACCGCTTCCGGAACATGTCAAAAGTCCACGTTAGCAACCCCTGGATCCGCCAATCGTTAAAACCTTCAGGGTCGGCAACATTCCAGTCATCATTGTATCTTGCCCCGGTGAGAGATACATCGACGTTGGGCATCAGGTCGGCCTTGGCTGACTTGACTAGGGCAAGCGCCTGTTCGGCTGAAATGTTTGCCTGCCGAATCTCCAAACGGTTTGCGGCCGCAATAGCGTAAGCATCAGGCAATCGGTATCCACTAGAGGTATAAGATACGTCCTCGATTATTCGGACAGGTGTGTCTTGAGGATTCCTCAACAGATAGTTGAGCGTAGCCTGATTCTTTGCAATATCAGCGAGCGCCTGGGTCCGTTGAATTTTTGCCTGCGCCAACTGACCTTCAGTTGACAGAACATCAACTTCAGCGACCTGGCCTTCCCTATAAAAAATTCTAGTCTGGTTACGGAGAGCTTCAAGTGCCCGGATCGAGGAATTCGCGACCTGGAGCAGTTTCTGGGCCTGCATCATCTGATAATAGGCCTGGGTTACATTAAGGGTCAGGTCCTGGCGGTTGACTTCATACTGAATACTGGAATAGTCCACACCAAGCCTGGCGTATTTGTAATCATTTATTAATTTCCCCCCACTGAATATCGGCTGTGTAATTGTAACCGACCCAGTGAACTGACGATACGGATCTATGCGGTATGGATACCACGCCTTTGTACTTGGAATCTGGCCGGTTCCCCGTCGATAGGCTTCCTGACCGGTGGCGTATCTGGAATCCTGCATCCCATACAAACCCATAATGTTCAAAAGACTCCAATACCTGTCCAATGTCGCCCCGTACTGTAAACTGATTGAAGGGAAGAAATCGGAATAAGCCTCACGCCGCTGGTATTCTTTTTCTTGAACAGCCAGCCTTGAATCCGCCATGGTAAGGTTCCTGGCCAGCGCAAACTGTATGGCCTGCGGTAAACTTAATGTCGGGTCCGAATTGTTCTGTCTGTAAGTGGGAAAGCACATGTCAATCGATGACACGGGATGACTCTTGCCCACATTATTTTTTATTGTTCGTGCCTTTGCCTTGTTTCCGAATTCTACCCTTTTCGAGGAATTGGTCCGCAAATTCCTCTTCGCAGGCGCTATTTGTCTTTTCTCAAGTTGATTATTTTTGGGCTTCGCGAGAACCGAACCGAAAGCGCTGGATGGGGCGCCAACCTTTGGCATGTTGGAAGAAACCGGCGCAACATTATTGGCGCCCGCGTGCGACCTATTGGCGAACACCCCAGCTAATAACAAAGCCACTATTGCTGGTATAAGCGCGACAGACCTTAACCTCTCCATACCCTTTATCATCAACCCTCAACCCTATTCATTCCGGCCAAACGCTGGCATATCCAGCAAGCGACACCCATTTGCTCAGACAAATATTGAATCTTGAACATTAATAGACAAAAATCCCCGTCTACCACGATCCGAGAAATTCCAAAGGACTTACCAAGTTGCTTTTACTGCCAGATTAGTCCTAACAACGAGGAATTATCTCCTGTCGCGGCGCCCCTTACCGAAGAGTCGGGCCTCGATAAATTTCTTAAAACCAAGCCGGCTAAAACTTCAGTATTCCATTAATTGGGAAAATATTTAAATATTTGCCCCATTATTTTTTATCAAAAGCACAAATGTTTAGCAATAAGATTTTACGCCCTGCGACGTACTTCACGGGTTAGCTGTTCCGTAGGCATTAACGAGAGTTGTTCAGCAAGATCGGACTCCTCCGCGCTTAACTCCCCAAGTTCAAAAGTCACTCCCAAGGCTTCGCCAAATCCGTTTCTTAAGGCTTCGCCTACCAGATCAGGACTTACAGCTCTACCCATGATTTCATTGATCGAAGTGACTTTGGCCGCAAGGGCCTGCCGAAACTGATCCAAAGGATATCTTTCCGGTCTAAACAATTCGGTGAGATAATCAATCTGAGACTCAATAGCGATGGAACCATGCTGAAGTAGCGACTGGCCTGACCAGGCCTGAGCGTTACCGACAAATTTCTTGCCCTGCCATACTATTTCCCCCGAAGCGGGACGCATGAAGCATATAGTTGGGAGAGAGGCGTCGTGATTTCCATCATAGGAATCCGCAATAACCCCTAACAAGTTCAAGCCTAGTACCAGTCCCCTGCTTATGAGCCGGTACGCTCCATCAGCGTCAAAGGGGATTCCATCATTGGTCCCAGCTACTATCGCATAGGTCAGGTCGCCCAAATGCAGTACAGCGCGACCTCCACTAGGTCTGCGAACCACATCCAGCCCCAGACGCTCACACGCTGCTAGATTGGGGCCTCGTTTCCTTTGAAAATAACCGAGAGAAACGGCTGACGGTTTCCACTTATATAGCCGCAACGTCGGCGGGGATTTCCCGTCAGCTTTTAACTTTAGAAGAGCCTGGTCTATAGCCATGTTCATCGAGCCTGACGCTTCGCCGACCAGAAGCCTCCACGTTGTCATGATAGTTCCCTGAAAAAAACCGAAGCGTTATATGAACTTCGCACCAAAGGCCCGGAAGCCACGCTCTCAAAACCGAGTTCTTTTGCGAAATTCCCCCAAAAAACAAATTCTGCCGGTTCAAGAAAACGAACCACCGAGGTATGTTTCAGAGAAGGGGCAAGATATTGTCCCAATGTCACCATATTGCAACCCGTGTCCCTGAGCGTCCTGAGTTCTTGCGCTACATCCTCCGCTGTTTCTCCAAGACCGAGCATAACGCCTGATTTGGTTACCATCTTAGGCGCCATATCCTTAACCCGGCCAAGAAGTTTCAGAGACCGGTCGTGGTTTGCTCTTGGCTTTATCTTCCGATGCAATCTTACAACTGTGTCCACGTTGTGGGCCAAAATATCAGGCCCTTCATCTATCACTGAGCTTAGCGCCTCATCTGAACCGCCAAAATCGGGTATCAGCAACTCTATTGTTGTATCGGGGGAATTTTTGCGGAGGGTCCTTACGGTTTTCGCATAGTGTCCCGCGCCACCGTCCGGCAAGTCATCTCGAGTAACAGATGTTATAACTGCGTGGCGAATGTCCATTTCAGCTATAGCCAGAGACAACCTTTCCGGCTCATCTTCATCAACAGGAGCGGGGAATTTGTTGTATTTCACGGCGCAAAAACGGCAACCTCTCGTGCATGTGTCGCCCAGAATCATGAATGTAGCTGTTCGATTTGAAAAACAGACGCCCCTGTTAGGACATCTCGCCTCCTGGCAAACAGTAGGCAACTGGAACTTGTCCAGAAGCTTCGTTGTTCGCTGAACCGCATCCTGGCCTAAACCTCTTTTGGCATGCCTTATTTCACCTACTAACCAGTTAGGTGTGGATTGAATCATTGTTTAACCCCTTCCGGAGCAATATGTATGGCCTGTCCGTGCAACGCCTGCGCTGTTTCCAGAATAGATTCCGATAGGGTAGGATGCGAATGAATTGTGTCCATAACAGCCTTGCTGGGCAGATTGCCTTGCATACAGACCGCTATTTCCGCTACCAGGTCGGATCCATGCGGCCCTATGACATGACATCCCAAAATCTGGTCAGTTTCAGCGTCGGCCATAAGCTTGACAAGACCTTCCATCTCTCCCATGGCCTGCCCCATTCCTGACGATTTAAAGGGAAATCGCGCCACCATTATCTTGTGTTGGGACACAGCTTGTTCTTCGGAAAGACCTACTGCGGCGTATTCGGGAATAGTGAACACACATCGAGGCACTACCCTGTAGTCCATTTTCGAGTCTCTTCCCAGAGCGTTTTCTACTGCGCATATACCTTCAGCAAACGCTACATGAGCCAATAGCCAGCCGCCAACAACATCTCCGGCGGCGTACACCGAGGGGATATTGGTTTTAAGATGTTCATCTACAACAATCCGGCCACGATCCATTTCGATTCCGAGCCTGTTCAGCCCGATTCCTTTTGTGTTAAATTTTCTGCCTACTGCGACAATAATAGTGTCAGGGGTAATTTCGCCGCCATTTGAAAGTTTTACGGTAAAACCTTCCTGAGTTTCAGCCGCTTCTGTCACGGTGATTCCACAGAGAATTTTTATCTTTCGTCGTTGCAATATCCCGCGAAGATAAGTGGCCATCTCTATGTCGGCGCCTGGCAGAATACGATCCAGGGCCTCGACAATAGTGATCTGTGAACCTAGTTCACGAAAGATCGCGGCCATTTCCACGCCCACCACCCCACCACCAATAACCAGGATGTGCTTTGGCATGTACGAGATGTTTAGTGTTTCATCCGCGAGAAAAACCCGTGGGCTTTTTGGGATCACATCTAAACTAGCCGGCGAAGAACCTGTGGATACGATGATCTTTGACGCTTCCACCAGGTTACTGCTACCGTTTGCCTGGATTTCGACAGAATGTTCGGAAACCAATCTGCCCTGTCCTTGAAACAAGGTCACTTTGTTGGCCTGGAACAGTCGTTCCAGACTGCCTCGAAGCGCGGCCACAACCCGTTCCTTACGGGAAATTATCGCTTTGATATCGGGAATTGGGCTCAGTTGTTCAAATCCAAATTCCCTGGCTCGTCTTATAGTGCGAGCGACCTCAGCCGACGCTCGCACTGTCTTGGTAGGGATACATCCCCAGTTGAGACAAACACCTCCCAGGAATTTGGCCTCCACTACCGCGACCCGTGCCCCCAACTGGGCGGCTCGGACTGCGCCCTGATAACCGGCAGGCCCTCCTCCAAGGAAGGCTATGTCAAATTTCTCCATTGTAGAACTTCCTACTGTACGGTTACTGTTGGTTCTATTTCCACTTCACAGTTTAAGGATTCACAGATCGTCGAGTATTTGCGAGCCTGAGCCAACGCCCTCATCACCTTTTCTTTTGACGTGCCCCTGACTACCAGTTTTGGCTTCATGGTAATTTTTGTGAACTTTGATGTTAGATCAATGAATTCCTCGACCACACCTTCAGCGTCACATTCATAGGAAACTAAATCGATGTTGAAACGCTCCATCACCCAGATAACCATCATGTGGATACAGGTGTTGGCCCCGGCCATGAGAGCGTCCTCTGGCGTCAGCACGTCACGCACTCCGTAAAGCGGCTCCGGAGCTGAAAAAATTTGCGCCGCGCCATTGTCCATCCATGTAAATCCCCTGTGTTCACCACGCCATTCAACACGATTTTTATAATTGATGTATTTAGGCACCGATATTTACCTCCACGACAAATTTTGGGAAAACATTTCTATTCCAGAACTTCATCCACCGCTTTTGCGACTTCCTCCGCCACAGCGTCACTAGCGATCTTCTCCGCTGGCCCTAGCCCTCTACACTGCTTCAACCCTGCAATATCGTGTTTTTTGAGGATATCCCGGATCATTAGAGATCGGGCGGGCTTACCGGATAGCCTTTCAGTAGACTTCGCGGCGCACATTTTTTCGCAACCATCAACTGTTACAGTGGGAAACTTGTTCGCAAATTCCCGCTCTTCCTTTCCCCCGGCTATGAACAATGGAAGACAAATCGTGACAGTCTGGCCAGGTCTAAGTTCATCAAGGACTTTTCGGCAGGCGACCCTGGACACGGTCCCTTCAGGTAAAGCCTCCCCGCTGCAAGACACGATGCCTACTTTTAAAACTTTGATGTCCATCACGACTTCTCCTCCGCCAAAAGTCTATCCACTTCTTCAGCGACCTCTTTAGCGGCTAAGACAACCAGCTTCTTGCCCGCTTCGTTCAGTTCAGAGATTCCTTCAGGTTTAAGGTCCTTGTGGACCCTACAAAAATCTATGGCCCTGTAACCCTTTGAAACCGTCACGCCTATGGATTCAGCGCTCTTGCGTGCGCAACCGAACGGGCACCCATCAATTGTTATTACAGGATTGTCGGTCACCAGTTTCTTTGCGTCCGGGTCTTCTATCATCAGGAGAGGAAGGCAGGTCGTTGTAGTCACCCCAGGCCTGAGGTCCTCTATCAACTCGTACGCGATCTCCCGTCCTACTGTGCCCAATGTCTTGCCAATGCCACTGCAAGGGAGCACCACAACTTTTCTTTTTTTACCGCTCATCCCTTTTTGTTCATCTCCTCGTTGATTTTTTCCTTCATAAGTTCAAAATAGGCTTGAGCGTCCAACAGAGCCACAAGGTCCTTTTCAAGATCAGTCACTTCGATCCTGTAAATCCAGCCAGACCCATAAGGATCCTGATTTATGAAATGAGGGCTCGCGTCCATGTCAGAATTGACCTCAATTATCTTGCCGGTGACCGGGCTGATGATAGAGAAAGTTGCTTTTATAGTTTCGACTTTTCCGAGTTCATCTCCCTGCTTAACCATTAAGCCTGGTTCCACAGTCTCAATAAAAGCGACGTCGCCCTTAATTTTCTGCAAAAAGTCCGCGACACCAACAGTGGCTACACCGCCCTCCACCTGAGCCCAGAAGTCGTCTCTGGTGTAGAGGCAGCCTACCTTTGCCTTAAAAACAAATTTGTCATAAGTAGTTTCCAGAAATTCCGACACTGTTCTCTCCTTTCATTCTCCTATGGTTTTTTGGACTTCGTTAACAATCTTGTCCACGGCGATATATCCGGCGAACTTGGGGTCACCGTTTATAAGAACAAGAGGTGGAGGATATTGACCGGTCACCAGGAGTTGCCCTGCTTCAGATTTTTGTTCCTCTTCGGACTCTTTTACGTCGACGAGTTCGATCTTGGTCTTGCCGGGGTAACTCGTATTAAGGGCCTCTTCCAACTCTTTAATCTTCTGGGTAAGCAAATTGATGAATTCCGGGTTCGACGCGCCTCCGCCACACGTTGCGCAGCCTCCGCTTTTGGCCCCCATACTTAGAATCTTAACCGTCACAAAATCTTTACTGGACATGGCGCTTTCTCCTTTGTGTTAACAACAAATTGATTATTTGACTAAAACCTCAACATTGGGTCATAATATTTCTCAGTTCAGCTTTGCCAATATCCCTTCAGCCAAAGCCTAATCCTTAAAAAGACCTGTAATCTTAAAACTTTTTTGAAGGAAATGTTTCACGATATCTGATACCTTTACCCCTCCACCCAAGGAATCACCTTCTACCAAAAAGAGGTTGACATGAAATATAGCATGTTTTACTGTTTAGTCAAATAGTAAATAAGCGGTTTCTCGAATTCAGCCGTAAACAGCGGGCAAAATGCCAGACTACCGCTCCATTTTCAGGAGCTTATTACTTTAATCCGTTTTTCTTAGAAGGGAGTTTTCGCCATGGATGATTCAATTTCCCACAAACTTTCTTTTCTCGATCGCTACCTGACGGTCTGGATACTGTCCGCTATGGTGGTGGGCGTCGGGGCTGGATATTATGCGCCGGGGATAGAATCCGCCATAAATTACTTTTCGGTCGATACAACAAATATTCCTATAGCTATCGGACTCATCCTCATGATGTATCCCCCTCTGGCTAAAGTTAAATACGAAGAACTTGGCGATGTCTTCCGGGATTGGAAAATTCTGGGACTCTCACTCGTTCAGAACTGGGTCATAGGCCCTATTCTCATGTTTTTTCTGGCAATAATCTTCCTGCGCGGATACCCGGAATACATGGTAGGACTCATCATGATAGGACTCGCTCGATGCATTGCCATGGTAATAGTCTGGAATGAGCTTGCAGAAGGGAATACTGAATATTGCGCAGGTCTGGTAGCATTCAACAGTGTCTTCCAGGTGCTCTTCTTTAGCGTCTACGCCTGGTTCTTCATAACTGTCCTACCCCCATATTTTGGTCTTAAAGGAAGTCTCGTGCAAGTCAGCATGAGCCAGATAGCAAAGAGCGTCTTTATCTATCTCGGCATACCATTTATAGCAGGCGTAATTACCCGATTTACATTGATCAAATCCAGGGGCAAAGCCTGGTACGAAAAGGAGTTCATCCCAAAAATCAGCCCTATCACCCTGATCGCGCTTCTGTTCACTATCGTGGTCATGTTCAGTCTCAAAGGAAATCTTATTGTCGAGATTCCCATGGATGTCGTTCGTATTGCTATTCCATTGCTGGTGTATTTTGTAGTGATGTTTCTCGTTAGTTTCTGGATGGGGCACAAGATCGGGGCCGATTATTCAAAAACAGCTACCATATCCTTCACTGCCGCAAGTAACAATTTTGAGCTAGCGATCGCCGTGGCTGTCGCAGTGTTCGGAATTCAGTCGGGGGTGGCTTTCGCCGCAGTTATAGGGCCTCTGGTTGAGGTGCCGGCGTTGATCTCACTTGTCAACGTCGCGCTTTATTTTAGAGGCAAGTATTTTCGTGAAAATATCGCATGAAATGACGCAGCTTCGTATTTCTTTGGAGACTTTGAAATATTATGTTAAAAAAATAGGCAAACTCGTAATGTCCTGCTACCGTGAGGTTTTGAGATTCCGTCCTGGTCTTTAGAGGGCCAATGGCGGAGTCATTTGTACTCTCATAATTGTTCAAGTAACCAGGAGGAATGCGATGCTCGATCAAAATGAACAGCTTTGTCTTGGACACGACAGTCAGTGGACACATGATCCCTCTCGACGTATCTGGCTGAAGCAGGCCATTGGCCTGTCCCTCGCCGGAACAGTCGGGCTCGGACTATTCGAGTCCGCCCTGGCAGAACAGCAAAAGGTTGCGGGTCCAGCCTTCAACGAAGAGGAAGCCAAGAAATTCATGAGCCGCGCTCTTGAATTAGCGCTAAAAGGCGCACAGTCCGGCGCTGGCGGACCCTTCGCAGGTGTCGTAGTCAAAGACGGCAAGATCATAGGCGAGTCCTTCAATAAGGTGCTTGCCAATCAGGACCCCACGGCTCACGGAGAAGTGATGGCAATCAGAAACGCTTGCAAGACGTTAAAATCCTTCAGTCTCGCAGGCTGCGATCTCTATACCACGGGTGAACCTTGTCCCATGTGCCTCAGCGCCGCCTATTGGGCGAAGATCAACCGTATCTTCTTCGGCTTCTCGATTCAGGACGCCACTGACATAGACTTCGAGGATGAGTATCAATATAATGAGTTCAAAAAGCCTTTAGCCCAGCGCAAAATACCTGAGACACAAATCATGAGAAAAGAGGCCCTGGAACTGACGAAGAAATTTGCCGCAACACCTGACCGCGCAAGATACTAACTAGCCCTACAGATGGCTTCGAGATGGTTTTTGGTCTGACAACCCCTGGTCACTGGCGGTTTGGTTAAGTGGAAAATGAAAACCGCCGGCGACTTGCCGGAAAGGGTGATTCAGGGACACCTGACGTAACATTAGGGGCGTGGGTAATGAGTCGCTATTACGGATATTACCTGGGAATATCTTTATGGATTATACTCTTCCTGGGTGTGTCTCCCGCCGCGTCCTTTGAGTTTTCCTTCAGGGGTTCCTATTCCTGGGAATATGTCGCTTACTCGCAGATGGGATCAAGGGGGTTTTTCGGTCCTTACGATATGGACAATGCTGCGCCTGAACCTGGTGGCGCAGCATCCGCAAACGGGTGGCTTGGCTATCGCATCTCGAGCCTCACTACTTCGGGTACCGATGCCGCAAATTCCACGATGATGATGGACATTTTTCCTCGAATAAAAGTTAACGAAGCCATTACTGTTAAAGGTCAGTACCACGTCGGAGCGTGGGGGTTCAGCGAGAACGTCAGCGCTGTCATGTTCCCGGCTGACCAAGCTCCCAAGCACTGGGATCCGGTGGGATATTTGACCGGCTCTTCTTATAGCACGATGACTGCGCCAGGGATCGGCCAGAGCTTTTCTCCCGGTTACTGGAATACCTTGTGGGTCAAAGCGCAAATTCCCTGGGGGACTATAGTGGTTGGCAAGCGACCTTTGGAATTTGGGACAGGCCTGATGTTCAATGGCGCAGACAATGCTTCGATCGAAACCGTTTCTCTGGTGGTTCCAGCAGGTCCCGCGCGCTTCGGGCTCGGGTGGTATCCCTGGCGTCGTCAGATTGACCAGGGGTTCGTTGACCCGCCACGAATTAGCTACCAATACTTCAACCCATTGGACAAAAGCTCCGGACGTCGGTATGACCTGGTTGGCTTCGTGACTTATGACGCAGGGCCGGTGAGCGCCGGCGCCTTTACAGAAGGCTATGCTTTTGGTGTAGGGCCTGAAGCCGTAAATAATCCTAATGACAAGAAGCGATTTCTCCCAGAGCAATTGGAAGCCCTTCTTGGTGGTATATTCTTGAAGTATTTTGACGGTAGGTTCTTTTTCAATACTGAGGCTGACTGGGACTACGAAACGACCAGACTCCAACCTAATATGAACGGCAACCTCAATCCCGCGTTTCCGATCGTGGTTCAGGGAGCGTTGGCATACAATCCTTATCTCTTCAGAAAAAGCTACATCGAGAGTTGGCGCTACATGGCGGAATCCGGGATCGTAGTTGGGCCAGCGAAATTCTCACTGATTTGGTCATGGATTCCAGGTACAGACAGGAGACATGGTGTCGTCATCGACCGACAAAATTTACGCTACGATGATTTACTGACCAACAGCGGATTGTTTCGCCCCTACAGCATGATCATGGTCAACGGATACGGTACGGGGAACAATTCTGTCTCAGCGATCACAAACGGCGGATATCTTACTGACGCCAATGCGTTCGGAGTGAGACTGGACTATGCGGCTGCGGTAAACCTGAACATTTTCGCCACAGCATTTTGGGCCCAGCGAGTCTCCCATGGTTACGGATGGGGCTTTATCCAACCAGCTCTTCGTCGGAATCCACAGACTTCCGTTCCACTCACCGGAATAACAACAGGTTTCATCGAATACATCAGACATGGGACTTTCGATACACCATCGCCGGCGATACCTGATTCCAATCTTGGTTATGAGTTGGATGTGGGATTCGGGTGGAAACTTCTGGAAGGATATCTCCTCAACGGAACATTCGGCTTTTTTCAGCCAGGGAACTGGTTCAAATTCGCGTGTGTCGATCGCTCCAATCCTGGATGGAAGGACCTCCCGGCCCCTGAGAACATGTTCGGTATCAATCCGGATCGGAGCATCGACCCGATCTTCGCTATGGACATGACATTAAACGTTGGATTCTGATGGGAGCGCACGGCGGTCCCTCATTCGCCGGCTTGCCACCCACTATAGTCCCCCATGGGACGCCGAAAAATTCCGTGCGCTCTTGTCGGTCACAAACAAACGTCAAGCCTCCCGACTGCTCTCACGTTAGGCCGTCGGAATAATTAAAGAACACTCCGTCAGGATCATACTTCTTTCGCAGCTCCTGAAGGCGTTTCCACTTGGTTTGCGTATACGATTCCTGAACGATGTTTGGATACGTGACTGTATCCGATTCCCCGACGTAATACCCGGCGACATATGGTTTGAGCAGTTCCAGGCATTTCTTGTGCCATTGAGTGTTGGCGTAGTCATCGCCGGCTTTTGTCCACATCGTCCATGGCCCACCGTAATAACGGGCGCTCATTGAGAATGCGGCATCTGGTAGTGGCGTCGGAACCTTAGATCCGGTAAAAATTGCAAACATGATGAGACTGGCAGGCGACGGCGTCTTCAAGAAATGGTCCCCCACTGCTTTGAACACGTCTGCCAGTTTGGCGTTAGAGAATATTGCTTCAACCTGGTTGCGATGATCGGCAGGCCACAGAGCGCCGGACGCGTCAAACAAAGCCTCAAAATTGGACGGCATTGCGATTGTCTTTGAGAGACATTTCCCAATGATCGGGCAATCATCTAGAGGTTTGAGCGATGATTTAGCCTCCTCAATGGAATCGGTAAAAATCGTCGCGGTTACCATGCAAACCTTGCCCGCATCTGCCTTGCATTTTTCGGCAATCTCAGATGGCGCGGTGAGCATGAACAGACTCAATTCGATGTTCGGGGGCAACTTGCTTGCTATGGATTCAAGCCAATGAGCAACGGTGTCAACTTCGCCGATTGGATAATAATAAGAACTGCATGCTATCGCCTTGGGCAAATCATAGAGCTTGAGGTGGTAGCGTGTCGCAACCCCGAAGAAACCTGGTCCGGCGCCACGCGCCGCCCAATAATAATCGTTGTTTTGGTCTTTGTTTGCAGTAATCATTTCTCCATTAGGAGTGACTAACTCAACTGCTTCGACGCTGCCAATTCCAGTTCCCCACACACCCTGATTCCACGACATCCCCCCACAGAGGAGATAACCGCTCAACTTGACCGGTGGGCAGTGTCCGCTGGGATATGACAGGTTTTGAGCGTTCAGATGATGTTGAATCTCCCGATTGCTGATGATCGGCTGGACCACGGCCTTTCGCTCCTTTGGATCAATGGAAATCACCTTATTGAGATTGGTCAGATCAATCATCATACCGCCATCACGCAGCGAAGGATTGCACCAATTGTGCCCGCCGCCGCGTACTACGACCTTCAGTTTGCTGGCTTTTGCGAACTTCACCGCCTCAACCACGTCCTGTTCGTTGGCCACGCGAACAATCAATTGAGGCCTACGTTTACTGGTTCCATACTTGTTCCAGACATCGAGAGCAACCTTCTCGAAGTCGGTGTCTGTCCTGGTCAAGACTTGACCCTTGATGCTTTTTCGCAAAGCGTTCGCATCCAAATTGCCGTGAACCCCTGCATTGTCTGGCAGTCGCTCGGAGTGAGCGACAGATTGGCCGACTAATAATGAACCCGCTACAGCCAGGCTGCTTGCAAGAAAGCGGCGGCGAGAGACATCCGTCGCGTCGGACCCCGGTGTGTCCTGGTCGGTTTTGAGGTTGTTCTCCACTATCATTGTCTCCGAATTTTCAGTCATGACTCGAGTCCTCCATCATTTTCCTTGACAAGATCCGATAAAGCTATTAGCGTTTATACATCAAACAAAAACAGTTTGTTACAATGATTATATCATATAAAAAATATATTTACCTGATAACTTTCTATTTTAACATCACGATGGCCGTGGGGTCTGGTTTAGCGTCCGCGTCGTCATTCGGCGATCGAAACCAGGCCCAATTCCCTCCGTCAGTCGAACCTCCAGCAATAGTAGAGCAGTTCAAGCAGAAAACCGGGCTGGAAAAACCCGATCACAGCGAACGCTATCTTCCTTACAGTGTGAATTACGGCCTGCGCATGGCCCTTCCCGCGCCACTCAGGAACAATTTCGACTTCTCTGCGAGTTTTGATAAATGGACGCGCCTGCCTACGGTAAAAACCGAATGCTTCCTGCCTATAAAGGCCTGGCCGGACAAAACCATATTTTTTACGCCACGGGTCAATTTGAATGGCCGAAACGAGAGTTACTCCATGGGAGCCGGTGTTCGCCAACTCATCACATCCGAAATGATGGTAGGTTTCCACACCTTTTACGACTGGACGCGACCGAGGCGATCTGACCTTGATTACCTGCGCGAGGCTGGAGCCGGTATAGAATTTTCTGCTCTCCCTGGCTATTTTTCAGATCTGAATTTGTCAGCGAACGTGTATTTCCCCTTAAATTCACGTGAAGAAATCAAAAATGGTGGCGCCTCATTCCTGAACGAGACTTTACCAGCAGGCGCAGACGCGCGGATAAGTCTTTTACTGCCCCCAATAATATCATGGCTCGATTTCAGACTGGACGCTTCCACTCACCGATATGTGGGCCGTAACTCAAACATATCAGGTTACCGGACAGCTCTCTCGGTCAATTCACGCGATGGCCTGTTCAACATGACTCTTGAACAGGGGGAGGACAGTCTTCTCGGACACAATTATGGAATTTCCGCCGGAATTCGGATGGCCTTCGACTGGCAGGCTCTCATTAATGCCAAGAACCCCTTTTCAGCCCCTTATCAGTATTCTGAAACCCGATATAACAGAAAGATCCGAAACAGCCTGTTCTCTAAGGTGAACCGGAAATATGATTTACCTGAGGACCGTTTTGAACAGCGAAGCACATTGATGGCATCCGTTTCCGGAGATACCGTAACCTTTACAGGCGGTTTTCCCAACCTTCCTTATTCCACGTTGACCGTTCAGGTTTCACATAGTCCATGGGCAGATTATTCTGAGGTCCAGACGGATGACCATGGGGCCTATTATGGAGCGATAACCCTCCCGCCTGGCATTTGCAGGATGCGCGTTGTGCACAAGCCCTCCGGACGGACCACTGAACCCAGGACAGTAGTAATCACAAAACCCGGGATAGGAGACGACTCCCATCAAAGCGAGGGGGCCAAAGATCTGTGACCCCGCCCGTCATGCTCTAAATTTCAGTTCACATGTTTCTTCGGTATTGTCCCCCTGCTCGGTAAAGAGTCTGGGTTATTTCCCCGAGTGAACAGTATTTGACCGTTTCCACGAGTTCCTCGAATATGTTGCCATCGGACTGGGCGACCTTTTGCAGCCTTTCCATAGCCTGGGAAGACATTCCACTCTTTCGTTCCTTGAATTCGGCCAATCTTTTCAGTTGTGACTGTTTTTCCTCTTCTGTACCTCTTGCCAGCTCTATGCCGCATTGCTCAACATAATCAGAATGGGGATTGAGAAATGTGTTGACGCCAATGATTGGATAAGCGCCAGTCGACTTGAGGCTTTCATAATGAAGGGATTCATCCTGGATCTTCGTCCTCTGATACCCTGTTTCCATGGAACCCAGCACGCCTCCCCGCTGGGAGAGTCGATCGAACTCCGTCAATACGGCCTCTTCAACAAGGTCTGTCAGCTCCTCAATGATGAATGATCCCTGGTTAATGTTGTCTACTCTCGAAATGCCCCATTCCTTGTTAATAATCATCTGGATGGCTAGCGCCCGTCGGACCGATTCCTCGCTTGGAGTTGTTATGGCTTCATCGTATGAGTTGGTATGCAGTGAGTTACAATTGTCATAAATCGCAATCAGCGCCTGAAGGGTTGTGCGGATATCGTTAAACTGGATCTCCTGGGAGTGAAGCGACCGACCACTCGTCTGAATGTGATACTTCAGTTTCTGTGAGCGTTCATTTCCCATATACTTGTCCCGCATCGCAACTGCCCATATCCTTCGGGCTACACGTCCAATTACGCTATATTCTGGTTCCAGTCCGTTTGAGAAGAAGAAACTCAAATTCGGAGCGAAATCATCTATGTTCATTCCCCTTGACAGGTAGTATTCAACATAGGTGAAACCATTAGCCAGCGTGAACGCTAGTTGGGTTATAGGATTCGCGCCTGCTTCCGCTATATGGTAACCGGAAATCGAAACCGAATAAAAGTTTCGTACATTGTTGCGTATGAAGTAATCCTGAATATCTCCCATCATCCTCAATGAAAAATCGGTAGAGAAGATACAACTATTCTGCCCCTGATCTTCCTTCAGAATGTCCGCCTGAACTGTGCCTCGCACCTGCCCGAGCACCTCCGCCTTCACCCTCAAGACGACCTCCGGTGTAGGGTCTGACCCTGATCTTCCTTCAGAATGTCCGCCTGAACTGTGCCTCGCACCTGCCCGAGCACCTCCGCCTTCACCCTCAAGACGACCTCCGGTGTAGGGTCTGACCCTGTTTCCTGCCTTATTTCGTCCAGTTTCTGATCAATGGCTGTATTAAAGAACATCGCCAGCATGATGGGCGCCGGTCCGTTTATTGTCATTGATACCGACGTGTTTGGGGCGCTAAGGTCAAAACCTGAATACAGGACTTTAACATCGTCGAGTGTACAGATTGACACGCCGGATGTTCCTATCTTACCATATATGTCCGGGCGTTCATCAGGGTCCTGACCATACAGTGTAACCGAGTCAAAGGCTGTGGAAAGTCTTTTTGCGACACTGTTTGCGGAGAGGTACTTGAATCTCCTGTTTGTCCTGAACGGATCACCTTCTCCGGCGAACATTCGGGTTGGGTCTTCATCCTGGCGTTTAAACGGAAACACTCCGGCCGTAAACGGAAACATGCCGGGGAGATTCTCTTTCAGTCGCCATCTCAACAACTGCCCTGGATCTTCATATTTCGGGAGCGCAATTCTGGGCAGCGACAAGCCACTCAACGTGCGAGTCTTGAGCTTTACGGGTAATTTCTTGTTTCTCACCGTAAAAACGTAATCGTCTGCGGAATAATCTTCCTTGATGTCTTCCCACTCTCCAACCAGTTTCAGGGCTCTCGGATCGAGCTGTTTCTCAATTTCCTCCTGCAGATGTTTTATTCTCGCAAGGCCATCTGTTTCATCATTCGAACTGTCCCTGTGGAATTCCTTTTCGACACCGTCCAGTCGCCAAAGTCTTCTGATAAGATCTTCCTGCTCTGCCCCCCAAGCGTGGTATCTCCTTAAGGTGTTGGCGATCTCTGAAAGATACCCGGATCTCTCAGCAGGTATTATGATCGTCCTTGACGATGGTTTCCTGTCAGGCCTGCCAACCATGGAAGTCGTCCATCCATCGCCGATCTTTTCGTTTATGACGTCGATAATCCCAGTGTATAAAGACGTGACACCATCATCGTTAAAACGTGAAGCGATTGTCCCATAAACAGGCAGATCATCCAGAGGGACATCAAACCGCAACCGGTTTCTCTGAACCTGCTTTCTCACATCATGCAAGGCGTCCTCCGAACCTTGCCGATCGAACTTGTTAATTGCTATGAGGTCCGCAAAATCGAGCATGTCAATTTTTTCCAACTGACTTTGCGCGCCAAATTCAGATGTCATCACGTAAAGGGAAATATCCACGAGTGGAACAATAGCGGCGTCACCCTGCCCTATCCCTGCGGTTTCGACGATTATCAGGTCAAACCCAGCCGCTTTTAAAACCTCTATGGATTCCTCCATGTGGGATGGGACTTCCATCCCCTGACTCCTGGTGGCCATTGATCGGTAGTAAACTCTTTCGGTATTGATGGAGTTCATTCTTATCCGGTCACCTAGGAGCGCTCCGCCGGTTTTTCGACGGGTCGGGTCCACGGATATTATTCCAATGGTCTTGTCTGGCTGATCATTTAGGAAACGCAGAGTGATCTCATCTGTAAGAGATGATTTTCCTGCGCCACCCGTCCCGGTTATCCCCAGGACAGGGATTTTCCGGTCAGCGTATTTTTCCCTTAATCGGGCCATCAGAGCGGAGAGTTCGCCGTTACCCTGTTCCTTGGCCACTTCGACCGTAGAAATCAGTTTCGCTATGGACTTCCAGTCAGTCGGCTTCAACTGGGAAAGGTCTTTGTCGGTCCCGCCATCCGTAACAGGAAAATCCGATTCTTCCACGAAGAAGTTTATCATCCCCTGAAGTCCGTGTTTACGCCCATCCTCAGGGCTAAAAATCTTTGTGACTCCATAGGATTCGAGTTCGGCAATCTCTTCTGGGACTATGACTCCACCACCTCCACCAAATACTTTTATCCCGGTACAGTCATGTTGCCGGAGAAGGTCCACAATGTACCTGAAAAACTCCATGTGGCCGCCCTGATAGGAACTCACGCCGATAGCCTGGGCGTCCTCCTGGACTGCTGCGTTAACGATGTCAGATACAGATCTGTTGTGACCGAGATGAATTACTTCCGCTCCTGAAGCCTGAAGGATCCGTCGCATAATGTTGATCGCAGCGTCATGTCCATCAAATAGTGAGGCCGCGGTAACCACCCTGATATGGTTCTTGGGCTGGTAGGGCCCAGTAGAAGGATTCATGCTGAACTCCGGTCTAAAAAAACATGCTGATCAGACCTCTGTCCGATTTGTTCGCAGTTGTCGTCCCGTATAAATTGTGCGCTCGATTTGCTGGTAGCGCCACAGGGACGCCGTCTGGAGCCACCCTGACCTCCAATTCACGCTTTGTTGGTATATGAGGGAAGCCTTTTTGAATCTCAACACATGATATTCGATAGGATCACCAAATTCAACTATTAGTATGACAAAATTGAGGGTCAGGATTTCAGCTAAACCAGCTATGGCAGGACAAATGTTTGGCGCCTGTTTCGCCAACAGGCGCCAGTTCAGACATACTATTTTCGTTTTTCACGCAAATCAATCCGCCGAATTTTGCCGCTTACGGTCTTTGGCAATTCCTTCCTGAATTCTATCTCCCGCGGATACTTGTAAGGGGCGGTGTTCGATTTTACAAAATTCTGAATCTCTTTGATCAGTCCGTCAGATGGCTCGAAACCCGGCCGTAACACCACAAAGGCCTTGACTATCTCACCACGGACAGCGTCAGGTTTGGCTACAACCGCTGATTCAAGAACCGCAGGATGCTCTATCAGAGCGCTTTCAACTTCAAATGGACCAATGCGGTAACCGGAACTTATAATAACATCGTCAGCCCTCCCAACAAACCATAAGTAGCCGTCCTCGTCGCGGTAGGCCCTGTCACCAGTGAGGTACCATCCTTCACGGAATGTCGCGGCTGTCGCTTCCGGATTCCCCAGGTATTCCCTGAACAACCCTACTGGACGATCAGGTTTAACCCGAATCGCAATATCGCCCTCTCTGTTTGGTGGAAGGGGTTTTCCCTCGTCATCAACCACGTCTACGTTGAACCCTGGAGCTGGTTTGCCCATGGAGCCGGGCCTGACCGGCGCGTCATCAACGGGGAAATTACCGACAATCAACACCGTTTCGGTCTGGCCATAGCCGTCACGAATCGTAATCCCGGTCTGTTGTTTCCAACTATCTATAACTTCTGGATTCAATGGTTCACCCGCGCCAACGCAGCTACGCAACGCAGACAGATCGTAAGCCTTAAGGTCTTCAACGATCAGTAAGCGATAGGCGGTTGGTGGAGCGCAAAAACTAGTAACCCTGTATTTGGAAAGCAGGTCAAGCGTTAAATGAGCGCTGTATTTACCTTTTGTGTTGTGAACAAATACCGTGGCTCCCGTATTCAACGGACCAAAAAGACTGCTCCACGCTGCCTTTGCCCAACCTGTGTCAGACAGGTTCCAGTGCAGGTCCCCTGGTCGCAGATCCAGCCAGAACTTCCCCGTGACCGTATGACCTACAGGATAACTGTGTGTGTGAAGCACCATCTTGGGATAACCCGTGGTGCCACTTGTAAAATAAAGAAGCATTGGATCATCCCTGTGAGTCCGAACCTTTGCGCCTGAAGGAATTACCTTGTCCGCCGATGAAACTAGTGATTCATAGTTTTGCCAGCCGTCGCGCCGTCCCCTGACGATTATCAGGTTATTGAGTTCAGGGAAAGATTTTCTGGCTTCGTCAAACTTGGGAGCGTTGTCAGCATCAGAAATTACACATTTTACATTACTCGTTTCCAGACGGTATTTTATGTCTTTCTGGGTGAGCTGGGTCGTACCGGGCACAGCGACTATTCCCGCTTTTATCATGCCGATCATGCTTTCCCACCACTCAGGCGTCCGGGACATTACTATCATTATGCGATCATTCTTCCCAAGGCCCAAGCCATTTAGAACGTTGACAATCTGGTTGGTCCTGTCACAAAAATGAGCGTAACTCATCCGCTTTTCAGCTTCATCATCTCCAGCCCAAATCATCATTTGCAAATTTGGGTCTTCCGCAAACCTGTCAATTACGTCGAAACCAAAATTGAAATATTCCGGCGCTTCCAGTTTAAATTCATCAGAAGTCTTGCGATAGCTTTGCATGTTGTGTTCACAATTTCCGCATCCAGTGCCCATTCCGAGTCTTTCTCCTTCCAGTTTCGCTGAACCAAAGTTATCCACATACCCCATAAGCGATTTCAAAGCTGTTACAGAGATTGGTCACATGGCTCTAATGTTGATAGCTCAATTTGATTCAAATCGATTTAAAGGTCAACTATTTCGAAGAAAAAATCCCACTCCTGGTCAATGGACCCCCGCAAATTTTCGGGATCTTCACGCAAGCA